>JAVVFB010000080.1:0-4277 GCA_032251095.1 Roseovarius sp. | reverse complement strand
CCAAGCCTAAACCCATGGCTTCTTCTTGGCTCAAATACTCAAATTCCACATCCGCCCCGAAAAACAGCGCTCACATCCGAAACAAACCAAACCGCGTCTCTTCGATCGGCGCGCAAAGCGCTGCACTCAGGCTGAGCGCAAGCACATCGCGGGTCTTGCGCGGATCGACGATGCCATCATCCCAAAGCCGCGCACTGGCATAGAGCGGATGGCTCTGGCGCTCGAACATCTCGACCGTGGGCTGCCTGAACGCCGCCTCTTCCTCGGCCGACCACTCCCCGCCCTTTCGCTCGATCGCGTCGCGCTTGACGGTGGCCAGCACGCCGGCCGCCTGTTCGCCGCCCATCACGCTGATCCGGCTGTTGGGCCAGCTCCACATGAAGCGCGGCTGATAGGCGCGCCCCGACATGCCGTAATTGCCTGCCCCGAACGAACCGCCAACCACCATGGTCACTTTGGGCACATTCGTCGTCGCCACCGCAGTCACCATCTTGGCGCCATGGCGCGCGATGCCCTCGTTCTCATACTTCCGCCCGACCATGAATCCGGTGATGTTTTGCAAGAACACCAGCGGGATCTTGCGTTGCGAGCACAGCTCGACGAAATGCGCGCCCTTTTGCGCCGCCTCGGAAAACAGCACGCCGTTATTGGCCACGATTCCCACCGGGCAGCCCTTGATATGCGCGAATCCAGTGACAAGCGTCTCGCCAAAGCGCGGCTTGAACTCGTCAAAGCGGCTGCCATCGACGACCCGCGCGATCACCTCGCGGATGTCATAGGGCGTGCGCAGATCGCCCGGCACCACGCCAAGCAAGTCTTCGGGGTCATAGGCCGGCTCCTCGGGGCTGGCCCAAGTCACCGTCGCGGGCCGCGCGTGGTTCAACGATCCAACCGCCTGCCGCGCCAGCGCCAGAGCGTGCGCGTCATCCTCGGCCAGGTAATCGGCCACGCCCGACAGGCGGGTGTGCACATCTCCGCCGCCCAGGTCCTCGGCGCTCACCACCTCGCCGGTGGCTGCCTTGACCAAAGGCGGCCCGGCCAGAAAGATCGTGCCCTGTTCCTTGACGATGATCGTGACGTCTGACATCGCGGGAACATAGGCGCCCCCGGCGGTACACGATCCCATGACCACGGCGATCTGGGCGATTCCCTTGGCGCTCATCCGGGCCTGATTATAGAAAATCCGCCCGAAATGGTCGCGATCCGGGAACACCTCGTCCTGATTGGGCAGGTTGGCGCCGCCGCTATCGACCAGGTAGATGCAGGGCAGATGGCATTCCTCGGCAATCTCCTGCGCGCGCAGGTGCTTTTTGACCGTCATCGGGTAATAGGTGCCGCCCTTCACGGTGGCGTCGTTGCATACCACCATGCACTCGATCCCCTGCACCCGGCCAACGCCCGCAATCACCCCGGCGCAGGGCGCCGCCCCGCCATAAAGCCCATGCGCCGCCGTGGCGCCGATTTCAAGAAACGGCGATCCGGGATCAAGCAGGTTCGCCACGCGGTCGCGCGGCGCCATCTTGCCCCGGCTCAGGTGTCGCTCGCGCGCCGCTTCTCCGCCGCCCGCCGCCGCAAGGGCTGCGGCCTCTGCAACCACGCCAAGCGCCGCAAGATGGGCCTCGCGATTGGCCCGAAAACCCTCTGATCCGGGCAGTGCCGATGTGCCTAGCTTCATCCCCATAACTCCTGATTTGCGGGGCATGCACCGCCGTGCACCCTCCGGATTGTTGCATTTTTGCCGCAGCGCGGCATCCGCCGCGAAAATTGACTCAGGTCAAGGTGATGCGCCCGATTCCGCCGCATGTTCCCGCAAGTAAACTCAAGAATGGAAAGACCATGAAACAGATCACAGCCCTCACCCTCGCGGCCCTGATGGCCAGCACCGCCGCTCCGGCCCTTGCTCAGGAACAAGGCGACTTTACCGTTGCCCTTGGCTTCGGAGCCGTGCTGCCCAAAAACAACAACGGCGTTCTCGCCGGCCCTGTTCCGATCAATGTCAGAGATGGATACAGCGTGACCATTACCGGCGAATATTTTGTCATGGACAATGTTGGCGTCGAGTTGCTGGCCGCTTGGCCGTTCCAACACGACATCAGGAGCAGCGGCACAAAGGTTGGGTCGGTCAAGCACCTGCCCCCCACACTGTCGCTGCAATACCACTTTACCAACAACTCGCCCATCACCCCATTCGTCGGTGCCGGCATCAACTACACGACCTTCCTGAAAGACAAAGCTGTTGGTCCAATTGCGGGTAACTCGCTCAAGCTGGATGACTCTTGGGGCGTTGCGCTGCATGCTGGCGTCGATTACGCGCTTTCCGCCAATGGCGCGCTGCGCGCCGATGTGCGCTGGATCGACATCGATTCCGATGTCAAATTGAATGGCGTCAAAATCGGCAAGGCCAAGATCGATCCGTGGGTTCTTGGTGT
This sequence comes from Roseovarius sp., assembly GCA_032251095.1. Taxonomy (GTDB): domain Bacteria; phylum Pseudomonadota; class Alphaproteobacteria; order Rhodobacterales; family Rhodobacteraceae; genus Roseovarius. The sequence continues at coordinate 1,848 of JAVVFB010000080.1, read as the reverse complement.
TGCCTACGTTCACAAGTTCTAAGGCACTGCGCCAATCAGAACGGAAAGGGCCGGTCCTTTGATCGGCCCTTTTGCTATGCGCCGCCCCCCTCATGGGTTGCCCTCGGCGGCCGCGCGGGCCTTTAGCTCTTTGCGGATCACCTTGCCCGTGACGGTCATCGGCAGGGCCTCTAAAAATCCAATTTCCCTTGGATATGAATAGGTTGCAAGGCGTTCCTTGACATGTTCCTGCAACTCTCGCGCCAGGGTATCCGAGGCCGCAACCCCGGCTTGAAGCACCACATAGGCCTTGACGATCTCGGTTCTCACCGGATCGGGCTTGCCCACCACACCAACCGTCGCCACGGCGGCATGGGTCAAGAGACGATCCTCGATCTCGGCCGGGCCAATGCGATAGCCGGCACTGGTGATCACATCATCCTCGCGCCCGACAAAGCGCAGATAGTCGCCCTCCCAGATGCCGCGATCCCCGGTCAGCATCCAATCACCGCAAAACTTTTCCGCTGTCTGTTCCGGTTTATTCCAGTATTTCAGCATCATAGAGGCCGATCCTCGCCTTATGGCAACATCGCCCTCGGCCTGCGTGGGCGCACCGTTTTCATCCAGAACCGCCAGATCATGGCCTGGTGCCGCCTTCCCGAGGCAGCCTGGCTTCGGGCTGAAGAGGGTCGCGCAGGAGCTGGCAACCATGTTGCATTCGGTCTGGCCGTAAAACTCGTTGATCGTCAGACCAAAGGCGCGCCGCCCCCAATCGAGCATCTCTGCGCCAAGCGGCTCGCCACCGCTGGCGAGGCTGCGCAGGCCCGCAATATGACTGCCCTCCGCCTTCAAAAGGCGCAGCGCCGTTGGCGGGAAAAACACATTCTTTACATGACCTTCCCGGATTATCCTCATGCAGTCTTCGACGCCGAATTTCGCCATACGCGCCGCAACCACCGGCACCCCGATCGCCAGTCCCGGCATCAGCACGTCGAACAATCCGCCAATCCAGGCCCAATCGGCCGGCGTCCAGAGGCAATCGCCCGGTTGGCCCAGAAAATCATGGCTGATCTCCACCCCCGGCAAATGCCCGGTCAAGACGCGATGGCCGTGCAGCGCCCCCTTGGGCGCGCCGGTGGTGCCGCTGGTATAGATCAGAACGGCGGGGTCTTCGGGCCCTGTATCGACCGCCTCGAACCGCCCTTCGGGCAGCGCGCAGGCCTCGGGCACAAGCACCTCGACCTGTGCCAGCCCGGCCAAAAGCCCGACGCCCTCGGCATCGGTCACAATCACCTTGGCCCCGGCATCACCAACCCGGCTTGACAGGGCATCATGCTTGAAGAGTTTGAACAAAGGTATTGAAATTGCGCCAATTTTCCAGATCGCGATATGGGCCGCAGCGCACCACGCGCCCTGGCTGCGCAGCACGCCGACGCGATCACCGCGCCGCACACCGCGCGCCACAAGCGCAAGCGACAGCGCGTCGGCCATGGTGCGCAGCCCGCCATAGGGTATCGCGCGCGCGCCCTCGCCCGAAAGATCGACAATCGCCAGCCGCTCGGGGGCGCGCGCGGCCCAATCGTCGCACACCTGCACCGCCATGTTGAGCCGCGCCGGGATATCCCAGGCAAAGCCGTCGTAAAGCGAGGCATAAGACGCCGGGCCCGGGTTTGGGCGCAGGGTTGGACACATCCCGGTCATGAGCGGCCGCACCATGGTGTCATTCGCCCGGACCGCTGTTTTGCAGATACAAAAGCTGGCGCCCGGTCTCATCCAGATGACAGGCCACAGAAGCCGGGCCACCGCCGGTGCCACCCCCCCATTGCGCGCGCTCAAACGCGCATTTGGAATCGCGAAACCCGATCCAGG
>JAVVFB010000007.1:0-34247 GCA_032251095.1 Roseovarius sp. | reverse complement strand
GTGTCGTTGACCCAGACGGTGATATCCGTGGGCAGGTCCGGCTCGCCGAGGAAATAGCGCCGGACTGCGCGCGACCAGATCAGATCCTCGGACCGGATCGCGGCAAAGGCCCCGGACATCTGCGGCCGGTCCAGATAGCCCTGCGACCACATCAGGTCCTCCAGGAACGCGACCTGACTTTCGTCGAGGAACAGCAGCAGCTCGCCCGCCTCGGCAAAATCCACCTGTGCTGCCATCAGCGTGACCGAGGCGAGGCGGTCGTCAAAGTCACGCGCCATGGCCGCCGCCGCGATGGCCAGAAGCGTGCCGCCGAGACAATAGCCGCTGGCATGAATTTTCTGATCCGGCACGATGTCGTTGAGGATGTCTAACGCCTGCATGATCCCCTGTTTGCGATAGTCCTCAAGCGACAGGTTCGCGTGTTCCGAACCCGGATTGCGCCATGAGATGCAGAACACCGTATATCCCTGTGCGACCAGCCATCGAATGAAGGAGTTCTCAGGCGAAAGATCGAGGATGTAGTATTTCATGATCCAGGCGGGCACGATCAGCACCGGTTCGGCCTGCACCTCTGACGTGGTGGGGGAATACTGGATCAGCTCCATTAGATCGTTGCGATAGACCACCACGCCCGGCGCGCATGCCAATGCCTTGCCGAGTGCAAACTCTGGCGGAACGGGCCGATGTTCCTGCGCTAGAATATGACGGGCGTCGTCCAGATAATGCGCGACACCACCGATCAGGTTGCGCCCGCCTGCCGCCTGCGTTTTCTCCAGAATCTCAGGGTTGCCCAGCGGAAAATTCGATGGCGACACCGTATCGAGAAGCTGTCGCATCAAGAATCCCGTCCGATCCGCATTCTGACGTCGCAATCCGCGTAATTCCGAGGTCGCGGCATGCCACCAGTCCTGTGTCGCCAGAAACCCCTGCTGCCAGAGGGCAAAGGGCGCGCCGCCCCAGCCCTCATGCGTCCATCGCGTATCATTTGGCCCCGGCTTGAAGGGCTTTTCAGGCGCTTGTCCGAGCATCTGTGCGGCCGTGAATTGCGCCAGCTTTACTGCATTCGCCTGTGCCCGCTCCATCAGTTCCAATTGCCGCCCCGGTGCGCGGCCCAGATGCATCGCCCAGTCGCTCCAGGCGTCGATCATCGCATGGGGCGACAGTCCGCCGGTAAACCGCGCCAAGCTCGCCATGGCGCTTCGGTCTAGAGCGGCGTGAGGATGCGGCTCGCGCTTATCTGGAGACGGCTTGTGGGCAGGGGGTTGAACCAGCGGAACAACTGCTGACCGGGGTTCTGGAGCTTCCTTCTTGGGCGACTGGATCTGGCGGCGAGTGGATTTGCGGGCCATGCTGCGATGCTCTCCTTGGATATGAGGGGTGCAAACTCGGCGAGCGTAATCATCTGATCCCAGCCTTGATTGTCCAGCGCGAATCCATCCGCCTAGATTGTAACGCACCGATGGCACGCTGCCCAACTGTCAGGGCAAGACAACACTCTTGCGCAAAGTATTCTCCTTATCAGGGGACATGCCCCTGACATGGATCAAATGCGCATTCGAAATCGTAAACTATGGTGGAGAACGTTGCACCAAAGTCCAATCAATCGGCGTTCATGAGCCGAAGGGATGCACGAATCGACTAAAGAGAGACTGGCTTGGCGGTTTGACACTTCAGATCAAGATCCACGTGCCAAGCCTCATCACGCACAGGAGCGTGATCGCGATTTCGGCGGCCAGATTGCGGATATCTGCGCTGTGCTGTGTCTGAATGGCGGCATTGTCCTGTGCTGCCATCTTGATCGCGCCGATCTCTTCGACCAGCACGGCGAGCACTTCGCTGAGTCTGTTTTCATCCATGATTCGGCCCATTCTGTTCTTCGGCCTTTAAGGCATGTTGCTCAAAAGTGGGACCCGATTTTGAGCTTCTCGAACATGTGAAATCAATAGGTTAGAGCAGGTAGCGTGAATTCGAATGAACGCGACATGCTCTAGCCGCAGTTCCTCGATCAGGGGGGGCGATATCGTGGGCCTCGGCCTTCTTCTGGCGGGCCTTGAGGCGTGCGAGGCGGTCGTTTGCTTCATTGATCTGCTGTGCGATGGTGCGTTTTGTCATGGGAGGAAGTGTATGAGGGGTTTGCGCCTGTGGATGGTGTGAGGTAGTGTCTTAAATGGATCATGGGGCGGTTCAACTCGCCACGGCAAGCACAGGCTTCCTTGCCGCACACCACCTGATTAACACCATTTTGCGCCCTCGACGCTACAAACTGGCCGCCACTTCCTATCGCCACGCCCGGGCAGATGCTTTCTGTCTCTGGACAGACTATGCCGCTCAGATGACTGCTTGAAAGCTGTAGCCATGACCTTTCAAACCCGAAGCGCAACAACTTGGCAATGCCCGTCAAAGTCAGGGGCATCCTCAAGATAGTGGCACAGGGTAATAGGCGCGCCCGCCTCCTGCAACAGCGCGAGCGTGACGCGCGATCTGGAACAGCGCGGATTGTGCCAGAGCGTGATCATAGCCAATCGCCGCGTTTGGTGCCGACCGCCTCTGCGACCGTGGCGAAACCGTCCTTGGCAAGCAGGGCATCAAGGCCCTGGGCAATATCGCGCGCTAGCGATAGCCCGTGATAGACCAGCGCCGAATAAAGCTGCACCGCGCTCGCCCCGGCGCAGATCTTGGCATACGCCTGTTCGGCGCTGGCGATGCCACCGACCCCGATCAGGGGTATCTCACCGCCCGTCAGCTCTGACAGCCGCGCCAGAACGCGGGTGGATTTCTCAAACAGCGGTTGCCCCGAGAGTCCGCCGGCCTGATCCCTCGCCAGGCTTTTCAGCCCGTCTCGGGAAAGCGTCGTATTCGTGGCGATGATCCCGCTCAGCCCCGAGGCGCGCGCCACGTCGGCGATCTCGGAAAGCTCGGTGTCGTCAAGGTCGGGCGCGATCTTGAGAAAGATCGGGATTGGATTGGGCAACCAGTCGCGGGTTTCCATCACCCCCTTGAGAAGCGCCGTAAGCGCCGCGGCTCCTTGCAGATCGCGCAGCTTTTCGGTGTTCGGGCTTGAGACATTGACCGTGGCAAAATCCAGATGCGCGCCGCAATGGCCAAGCACGCGGGCGAAATCCTCGGCGCGGTCGTCGCTGTCCTTGTTGGCGCCAAGGTTAAGCCCGATCACCGCATCCTTGGGGCGCATCGCCAGACGCGCGGCGGCGGCCTCCATCCCGAGGTTGTTAAAGCCAAAACGGTTGATCACCGCGCGGTCCTCGCTCAGGCGAAACAGGCGCGGGCGTGGATTGCCCGGCTGTGGGCGGGGGGTGACGGCGCCGACCTCGACAAAGCCGAAACCCGCACGCGAGAGCGGGGTGAGGGCCTCGGCGTTCTTGTCAAACCCCGCGGCCAGTCCCACCGGGTTGGGCAGGGCCATCCCCGCCAGATCGGTCATGAGGCGTGCGCTTGTCACCGGGCCGGGCTGGGGCGCAAGCCCCAAGCGCAGCGCCTTGAGCGCAAGACCATGCGCGGTTTCCGGGTCACACCGGTGCAGGGCCGCAAGGCCGATCCGCTCTAGCGGTGTCATGCGAGGCCTGCGGGAAACTGATGCGCGCCGCCGACCAGCGGCAGCGGCTGCGCCCAAGCCACATCACCAAGTCGCAGGTTGCGATAAAGATGCGGGAAAAGTGCCCCGCCGCGCGATTCTTCCCACTTCAGGGCATCGCCAAGCCGGTCCACCTCGATCGCCACAAGCATCAAGCCGTCCTCGCCAGCGAAATGCTTGGCGGCGGTTTCAGGTGCCTGTTCAATCGTTGAGAAATGCACAAAGCCATCGGCCACATCCACCGGAGCACCGGGCGTTTCGCCCTTGGCGCGCAGGTCGGCCCACTCGGGGGCACGGAAAATCTTGTAAATCTGCATGGCCGTGGTGATGCCTTGCCAATCCATCCGGGTCAAGCGTCAAGCGATGCTTGAGCCTTTGGCGGCAATCGGCTAGCTAGGGCACCCGGGAAAAGAGGATGGCACCGATGGCCTTTACCATTGCGATTGACGGGCCGGCGGCGGCGGGCAAAGGCACGATTGGCCGGGCCGTGGCGGCGCATTTCGGCTTTGCCCATCTTGATACCGGGCTTTTGTATCGCGCCACGGGTCGGCGGATGGTGCAGGGGCTTGATGCGGTCGAGGCCGCGCAAAGCCTTCAGGCGAGCGATCTTGACGCCGATGATCTGCGCACCCCCGAGGTTGGACAGGCCGCCAGCCGCGTTGCCGCCATCCCCGAGGTGCGCGCCGCCCTCGTGGATTTTCAACGCGCCTTTGCCCGGCGTTCCGGCGGGGCCGTGCTTGACGGGCGCGACATCGGCACGGTGATCTGCCCCGATGCCGAGGTCAAACTCTACGTCACGGCGGGCGATGACGAACGCGCGCGCCGGCGCCACAAGGAGCTTTGCGAGAAAGGGCACGAGATTACCGTGGAGGAGGTGCTGAACGATTTGCGCATCCGCGACGCCCGCGACAGCGCGCGCGCCACCGCGCCCTTGAAACCCGCCAAGGATGCGATCCTTCTGGACACCTCGGCGATGAGCATTGATCAGGCCGTCGCACAGGCGATCAAGGTTATCGAGGCCGCCCGGACCTGAGCGGCAAGCGCCCCCGGCGTTCCGACAACTCTTGTGTGGCCACACAGGAAGGACTTGATTGTCAGGTGGCAGAGCGTTATAGACGCTTCGTCGAGAAGGTGGAAACCACCGCATTACATTGAGATTGAGCAGGGTCGGGACAACCGGCCCTCTTTGTTTTGCGTTTCATCTTTGACCAATGAAACACCAAGACCTGCGGAGACAACCGCGCGGCCAGAAAAATTTTGTAAAGGAAACCAGAGACCACATGGCTCAGAACACATCTATGGAGGAATTCGAAGCCCTCCTGAACGAAAGCTTCGAAATGGACACGCCCGACGAAGGGTCCGTTGTCAAAGGCAAGGTCATCGCAATCGAAGCGGGCCAGGCCATCATCGACGTAGGCTACAAGATGGAAGGCCGCGTCGATCTTAAAGAATTCGCAAATCCCGGTGAAGCCCCCGAAATCGCCGTTGGCGACGAGGTGGAAGTCTTCCTGCGCTCGGCCGAAAACTCGCGTGGCGAAGCCGTCATTTCGCGTGAAATGGCCCGCCGCGAAGAGGCCTGGGATCGTCTCGAAAAAGCCTATGCCGACGAAGAGCGCGTTGAAGGCGCGATCTTTGGCCGTGTCAAAGGTGGCTTTACCGTTGATCTGGGCGGCGCTGTTGCGTTCCTGCCCGGCTCTCAGGTTGATGTGCGCCCCGTGCGCGATGCCGGCCCGCTGATGGGCCTCAAGCAGCCCTTCCAGATCCTGAAAATGGACCGTCGCCGTGGCAACATCGTTGTGTCGCGTCGCGCCATCCTGGAAGAAAGCCGTGCCGAACAGCGCGCCGAAGTCATCGGCAACCTGACCGAAGGTCAGAATGTCGAAGGCGTGGTCAAGAACATCACCGAATACGGTGCGTTCGTTGATCTGGGCGGTGTTGACGGGTTGCTGCACGTGACTGACATGGCATGGCGCCGTGTGAACCACCCCAGCGAGATCCTTGCGATTGGCGAGACCGTCAAGGTTCAGGTCATCAAGATCAACAAGGAAACCCACCGTATCAGCCTTGGTATGAAGCAGTTGCAGGAAGATCCGTGGGATCTGGTTGCTGTCAAGTATCCGCTGGAATCGGTGCACACCGGCCGCGTGACCAACATCACCGATTACGGTGCATTTGTTGAGCTTGAGCCCGGCGTTGAAGGCCTTGTTCACGTTTCGGAAATGTCCTGGACCAAGAAGAACGTACATCCCGGCAAGATCGTTTCGACGAGCCAGGAAGTCGAAGTCATGGTTCTGGAAATCGACGGTGCCAAGCGCCGCGTCAGCCTTGGTCTCAAACAGACCATGCGCAACCCGTGGGAAGTGTTTGCAGAAACCCACCCCGAGGGCACCGAGGTCGAAGGCGAAGTCAAGAACATCACCGAATTCGGTCTGTTCATTGGCCTCGAAGGCGAAATCGACGGCATGGTTCACCTTTCGGACCTGAGCTGGGACGAGCGCGGCGAAGAAGCCATCCAGAACTATCGCAAAGGCGACATGGTTCAGGCGGTTGTCTCGGAAGTCGATATCGAGAAAGAGCGTATTTCGCTGTCGATCAAAGCGCTTGGCGGTGACAAGTTCGCCGAAGCCGTTGGTGGCGTGAAGCGTGGCTCGATCATCACCGTTGCCGTGACCGCGATCGAAGATGGCGGGATCGAAGTGGAATATGAGGGCATGAAATCCTTCATCCGCCGCTCTGATCTGTCGCGTGACCGTGCCGAACAGCGCCCCGAGCGTTTCTCGGTCGGTGACAAGATCGACGCCCGCGTGACCAATGTTGACAGCAAGACCCGTCGTCTTGGCCTGTCGATCAAGGCGCGTGAGATTGCCGAAGAAAAAGAAGCAGTCGAACAGTATGGCTCGTCCGATTCGGGCGCCTCGCTGGGCGATATTCTTGGCGCGGCCCTGAAGGCCGACAAAGACTAAGCCTACCGGCTTTAGGCTCACATTTAACGGCCCCGTCGTGATTGGCGGGGCCGTTTTTCTTTGTGGACCCGGCGCATCGGTCCAAGCGCGTTGACTTTTGCCCATCGCTCGCCAAGCTGGGGCAAAAGCGGGGCAAAGGCGGGCAGATGGACAAGCGGCACACAGGGCAGATGGCCGGAATCGACGTGGGCGGCACCTTTACAGATCTGGTACAGCTTGATCCGCACAGCGGCAAAGTGCGCCTGGCCAAGGTGCCAAGCACCACCGAAAATCAGGCCCATGGCGTGATCGAGGCGCTTGCCGCCGCCGCGTGCGATCTGGCCACGCTTGACCTTATCGTGCATGGCACGACCACCACCACCAACGCCGTACTTGAACGCAAGCTGAGCCGCACCGGCATGATCACCACCGCCGGGTTTCGCGATGTGCTTGAACTGGGCCGTCGCACCCGGCCACAGCCCTATGGGATGACCGGAGAGTTCACCCCGATCATCCCGCGCGACCTGCGCCTTGAGGTGGCCGAGCGTGTCGATGCGGCCGGTGCGGTGGTGACGCCGCTTGATGAGGTCGCGGTTCTGGCCGCCGGGCAACAGTTGCTTGATCAGGGCTGTATCTCGGTGGTGGTGCATTTCCTGCACGCTTATGCCAACCCCGATCACGAGCGTCGCGCCGCCGACATTCTGGCCGGGATCTGGCCGAATGATCACATCACCATGGGCCACGCGATCCTGTCGGAAAGCCGCGAGTTCGAGCGCGGCGTGACGGCGGCGGTCAATGCCAGCGTCCAGCCTATTCTGGCGCGTTACCTGGCCCGGCTCACGGATGAGCTGGCGGCGGGGGGATATACCCGCGACGTGCTGGTGATGAACGGCAATGGCGGCATGGTCTCGGCGCGCACCGTGGCGCGCGAGGCGGCCAAGACGGTGATGTCGGGCCCGGCCTCGGGTGTGATGGCGGCGGCCTATACCGGGCGGCTGGCGGGGATGGAAAACCTGATCACCTATGACATGGGCGGCACCTCGACCGATGTGGCGCTGATCCGGGGGGCGCAGCCTGCCGTGTCGGGCGAGATCGAGATCGAATATGCCATGCCGATCCATGTGCCGATGGTCGATGTGCGCACCGTCGGCGCCGGGGGCGGATCAATCGCGCGGGTGAATGCCGCCGGTCTGCTTGAGGTCGGCCCGGAAAGTGCCGGCGCAGAGCCCGGCCCGATCTGTTACGGGCGTGGCGGCAGCGAGCCGACGATTTCGGATGCCAACCTGATCCTTGGACGGCTCAATCCGGCGCAGCTTGCCAAGACCGGGGCGGTTGCCCCCGAGGCCGTGGCGCGGGTGTTTGCGGCCCGGCTTGGCACCCCCTTGGGCCTTGACGTGACCGCCGCCGCCGAGGCGGTGATCCGTATCGCCAACACCAAGATGGCCGGGGCCATTCGCATGGTGTCGCTGTCGCTTGGGGCCGACCCGCGCGATTTTGCGCTGTTTGCCTTTGGCGGGGCCGGGCCCTTGCATGCCGCCGCCCTGGCGCGTGAATTGGGTCTGCCGCGCGTGCTTGTGCCCGCGCGACCCGGCATCACCAACGCCATCGGCTGTGTCGTGGCCGATCTGCGCCATGATTTCGTGCGCACCCTGAACACTCCGCTTGACGCCCTGCCCAAGGGCGCCCTGGCCGAGGTCTTTGCCGCGCAGGTGGCCGAGGGCGACCGGTTGATCGACCGCGAAACGATTGATCTTAGCGGTCGGCGCTATCTCTATTCCGTGGATATGCAGTTCATCGGCCAGACGCATTTACTTCGGGTTGATCTGCCGGGGCCGGATGTTGACAATGCCACGCTTCATGCGTTGTTCGAGACGGCCTATTTCAACCGCTTCCGGGTCAGGCTTGGTGATATCCGCGCCAACCTTGTCAACGCCAACTGCTCGGTGATCGGTGCGCGCGCGCCGCTTGACCTCTCGACGCTGATTGACCCGTCGGGCCGCCGCGCAAGCGTGGCTGAGGCCGAAACCGGGCGGCGGCAGGTCTATATCAACGGAGCTTGGCACGAGACACCGATTTATTGGCGCGATCACCTGCCGCTGGCGTTTCAGATGCCCGGCCCGGCGGTGATCGAACAGATGGACACCACCACCCTGATCGAGCCGGGCGATGTGGCCACCGGCGACGCGCATGGCAATATCATCATTCATATCGGGGGGCTTGGCCATGGCGCTTGATCCGATCACATTGTCGGTCATTCAGGCCGGCCTTCAGCAGGTCTGCGACGAGATGGATCTCGCGTTTTCGCGCGCCGCCTTTTCGCCGGTGATCGCCGAGGCGAATGACCGCTCTGACGGGATTTATGACGCCACTGACGGGGCGTTGATTGCCCAAGGGGCGGGCGGTCTTCCGGTCTTTGTCGGCACCATGCAATATTCCACCCGCACCCTGATTTCGATGATTGGCGAGGGCCGCGCCGGGGCGCCGGAGCCGGGCGATATCTATATTGTCAATGATCCCTATCTTGGCGGCACGCATCTGATGGATGTGCGCTTTGCGCGGCCCTATTACCGCGATGGCGTGCTGTTTTGCTGGCTCTCCAATACAGGGCACTGGCCCGATACCGGCGGCGCCGTGCCGGGCGGGTTTTCCGCCTCGGCCACGTCGGTCGAACAAGAGGGGCTGCGCCTGCCGCCGGTAAAGCTTTTCAAGCGCGGGGTGATGGACGCCGAGATTTACGCCATCATCTGCTCCAATATCCGCGTCGCCGATCAGAGGATTGGCGACGTCACGGCGCAGGCGGCGACGCTTGATCTTGGCGCGGCGCGGCTTGATGCGCTTTTGGATCGCTATGGCGATGACGTGGTGCGCGGCGCGATTGCCGAATTACGCAGCCGCGCGGCGGCGCAGATGCGCAGCTTTATCGGCGCTATCGGCCCCGGCCCGCACCGTGCAACCGCTTATGTCGATAGTGACGGCGTGGTCAACGAGCCGCTTGAAATCCGGCTTGGCGTGACCCGCGAGGGCGAGGATCTGTTGTTTGATTTCACCGGATCAAGCGTGCCCTGCCGGGGGCCGATGAATTCGGTGCGCGCCACGACGCTTAGCTCGGTCTATCTGGCGATGCGCCATATCTTCCCCGAGGTTCCGATCAGTGCCGGCGCGTTTGAACCGCTACGCGTGACGGGGATCGAAGGGACGTTTCTGGATGCGCAATATCCGCGCCCGGTGTCGGGCTGTGCCGCCGAGGTCAGCCAGCGGATCGCCGAGGCGGTCTTTGCCGCGCTCGTGGCGGCCTTGCCGGGGCGGGTGACGGCGGCGCCCGCCGGTACAAGCGGCAATTTCGCGCTTGGCGGGCATGACCCCGAAAAGGGCCGCGATTTCGTGATGTATCAGCTTTCGGGCGGCGGCTATGGCGGCTCTGTCATGGGGGACGGGCTTAGCAATGGGTGCTCGACCATCGGCATCTCCAAGGCGCCGCCGGTCGAGATCATGGAACAGGCCTATCCGGTGCTTTATCACCGTTATGCCCTGCGCGACGGGTCGGGCGGGGCCGGGCAATATCGCGGCGGCTTCGGGCTTGATTACGAGGTAGAGCTGCGCCGCGGCAGCGCACAGGCCAGCTTTGTGATGGATCATGGCCGCTTTGACCCGCAAGGCGCGCTTGGCGGTGGCGATGGCGCCCCCAACGAGGTGACCGTCTGGCGCGGCGGCGTGCCTTATACGCCGGAGCATCTGTCAAAGGAACAGGATATCCCGCTTGCTCCGGGTGATCGCGTACATGTGCGCACGCCGGGTGGGGGCGGCTATGGCAATCCGATGCGGCGCGATCCATCGGCGGTGGCCGAGGATGTGCGCCTTGGCCGTTATACCGCGGATCAGGCGCTTGCGCTGTTCGGGGTTGTTGTTGTGGATGGCACGGGCGCGGTGGATGAGGCGGCGACGCTTGCCGCGCGCCGCGCGGCGATGAAAACCTAGAGCATATCGCGTGAATGCGAATGAACGCGACATGCTCTAACTTATTGATTTCGCATGTTCGGATCGCTCAAAACCGGGTCCCACTTTTGAGCAACATGCTTTAGCTTTCCAGACGAACGGCGCTGGCGACGCTTTGAATGACTCGCTCAAGAAGGGCGGGATCAAACGCTTCGGCCATCACGCGGATAAGCGGCTCTGTGCCTGACTCGCGGATCAAAAGCCGCCCCTCGCCGCCCAATTCCTTTTTGGCACCTGCAATTGCGGCCTGAACGGCATCGGCCTTGAGCGGGGTCTTGCCCTTGCCAAAGCGCACGTTGATCAATTGCTGTGGTACTGGCTTGAAGACCTGTATGAGGTCACTGGCCCTTTGGCCGGTCTCGATCATCGCCGCCAGAAATTGCAGCGCGCCGATAAGGCCGTCGCCGGTGGTGGCAAAGTCGGTCATCACGATATGGCCGGATTGCTCGCCACCAAGGTTGTGACCGCTGGCGCGCATTTCCTCGACCACATAGCGATCCCCGACTGCGGTACGCTTGAGGTCGATCCCCTGGGCCTTCAGGTGTCGTTCCAGCCCGAGGTTGGACATCTCGGTGGCGACAAGGGCTTTGCCCGCAAGCCGACCCTCTTTGGCCCAACGGGTCGCAATCAGCGCCATGAGCTGATCGCCATCGGCGATCTTGCCCTGCTCGTCGATCAACACCACCCGGTCGGCATCGCCATCAAGGCAAATGCCAAGATCGGCGCGGGTTTCAAGCACCTTTCGCGCCGCTGCCTCGGGTTTGGTCGAGCCACAGTTGAGGTTGATGTTGAAACCGTCTGGCGCGACGCCCATGGCGATCACTTCGGCACCCAATTCCCAAAGAACCTCGGGGGCGGTGCGATAGGCGGCGCCATTGGCGCAATCCAGAACGATGCGAAGCCCGTCAAGGCGTCTGCGATGTGGAAAGGTAGTCTTGGCATATTCCACATAGCGCCCGCGCGCGTCATCAATGCGCTTGGCGCGGCCGATGTTTTCCGGCGCAGCCGGGGAGACGCCGCTGTTCAACAGCGCCTCGATGCCGGCCTCGGCTTCATCATCAAGCTTGAAGCCATCCGGGCCAAACAGTTTGATCCCATTATCGCTTGCCGGATTGTGGCTTGCGGAAATCATCACCCCCACATCGGCGCGCATGCTGTGCGTCAGGTATCCTATGGCGGGCGTTGGCACAGGCCCAAGCAGCAGCACGTTCATCCCTGTCGAGGTGAATCCGCCGGTCATCGCGTATTCTATCATATAGCCCGACAGACGCGTATCCTTGCCGATCACGACGCGGTGCTCTTGTTTGTCGGTGCGAAAATAGCGCCCGGCCGCCGCGCCAAGGCGCAGTGCCATGTCTGCGGTCATTGGCCAGCTGTTTGCGCATCCGCGCACGCCATCGGTTCCGAACAGTTTCTGAGCCATGCGCCTGCTCCTGCGACTGATGTTCAGGGGCCAGAGCCGGCGCACCATCGATGTTTTCTTACAGTGCAGGACCGCCGCTGTCCAATGGCTCTGAGAGGGCCACCACCAAATTTGGCGGTCACAGTCGAGGCTATCAATTGTGACGGGTGAAGAGGGCGGCCCGGCGATGCACGGCGACCTGTGATGTCGATCTCAAACAGCAATTCCGCGGCGGTGATCGGCCCGGGCCGGGCGGCAAATGCGCCCACCTCAAGCCCGGGAATATTGCGCATTGCATAGACCTCATCCACCGGGAAGCGGTCAAAAAGCCCGTCGCCGATCATTGCGGCAGCGCCTTGGCCGAATTCTTCGGTGGGCTGAAAGATAAACACGGCGCGGCCATTGAAATCGCCCGCGTCGGCAAGCCGTTTTGCCGCCCCAAGCGCCATTGCCATATGCACCTCAAGGCCAAAGCCCCGCACCCGTTCGACGACACGCGCAGAGATGTACCCAAGATCAAATTAAAGCTCGGGATGACGATGAAACCCGTGCCGCCATTCGGTCATCTGGTCGCATAGGTTTTCGGTTTCAAGTATCACGCGGCCACTCTTTTGCCTGCCACCCTGTCGGAATTCGCAATTCCGCTCAAGGCTTATGGTCAATGGCAACCAATCCGGCGTAAACTTGGCGCCAACCAGATCAGCAAGGAGGCCACATATGAAAACCGCCATCGTCACAGGGGCCGCGCGCGGGATCGGGCTGGCCACCACCAAGCAGTTTCTCGATCAGGGCTGGCGTGTGGTCATGGTGGACCGGGACGAACCGGCACTTGAACAGGCCGCGCTCGGGCTTGTGGGTGTTGATCCGGTGATCTGCGATGTGTCACAGCCCGATCAGGTGGCGCAGATGGCGGCGCATGTCATGGCGACAAGCGAGAGCGTCGATGCGCTTGTCAACAATGCCGGGGTTGCCGATTTCGGCCCCATCGCCGAGACCGATTTTGCCCGCTGGCGCACCGTGATGGAGACCAATCTTGATGGTGTGTTCCTGACAAGTCAGGCCCTGCGCGATGCCCTTTGTGCCGCGCGCGGCGCGATTGTGAATATCGCCTCGATTTCGGGCCTGCGCGCCTCGACCCTCAGGGTGGCCTATGGCACCTCGAAGGCGGCGGTCAAGCATCTGACCCAACAGCAAGCGGCGGAATTGGGCGAATTTGGCGTGCGCGCCAATTGCGTCTGTCCAGGGCCGGTGGCGACCAAGCTTGCCATGGCCGTGCACAGCCCGGCAATCATCGCCGCCTATCACGACGCCATTCCGCTCAATCGCTATGGCACCGAGGATGAAATCGCCTCGATGATCACCTTCCTTTGTTCGGACAAGGCCAGCTATGTCACTGGTCAGATCATCGCCGTCGATGGTGGGTTCGAGTCGACGGGCATTGGCCTGCCTGCCCTGCGCTAGAGGCGGCTCTTCGCGCCTGACAGCGCGCCTCGCATCGGGGTCACCAGTCGATCTGTTTGCCCTTCACGATGTCGAAAAATTCGTACCGCTCGCCATTGACCCAGGCATATCCGCCGTCATCTTTGCGCACCAAAAGATAGGGGGTCCAGCCGGTGCTGCGCCACCAGCTTTCATATTCGTTTGTGTCCGGGTTGATTCGCCAGCGGCCATCATCAGGGCGCCCGCCTTCGGTTGCATAGGTGGTGGTCCCATTGGCATCGAAATACTGGCGATAGCGGGTGCCCGACCAAGTGCCGACAATCGTATTGCCGCTCAGCAACTTGGTGATCTCGTCGGCGATGATCGGCATCGGGGCTGCCGCCACCGGTAGCCAGGGCCCGAGCATGGCAGCCGCCAGGGCAGCGATGAAACATCTGCGGCGCATATCTGGTCCTCTTGCTGTTTCTGCAACCAATGTCGCAAATCCTCGCGCGGGACGCGACTCAAAATTGCAGGGCGCAGCTGCGGCGCGACCTGACGTCAGGCCGGGGCAATCAGTATGGCGCGGAAATCGTTGACATTGGTCAGGGTCGGGCCGGTCACGACCTGATCGCCGATGGCGTCGAAAAAGCCATGCGCGTCGTTGGCATCCAGGGCCTGCTGCGGATCACGCCCCGCCATGCGCGCCTTGGTCAGCGTATCCGGCCCGATCATCGCCCCGGCCACCTCTGCGGCACCATCGACGCCGTCCGTATCACAGGCAATCGCGTGAATACCCGGTGCGCCGTCAAGCGCCAGTGCCAAGGCAAGCGCATATTCCGCGTTCGGCCCGCCGATCCCGTCGCCACGTCGGGTTACGGTCAACTCGCCGCCCGAGAGCAAAAGCACCGGCGTAGCGCTTGCGCCAAGGCCCGCCTGAGCCGCAAGCGCCGCCTTGGCATGCGCGCGCGCCACGTCGCGGGCTTCGCCCTCGAGCGCATCCCCAAGAATGGTCGCCGTGATCGCGTGCTCCTGCGCAAGATCGGTGGCGGCGGCCAGGGATTGTGACGGCGCGGCGTAGATCACGTTTTCGACCTTGCTCAGGCGGATGTCATCCGGGGCGATCACCCCGCTTTGCCCAACAAGGGCCGCCTGTGCGCTGCCGGGCAGCTCGATCCCGAACCGCTCGATAATGGCGCGCGCATCGGCGGGGGTGCTGGTCTCGCCCACGGTCGGGCCCGATCCGATCTGACCGGGATCGTCGCCCGGCACATCGGAAATCATCAAGGCCATCATCCGCGCAGGATAGGCTGCGGCGGCCAGTTGCCCGCCCTTGACCCGGCTCAGATGCTTGCGCACCACGTTCATCTGGCCAATCGGGGCCCCCGAGGCCAGGAGTGCGGCATTTACCGCCTGCTTTTCGGCCAATGTCATCTCGCCCGCAGGCTGCACCAAAAGCGCCGAGGCCCCGCCTGAGATCAGAGCAAGCACCATGTCGCCCTCGCCAAGCCCCGCCACCAGATCAAGCATCCTTGCGGTCGCGGCAAGCCCGGCCTCGTCCGGGACCGGATGCGCGGCCTCGACAATCTCAATGCCCTGACAGGCGCGCGCGTACCCATAGCGCGTGATCACCAGACCCTCGCAGGGGCCATAGACCGCCTCGACCGCCTCGGCCATGCGCGCGCTGGCCTTGCCGGCCCCGATCACCACCAATCGCCCCTCGGGGCGCGGCGGCAGGGCGTGATGCAGGCTTTGCATTGGATCGGCCACCGCCACGGCCCGGTCAAACAGGTCGCGCAAAAGGGTCAGCGGCTCGGCGGGCTGGGTCATGTTCATATCCTCAAGGGCATTTCTTCGGGCGCACACTAGCGGCCTTGGATCATTGGCAAAAGACCCCGCTCGAGCATGGAGCCATTTTCTTCTTGATACAAATACTTCCGCCGGAGGCATCCCGCCCCTACCGCTGTCCCTGCCGGGGGTTTGGCCCTGTGCGGCTTGACAATCAAGGGCGCGCGCGCGACAGACGCGGCCATGATGACAAGCTTTCTTCAGGTGGCGATTGGCGGTGCGCTCGGCGCCAGCCTGCGCTATGGTGCGACCCTTACGCTGTTGCGCGTGACCGGGCCGGGCTTTCCCTTGGGCGTGATCACTGTCAATGTTCTGGGCTCTTTCCTGATGGGGGTTTTCATGGTCCTTTCCTTTCACCGCGATCTTGGTCATCTCAATCCGCTTGTGATGACCGGAATTCTTGGTGGTTTCACAACGTTTTCCGCCTTTTCACTTGAGGCCTATACCCTGTTCGAGCGGGGACAGTTCGGCGCGGCGGCGGCTTATGTGCTGTTGTCGGTGGTGCTGTCTTTGGCGGCGCTTGTTCTTGGGGTCTGGCTGGCACGGATGGTATGGGCATGAGAAGCGTACAGATATTGACGGTCGCGGTGGATGATGGCGATCAGCGGCTGGATCGCTGGTTGCGGCGGATGTTCCCGCATCTCGGGCAGGTTCAGATTGAAAAACTTTGCCGCAAGGGCGAGTTTCGCGTCGATGGCGGTCGGGTCAAGCCGGCCACGCGGCTTGTCGCGGGCCAGCAGGTGCGCATTCCGCCACTGCCAAGGCCGGGCGACAAGCCCGAGGTCTATACCTCTCGGGTAAGCGCCGCCGACGCGCGCATGATCCAATCTTGCGTGATTTACCGCGATGATCACATCATCGCGCTGAACAAACCTCCCGGCCTGCCGGTGCAGGGCGGCAGCAAGCAAAGCCGCCATGTCGATGGTATGGCCGAGGCGCTGACCTTCGGGATGGAGGAAAAGCCGAAACTGGTGCATCGGCTTGACAAGGACACATCGGGGGTTCTGCTCTTGGCGCGCACCCGTGAGGCGGCGCGTGGCTTGACGGCGGCGTTCCGGCATCGTGCCACGCGCAAGATCTATTGGGCCGCCGTCGCCGGCGTGCCCAACCCGCGTATCGGCACCATTCGCTATGCCCTGGTCAAGGCGCCGGGCCATGGCGCCAAGGGCGAGGGGGAAAAGATGATCTGCGTGCATCCGCGCGATGTCGATGCCACCCCCGGCGCCAAGACGGCCACCACCGATTACGCGGTGATCGAGGCCGCAGGCGGGCGCACATCCTGGATGGCGCTTATCCCGGTCACCGGACGCACCCATCAGCTTCGCGCGCATATGGCCGAGATCGGGCATCCGATCATCGGTGACGGCAAATACGGCGGCTCGGGGCAGGAAAACCTTGGCGATGGCTGGGGCGCACAGCTTGGCGGCGACATCAGCCGCAAATTGCACCTGCATGCCCGCTCGCTTACCATCGAGCACCCGGTCAGCCGCGCGATTCTGCATATCACCGCGCCCTTGCCGGAGCATATGCAGCGCACCTGGGACATGTTCCAATGGATCCCGAGCGAGGCCCCCGATGACCCGCTTGAGGATATGGCATGACGGCACCGCTGCGCCTGATCATCTTTGATGTCGACGGCACGCTGGTCGATAGCCAGGGCGATATCGTGGCGGCGATGACCCATGCCTTTGCGCGCGCCGATCACCCGGCGCCGGATCATTCGGCGGTTCTGGGGATTGTCGGGCTGTCGCTTGACGTGGCGATCCCGCGTCTGGCACCGGATTTGCCCGAGACGACCCATGCCCAGATCGTGCAGGCCTATAAGGAGGCCTATATGGGCCTGCGGGCGCAATCGGGTGTGGCGACCTCTTCGCCGCTTTATCCGCATGCGCGCGACACGCTTGAGGCGCTGCATGCGGTGCCCGAAAACATCTTGGGCGTGGCCACCGGCAAATCCATGCGCGGGTTGGACAAGCTGTTGGACGGGCATGACCTGCGGCATCTGTTCGTTACCCGTCAGGTCAGCGACCATCACCCGTCAAAACCGCATCCTTCGATGATTCAAGCGGCCCTGTCGGAAACCGGCGTCGCGCCGGAAAATGCGGTGATGGTTGGCGATACCAGCTTTGACATGGAAATGGCGCGCGCCGCAGGGGTGCGGGGGATTGGCGTAAGCTGGGGCTATCACGCCCCCGAGGCGCTTGGCGCGGCGAGTGCGATCCTGAACGATTTCCGCGATTTGCCCGGTGTGCTTGATCAGTTTTGGAGATAACGAAATGAGCGCATGGAAAGCCAAGCGGTTCTGGAAGGCCGCAGCCGTGACCGAGGCGCCGGGCGGTTTTGCCGTGCAGCTTGATGCGCGCCCCGTGCGCACCCCCGCCAAGGCGCCGCTGGTGGTGCCTACCATGGCCCTTGCGCAAGAGATCGCGCGCGAATGGGATGCGGTGGACGACAAGATCGACCCGTCGAAAATGCCCTATACCCGCTCGGCCAATGCGGCGATCGACAAGGTCGCCCATCAGCACGCCGAAGTGGCCCGGATGATTGCCGATTACGGCGATGCCGATCTTGTCTGTTACCGGGCCGAAACGCCCGCGGAATTGACCGAGCGGCAGGCCGAGGCCTGGGACCCGCTGTTGGATTGGGCCGAATCGGTCCTTAAGGTGAAACTGCTTCCGGTTGTGGGGGTGGTGCATTCTCCGCAGGAGCCGGTGGCGCTTGCGCATCTGCATCACCGGGTGGAAGTGCTGGATTCTTGGGCACTTACCGCATTTCACGATCTCGTGAGTCTGAGTGGATCACTGGTGATCGGCTTTGCCGCCTTGCATGATCTGCACCCCGCCGAAACGCTCTGGCGGCTGTCGCGGGTTGATGAAACATGGCAACAAGAGCAATGGGGTAGCGATGAAGAGGCGCTGTTTATGGCGTCGCGGAAAGAAAGTGACTTTCTGCACGCCAAGCGCTTTTATGATGTTTCGCGGGCCGACGCCGCGCCGCACCAGTCCAAGTTTACCTAAAGGAAACACTTGGTTTTAACAGTGTTTTTTGTGAACTATGACTTGACGTTTCGTGATGAATCCACACAAACTTACTGGCACTGATCGGGGGGCTCACCCCGATAACAGTATGACACCGGCCAATCAAGGCCGAATGAACCACCCTTGAAGGGTGGACAATCAGGAAGAGGTAAACATGAAAAAAACCGTATTTTTGGGCGCGCTGACTGTCGCTGGCCTTGCGGCTGGCGCCGCTGCTGCCGGCACGTTGGATGACGTGAAAGCGCGCGGCAAGCTGAACTGCGGCGTGACCACAGGTCTGGTTGGCTTCGCAGCCCCCGACGCCAACGGCGTTTGGGAAGGCTTTGACGTTGGCTTGTGTCGCGCCGTTGCCGCCGCCGTTCTTGGCGATGCCACAGCCGTCGAATTCGTGCCGACAACCGGCAAAACCCGCTTTACCGCTCTGGCGTCGGGTGAAATCGACCTGCTGGCGCGCAACACCACCTGGACCTTCTCGCGCGACACCGACCTCAAGTTCGATTTTGTCGGCGTGAACTATTACGACGGTCAGGGCTTTATGGTTCCCAAGGCGCTTGGCGTGACATCGGCCAAGGATCTGAACGGCGCGACCGTTTGCATCCAGACCGGCACCACCACCGAGCTTAACCTTGCGGACTTCTTCCGTAAGAACAACATGGAATACGAGCCCGTTCCGATCGAAACGAATGCTGAAGGTCAGCAGCAGTACCTTGCCGGTGCCTGCGATACCTACACCACAGACGCGTCGGGCCTTGCCTCGACCCGTGCGGCATTTGAAAACCCGACCGAGCACGTCATCCTGCCCGAAATCATCTCGAAAGAGCCGCTTGGCCCGCTTGTGCGCCACGGCGACAACGAATGGGGTGATATCGCGCGTTGGACCTTGAACGCTCTGATCGCGGCCGAAGAAATGGGCATCACAAGCGCAAATGTTGCCGAACTCGGCGCCGCCGCTGGCGGTAGCCCGGAAGTGAACCGTATCCTTGGCACCGAGGGCAACCTTGGCGAGATGATCGGCCTTGACGCCCAGTGGGCCATGCGTGCGATTGCCGCTGGCGGCAACTATGGCGAACTGTTCGAAAAGAACATCGGCGAGAAAACCCCGATCGGTCTGGCCCGTGGCCTGAACGCTCAGTGGACCGATGGCGGCATTCTCTACACCCCGCCGTTCCGCTAAGACCGACCAGCAGAGGGCGCGGACATTCCGCGCCCTCTGCATTTCATGGCAATTCAGTGCGGTGCCCACAGCAAGACGACCAAAAAGAACCGGACATGCATCACCAAGATGCGCCTATAAAAAGTTCGGGACACAGGGAACATTTTTATGACAATTCTCACCGACCCTCCTCAGGAGTCGTTCAAGCTTTCTATGCTGCTGAACGATTCGCGTTACAGGTCCATCACGATGCAAGTCATCGCGTTGATCCTTTTGATCACGGCGTTCTGGTACTTGGGTTCAAACCTGATGGCGAACCTACGGGCGCAGGGTCTGAACATTTCTTACGAGTTTCTGAACAGCGCCGCTGGCTATGACATCAACCAGACGCTTATCCCCTACACAAGTCAGTCGACCAACCTTCAAGCCGCGCTTGTCGGGATAATCAACACGCTGCTTGTGGCCTCCCTCGCCTGTATCACGGCGACGGTATTCGGGGTTCTGGCCGGTGTTCTGCGCCTGTCCAACAACTGGCTCGTGCGCAAGCTGATGTCGGTTTACGTCGAGATTTTCCGTAATATTCCCGTGCTGATCTGGATCCTGATCATCTATACGATCATGACCGTGTCGATGCCGGCCCCGAACGCGTTTCGCGGCGAGACCCCGACAGCCACGATGTTCATGGATGCCGTGGCGTTCACCAACCGTGGCGTCTATATTCCCGCGCCCATCTGGGGCGCAGGGTCGATGCTGGTGGTTGCCACCTTCATTGCCTCGGTGATCGGTGTCTTCCTTTATCGGCGCTACGCGACCAAACTGCTTTACGATACCGGGCGCCTTCTGCCGATGTTTTGGCCGTCCGTCGTGATCCTGATTGTGCCGACGGTTCTGATGTTTCTCATCATGGGTTCGCCGATTGGGTTGGATTATCCTGCGCTCAAGGGCTTTAACTTTCAAGGTGGCATACAGATCGGCGCGCCGCTGATTGCGCTCTGGTTCGCTCTGTCGATCTATACCGGGGCCTTCATTGCCGAAAATGTGCGCGCCGGTATCATGGCCGTCAGCCGCGGGCAGACCGAAGCCGCCTCGGCACTTGGTCTGCGGCCCGGACGGGTCATGAACCTTGTGGTTCTGCCACAGGCGCTTCGCGTGATCATCCCGCCGCTGATTTCGCAATACCTCAACATCACCAAGAACTCGTCTCTGGCGATCCTTGTCGGATACGCCGATATCACCGCGACACTGGGGGGGATCACCCTCAACCAGACCGGCCGGGCGATTGAATGCGTGCTGTTGTTGATGTTGTTCTATCTCATCATCTCGCTGCTGATTTCGGCGGTGATGAACGTCTACAACAATGCCACCAAGCTGAAGGAGCGCTGAGCGATGTCAGATACACACGCAAAATCCGTTGCCTTCGTGCGCGAAACGACGATACCGCAATCCGCGCCGCCGATGGCGGCCAGTGGCCCTGTGCTCTGGATGCGGACCAACCTCTTTGCCACGTGGTCAAATACGCTTTTGACAATCGCGGCGCTTTACGTTCTCTATCTGGTGCTGACGGCGACGATGCCCTGGATGCTGAACGGTGTCTGGAACACCGAGAGCCTGCGGGCCTGTCGCGAAGTTCTGGACGGCACCAGCGGCGCCTGTTTTTCGGTCCTGACCGAACGCTGGAACCAGTTGTTGTTCGGCTTCACCTATCCGAGTGAATCCTACTGGCGTCCGGGACTGGCCTTTGCGCTTTTGTTTATTGCGGCGGCGCCGGTGCTGTTTTTCGATCTGCCGCGCAAGTTGCTGCTCTTTACGGCGCTATATCCGTTCCTGGCCTACTGGCTGATCTGGGGCGGCAGCGTGCTTTATCCGCTGTTGGCGTTGGCTGGCGTGGCCGCAGGTTACCTTGTCTATAGCAAATTTGTCGCTCGCAACTTTGCGGCAGGTTTCTTTGGCGGTATTGCCGCGGCGGTGGCTGTCATTTGGATCGGCGGGCTTCTTATCCCCGAAACCGCATCCGGCAACGCGATGCTCAAGGCCGTGCCAAGCCGCAACCTCGGGGGCTTCATGCTCAACATGATGTTGGGCGTGACCTGTGTGTCGCTGTCTGTGCCGATCGGCATTGCCCTGGCTTTGGGGCGGCAATCGCATCTGCCGATCGTCAAGATGATCTGCGTTGTTTTCATCGAATTCATCCGGGGTGTGCCGCTGATTACCTTGCTGTTCGTGGCAAGCGTGATGCTGGCGTATTTCTTTCCGCCTGAATCCACTGTCGACCTTTTCCTGCGGGTTGTGATCATGATCACCATGTTCTCTTCGGCCTATATCGCCGAAGTGATCCGCGGGGGTCTCGCAGCTCTGCCCAAGGGGCAGTACGAAGCGGGCGATTCACTGGGGCTCGATTATCCGCAAAAGATGCGGCTGATCATTCTGCCGCAGGCCTTGAAGATTTCGATCCCCGGCATCGTGAACATTGCTGTGGGCCTGTTCAAGGACACGACACTGGTCTCGGTGATTTCGCTCTTTGATATCATCGGCATGATTCGCGGGCCAATCCTTGCCTCGACCGATTGGGCCGGGGTGTACTGGGAGCTGTTCATGTTCGCCGGCGCGTTGTTCTTCATCGTGTGCTACGGCATTTCGCAATATTCGCAGTGGTTGGAACGCCGCCTCGCGACAGATCATCGTTAAGAAAGGGCTAAAACATGGCCAAGGCTGCAGAGATGAAAGTATCGGACGAGGTCGCGATCTCGATCCAGAAAATGAACAAATGGTACGGCACCTTTCACGTGCTGCGTGATATTGACCTGACGGTGTATCGGGGCGAGCGGATCGTGATCTGCGGGCCCTCGGGGTCGGGTAAATCAACGCTGATCCGTTGTATCAACGCGCTGGAAGAGCATCAGAAAGGTTCAATCGAGGTGGATGGCACGATCCTGTCCAACGACCTCAAGAACATCGACAAAATCCGCTCCGAGGTCGGGATGTGCTTTCAGCACTTCAACCTTTTCCCGCATTTGACGATCCTTGAAAACTGTACGCTGGCACCGATCTGGGTGCGCAAGACGCCCAAGAAAGAGGCCGAGGAAACGGCGATGCATTTCCTTGAAAAGGTGAAAATCCCGGATCAGGCCGACAAGTATCCCGGTCAGCTTTCAGGTGGTCAGCAACAGCGCGTGGCGATTGCCCGCAGCCTGTGCATGCGCCCGCGGATCATGTTGTTTGATGAGCCGACATCGGCGCTTGACCCGGAAATGATCAAGGAAGTTCTCGATACCATGATCGAGCTGGCCGAAGAAGGCATGACGATGCTCTGCGTGACGCATGAAATGGGCTTTGCCCGTCAGGTTGCAAACCGCGTGATCTTTATGGATCAGGGCCAGATCGTGGAGCAGAACGAACCCGAAGAGTTCTTCAACAACCCGCAGTCCGAGCGGACCCAGTTGTTCCTGAGCCAGATTCTGGGGCATTAAGCCACAACCGCCGCGCCGTTTTGCGGTGTCGGATTGAGTATTTTTGCCAAGAAGAAACAGGGGACCGGTTTTCATGCCGGTCCCTTTGTCTTTGTCAGGCCCAGACGGTTTGACGGTCGCACAGGGTTTTGATGCTTTGGCGGAGGTCATCGGCAATCGCGCCGTGGCGTGGGGCATCGCGCAGCGTGTCGACCAGATGGTCAGGGCGCATGCCGCCTTGGCGGTTCCAGCTTAGGGTGGCCAGGACCGCGCGGGCGGGTTCGGGCAGGCGCGCGGGGATCTCGTGCCCGTTCAGCGTAGCCCACACCCCGGCCCAGAGCCGCCCCACCGTCCAGGGGTTATAGCCCCCCCCGCCCAGGACCAGAAACCGCGGGGCAAGCGCATGCAGCGCCTTGACCGTGGTCCAATGGGCGTTGTTGGACAGGGCAAGCCGCGCCAGCGGGTCTTCGGTGACCGCATCGGCCCCGCATTGCAGCACGATCGCCTCTGGCCGCATGGCCTGAAGCGCCGGCAGGATGACCTCGTGCAGGGCCATGGCAAAGCCGCTGTCATTGGTGCCGCGCGCCAGCGGCAGGTTGATCGCCTGACCGCCCGCCCGGTCGTCAAGCGCACCGGTGAAGGGCCAGCGGCGGGCCTCGTGGGTCGAGATCATCAAAACGCGTGGCTCGCCGTGAAATGCCGCCGCCACGCCATCACAATGGTGCGCGTCGATATCCACATAGGCGACACGGGTAAGGCCCTGCGCAAGGAATGCCTTGATCGCCAGAACCGGGTCGTTGAGATAACAGAAGCCACCTGCGTGATCTGCCATGCCGTGATGGGTGCCGCCGCCGGGATTGTAAACGACACCACCCTGCGCCAAAAGCTCGGCGCCCAGGAGAGAGCCGCCGGCAGCGGTGGCCGGGCGGCGAAACATTTCGCCAAATACCGGGTTGGAGAGCGTGCCAAGGTGGTGGCGCGCGCGGGTTTCGGGGTTGACCGCACCGCTGGCCTCGGCAGCTTGCAGGGCCGCGATATAGCGCGGGGTGTGATACGCCATAAGGGCGGCGGGTTTGGCGCGCGGGCTATTGATATATTGCGCGGGTGGCAACCATCCCATCGCGCGGCACAGGTCGATCACCGTGGGCACGCGCGGAATGCTCAGCGGATGTTGCGCGCCATAGCTTGAGCCGCGATAAATCTCTGATCCGATGAACAAAGGGGCCTGCATCGCGCGCGGTATCTCAGGTCAGTTCGCGCGGGATCACGAAGGCCTCTACCTCGCCGGTGCCGGGCCTGAGGTCGGGCCAATCGGCAATGTCGAACCGTAACAGAAGGGTCGCGCCGGTGGGATAATCGCCAAAGCGCTCGTGGTCGGGCGGCTCGGCCACAAGGTCTTCGGCAAATTCCGCGATGCCGGGATTATGGGCGAGCATCACGACGGTCTTGCCGGTTGCGCCCTGCAGGACGGCAAGCATCTCGTGCGCTTCGGCAAGGTAAAGCGATTTGAGGAGCGTGGGCGGCGTTGAAAGCCCCAAAAGACCACAGGTTTCCTGCGTGCGCCGAGCCGAGGAACACAGGATCTCGTCGGGGAGGGGGCTACGCGCCTTCATCCACTGTCCAAGCGCCTTGGCAGAGGCCCTGCCGCGCGCGTTCAGAGGGCGGTCATGGTCGCGCTGTCCGGCGCTTCCCCAGTCGGATTTTGCATGCCGCATCAGGATCAGGTGACGTGTCATCGAAAGGCCCTCATGTGAAAGGCGGATTGCGCGGGCTGGCGGCCATAGGTTTTGCCAATCGGACAGGCGCGGCGCACCGCACATCCCTGATCCATACAGTCATTTTCTGCGCGGTCCAGATCATCCTTGCAGCGCGGCACGTCATAATGATCGCCCTTGAGGGCATTCACCGGACAGGCGCCGCGGCAGGGTTGCGTTGCGCAGGTGTCGCAGGGTGAGGGGCTGGCGGGCGGCAGTGTGATGCGCCCGGCAAAGGCAAGGGCGCCGCGATAGGACAGCATAAGCCCGGCGCGGTCATGCACCAGCAGGCCCACCGGCGAAAGATGCGTGCGCCCGCTGCGTTTGGCCCAGTCGATAAAGGGCTGATAGGGCGGCCCGCCAAACGGAAACACGGCGCGCGCGCCAAGGGTTTGTGCCAGATCGCCAATCACCCGCTCTGACCAGCGGTTCATCGGGTCAGGTGCGCCGTCATTATATTCGGGCGAGGCGGTGAAATGCGCCCAAAAGCCGGGCTCGTCGGGGCCGAGCAGGATCAGGCTCTGCATGCCCGGCAGTTCACCGGCGCGCAGGTGCAGCGCGCCGAAGGGCGCAAGATGCACGGTGGCGGCAAGGTCGCTCAGCTTTTCAAGCATTATTGCACCTGAATGGCGCTTGAGCTTCGGGGGAGGGGCGTTGTGTTCCATGACCCGGAACCTAACCCAATTGCGCCCCCGCACAAGGCCGACGCGCGCCGTCGCGCAAATGACCGGTCCGGGCCTACGCGCGGATCAGCGAGCCGGCACCATGTTCGGTAAACAATTCGAGCAGCGTGGCATTGGGCGCGCGCCCATCAAGGATAACAACGGCGCGCACGCCACCCGCAATCGCGGCAAGCGCGGTTTCGGTTTTGGGAATCATGCCGCCTGCGATCACACCATCGGCGGTCATCTGGCGAATCTGGCCCGGCGTCAGCTCGGTCACGACATGCCCATTGGCATCGCGCACCCCGTCAATATCGGTCAAAAGCAAAAGCCGATCCGCCTTGAGAGCGGCGGCAATCGCGCCGGCGGCGGTGTCGCCGTTGATGTTGTAGGTCTCG
The DNA here is from genome assembly GCA_032251095.1 of Roseovarius sp. Taxonomy (GTDB): domain Bacteria; phylum Pseudomonadota; class Alphaproteobacteria; order Rhodobacterales; family Rhodobacteraceae; genus Roseovarius. The sequence goes on along the minus strand of JAVVFB010000007.1, from coordinate 8,603 downwards.
CCATTGCGGCCCGCGCCAAGTGGGGCAATCACCGGGATGGCATCATCGTTGAACAGGGTATGCAGGAAATCGACGTTGATCTCGGTGGGGTCACCGACAAGCCCAAGATCGGGGCTGGCGGGATCGCAGGTGATCATGTTGGCATCCTTGCCCGAGAGGCCGACCGCCTTGCCGCCCTGACCATTGATCGCCTGAACGATGCGTTTGTTGACCCGCCCGGAAAGCACCATTTCGACCACTTCCATCGTGGCCTCATCGGTGACGCGCTTGCCGTTGACGAATTCGGATTTGATATTGAGCTTGTCGAGCATCTGGTTGATCATCGGCCCGCCGCCATGCACGATCACCGGGTTGACGCCGACCTGTTGCATCAGCACGACATCGCGCGCGAAGGTATCCATCGCCTCGTCGCTGCCCATGGCGTGACCGCCAAGTTTGATGACGACAATCGCATCGGTATAGCGTTGCAGATAAGGCAGGGCCTCTGACAGGGTGCGGGCGGTGGCGATCCAGTCGCGGTTCATGTCTCTGGTCTTCATTTCTGTTGTCCCTCGGTCCTTGCGGTTATCCCCACAAGTTGGCCCGCATGCAAGGCCCGCGTGCAGGCGCTATTCCAGCGCGGCGATGGTGGCGCGCAGGGTGGCGATTCCTTCGCCCTTTTCGCTTGAGGTCAGGATAAGTTCGGGAAAGGCCGCCGGATGCGGGGCCAGACGGCTGCGCACCTGCGCCAAAAGCGCCTCGCGGGCGCCTTCCTTGATCTTGTCGGTCTTGGTCAACACGCATTGAAAGGTCACGGCGGCACTGTCGAGCAGGCTCATGATTTCTTCGTCAACGGGTTTGATGCCGTGGCGCGCATCGACAAGCACAAAGGCCCGGCGCAGGGTCTGGCGACCGGACAGGTATTGCTTGAGCAGGGCCTGCCATTTTTGCACGATGGCAACCGGCGCATTGGCAAAGCCATAGCCGGGCAAATCGACAAGATAGTGGCTCTCGCCCATGGTGAAATAGTTGATTTCCTGGGTCCGGCCGGGGGTGTTTGAGGCCCGCGCAAGCGCCTTGCGCCCGGTCAGCGCATTGATCAAGGTCGATTTCCCGACATTCGAGCGCCCGGCAAAGCAGACCTCAAGCCGGTCGGCGGGCGGCAGACCGGACATATCGACCACGCCCTTGAGAAAGTTGATCTCGCCGGCAAACATCTTGCGGCCAAGTTCGGATGTGGCGTGATCGGGCTCGTCGGCGATGGGAAACGGAAGCTGCTGCATCATAGCACCTGCACTGTGTCGCCAAGGGTGATCTGGCCCGTGGTCGTGACCTCGGCGTAAATGCCAAAGTTCTGATGATCCCAATGCGTGTTCAGCGCGGCCAGCGTATCCAGATCACGCAGGCCGGTCTTGGGGTTCGCGGTGGTGGCAAGGCAGCGCTTGATCGGCTCTTTCACCGCAAGCTCTGCGGTGCCGATCCGAAGGGTTTTCCCGATCCAGTCGAATTCCTGCCAGGGGGCAAGCCCTTCAAGATGCAGATTACAGCGCCACCGCAGGACAGAGATGTCATCGGTATCCATCTTGTCGGCCAGATCGGCGTTTGACGCCAGATTAAGCAGGCTGATCGACGGGTAATCGGTATCGGTCACACCGCGCCCTTCAAGTTTGAAAAGGCGGGCAGGCTGCGCGCGGTCGGCATCCATCAGAGGGCGCACCCAGTCAAGAAACCTGTCCTGCTCTTGATCGGGCTCAAAGGCGAGGTCGGGGCGCTCGGGATGGCTCAGGGTCACCCGGCCGGTCGCCTCGTCGCAGGTGGCATTGATCGCCATCAGCGCGGCGGATTTCGACCCGCGTGAGAAATTTACGCAAGGGCCCCATGCCCCATCGGTAAGCTTGGCCTTCTCATGCGCCACGGCCCAACGGCGATCCCACGGCATCGCCTGCCCCTTGGTCAGGGTCACGGTGGTCAACGCCTCACGCCCATGCGATTTGATGGGGTGGCGCCAAAGGGCGCTGACCGTTGCCATTACTTCTTCTTGTCCGCTTCGGCCTTGGCCTTCGCCTTGCCGCGCTTGAAGCTTGAGAGGATATTGCCAAACACGTCCGGCTTATATCCCTGGCTGCGCATGATCAGGTATTGCTGGGTGAAGGTGATCGTGTTGTTGGCAATCCAGTAGATCACCAGCCCGCTGGCAAAGCTGCCAAGCATGAACATGAACACCCAAGGCATCCAGGCAAAGATCATCTTTTGCGTCGGATCGGTGGGCGCCGGGTTCAGCTTTTGCTGAAGCCACATCGACACGCCAAGACAGAGCGGCAGGATGCCGATGAAGATCAACGCCAGGATCGAGCCGGGCTCTGGTGTGCCCCAGGGCAGGATGCCCCAGAGGTTATAAAGCGACGAGGTGTCGGGTGCCGAGAGATCCTTGATCCAGCCGATCCATGGCGCATGGCGCAGTTCCAGCGTGACAAAGATCACCTTGTAGAGCGAGAAAAAGATCGGGATCTGCAACAGGATCGGCAAACAGCCCGAGGCGGGGTTTACCTTTTCCTTCTTGTAGAGCGCCATCATCTCTTTTTGCAGCGCCTGACGGTCGTCTCCGGCGGTTTCCTTGATCTTCTCCATCTGCGGCTGAAGCTCTTTCATCTTCGCCATGGAGACATAGGATTTATAGGCCAGCGGCAGCACAAGCGCCTTGATCAGCAAGGTCAGCCCGATGATCGCCCAGCCCATATTGCCGATCACGGCATGAAGCCAGTGCAGCACGGAAAAGATCGGCTTGGTCAGGAAAAAGAACCAGCCCCAGTCGATCGAATCAACGAAGCGGTCAACGCCTTGCTCGTCCTGATAGCGCTTGATCGTCGCCCATTCCTTGGCACCGGCAAACAGTCGCGTGTCGGCGCTTGCGGTTGCACCCGGTGCAACGGTCTGGGTCGCAAGCACGGTCTCGGTCTGATAAATCCCGCGCCTTGGGTCAAACTTGGTCACGGCCTTATAAGGCGAACCGGGGGCGGGGATCAGCGTGGCCATCCAATAGTGGTCGGTAAAGCCGATCCAACCGCTTTCGGTGACTTGCGTCACATCCGCAGGCGCGCCCTCGCGCGGGTTGAAGGGGTATTCTTCAACATCGCCGTACTTGATTTCGCTCAACTCGCCATCGGACATTGCAATCAGGCCTTCATGCAGGATGAAGAACTTCTTGATGTCACCGGGAATGCCGTGGCGCGCCAGAATGCCATAGGGCGCGAGGCTGACCGGGGTGCTGCCGGTGTTTTCAACCGATTGGCGCACCGAAAACATGTAATCCTTGTCGACGCTCAGCTCGCGGCGGAACCTGAGCCCCGCGCCATTGTCCCAGGTCAGGATGATCGCGCTGTCAGGCGTCAGGGTTTCACCACTCTCGACGCTCCAGAGGGTGTTGGCACCGGGGACACTGTCGCCAGTCAGCCCGGCGCCGGGCGCCCAGCCATAAAGCGCATAATAGGGCTCGTCGCTGCCGACGGGCGAGAGCAGGCTGACGATCTCGGAGTCAGGTTCGATGGTCTCGCGATAGTTTTTCAGGAACAATTCGTCGATGCGCCCACCCTGAAGGGAAATCGAGCCCTGAAGGCTTGGCGTGTCGATGGTCAGGCGCGGCGCGCTTGCCTCTGCGACAACGGATTCGGTGGTGGTGGCATCGGCGGTGGTCACATCGCCAGTCGCCGCCACCGGGGCGGTGATATCTTGGCTGGCGGTTGGCACGGGTGCGTTCGGATCAACGACCGGTGCTTCGGGCGGGGGAAACACCACGAACCAAACCAGAATAACGATGAAACTTAGCGCAGTCGCAAGGATTAGGTTCTTGTTCTGATCATCCATGTCCACTGACCACTTCTTTGTTGCATGTCAGGGGCGGTTCAACAGAGTGCGGATCAAAAGGTCAAGCGGATTCCGGGTTATCAAGGCAATGCGTGGGGATTCATCGCAGGTATCAGCCAACACTGCGGCCAATAACCGGCGGCGCGTGCAGCTTTGCCTGGTGGGTGCTGATCCAGTCTGGCGTTGCATCAAGCGGCATCGGGCGCGCAATACCGTAGCCCTGAACATGGTCACAGCCAAGCTGGGCCAGAATCGTATGTTCGCCAGCGCTTTCAACACCCTCGGCCAGGGTCTGAAGGCCAAGGCGCTCGGACATTGACAGGATCGCCGAGATCATGCGTTGCTGCTCGACATCGCGGTCCACCTTCATCACGAAAGAACGGTCGATCTTGAGGCGATGGACAGGGAAACGGCGCACGGACGAGATCGAGGCATGACCGGTGCCGAAATCATCCAGGTCAATCAAACAGCCCATTTCAGCCAAGGCATTGATATTGCGCGCGATCACATCGTCGGGCGAAGTGGCCACCACGGTTTCCAGGATTTCGACCGCCAGGCGTTTGGGTGCAATGCTACAGCGGTCAAGCTCCCATTCGATCTTTTGCGCCAGCCGGGGATTTCGAAGCTCGTCAGACGAGAAGTTCACCCCCACATGTGGAATGTCAAAACCGATATTGTCCCAAGTCTGGATCGCCTTGAGGGCGTTGTGCAACATCACATCGCCAAGTTGTTCCAGCCGTCCGCTTGCGGCAAGCACCGGCAGAAATTCGGCCGGCAGCATCAGCCCCGCACGCGGATGCACCCAGCGGGCAAGGGCCTCGAACCCGCTGATCTGTCCCGTATCGGTCGAGATCTGTGGCTGAAACCAGCTTGTGAACTGACCCGTTTCAAGGGCGGCCTGCACTTCGTCGGCAATCCGGTGCGGCGCGGTTGCACGCATGCCGCGGCTATAGGCGCACACTTTTGACGGCGCTTGGCGAGAGGCATCGCCAAGCGCCGCAATGGTGGAGTCAAACATCGATTTGGCGGTGTTGTTGGGGGCGTGCCCATCAAGGCAAAACCCGACTGAAACCGAGATGTAAGCGGTGGTATTGCTTAGCGAAATAGGTTCCTGAACGGTGGATTGCAGGCGCTCGGCCAGCTCAAGAGCCGGTTCAAGGCCAAACTGGCGCATTGGGGCAAGCAGAATGCCGATCTGACCGTTTGAAAGATTGAACAGCTGATCCGAACTGCGCAGCGCGCGCGCGAGCCGGTCGAGACAGCGCGCGGTAATCATATCGGCCGTGATGCGCCCATAGCGGTTCAAAAGCGTGTCGAAATCGTCGATTTGCAGGGCCATGCAAGCGGTTTGAAACGACTTTTTGCGCGCCTTTGTCAGAATGCGGTCAAGTTCGTCGCGCATGAAGCTTGTGTCACCACCATCAGGCATCTGATGAATTCCGCTATCACCGGGGGTGCGATGAATGGGGTAAAATGCAAGCAGAGCCAGGGGGATAGCCAAGAGAACAGCCGCCGTTCCAAGCCAATAGGCGGCCAGAACGGATGCGGTCAGGAAGGCCAGGGATTGTGGCCCGCGCGCGGCCTGTGAAACCCCGTCGCGGGCGTTTCGAATCAAGGTTTTGAAGTGGTTTTGCATCGTCGATCCTGACCTATTGCGGATCAGGTTAGCGCCCATCGGTTAACGAAGTTTGGGCATCGCCTCGGGATTTGCGTCAAGTTTTACAGAGTTGGTCGCAAGCCCCGCAAAATCAAACAGCTTCGGATCCAGAAGATGCGAGGGGCGCGCATTCATCAGCGCGCGGAACATCACCTGGCGGCGACCGGGCGAATTGGCCTCCCATCCGTCAAGGATCTGCTTGACCTGTTGGCGTTGCAGGCCGTCCTGGCTGCCGCAGAGATCGCAGGGAATGATCGGATAGTTCATGGCGCGGGCAAAGCGGTCGCAATCGGTCTCTGCCACATGCGCCAGCGGGCGATAGAGGAACAGATCGCCCTCTTCATTGACCAGCTTGGGCGGCATCGTTGCCAAGCGCCCACCGTGAAAGAGGTTCATGAAGAACGTCTCGAGGATATCGTCGCGGTGATGGCCCAATACCACGGCCGAACAGCCCTCTTCGCGGGCAATGCGGTAAAGATTACCGCGCCGAAGCCGCGAGCAGAGCGCGCAAAACGTGCGCCCTGCGGGGATCTTGTCCATGACGATGGAATAGGTGTCCTGATATTCGATCCGGTGCGGCACGCCGCGCGCTGCAAGGAACTTTGGCAGGACGGTCGCGGGAAAGCCGGGCTGGCCCTGATCAAGGTTGCAGGCCAATAGATCGACCGGCAAAAGACCGCGCCATTTCAGCTCGTAGAGTACCGCCAGAAGGGTATAGCTATCCTTGCCGCCGGACAGGCAGACCAGCCATTTGGGTGTTTGCCCGTCTTCGGCGTGACGCGCGCCGGGTTCGATCATGCCATATTGCTCGATCGCTTCGCGGGTCTGGCGGACAATGCGTTTGCGCAGCTTTTTGAACTCGGTGCTTGAGGGGGCCCCGGCAAAAAGCGGATGGATATCGTCGTTTTCGTCCAGCATGGGCTGGCTTTAGGGGGTTTGGGCACGTCACACAAGGGCCGTGAGAGGCTCTCACGTGCGCTGTGGGCCAAGGAATGGGACGGGTGCGGACCCTTTCAAAGGGTCCGGTCCGTTTTCTTTTGAAGAAAACGGGGGCGCGTGGTGAAGGGGGTGGATGGTGGAGGTAGCGGTTTCTAGACCAGTGGCGCAGGGATTGAAATTGTGCTGAAGCCACCTGATGTTCTGGATTCCGTGGTCAATCGTATCGTTACGCCGTCGAACTGCGGGCACTTGATGCCGGATGCTGCCTTAATTGCCGAATTTCCGGACAGAGATCATGCGCGTAAATTCTGGAGTTCAATTTAATTTAAATCGCTTGCCGTTTTGCGGCGTTCAGGCCCCTCGCTTAGCGCCCTCCTGGTTGATAAATTACCCCAAGTGCAAGGCAGGAAGGGTCTGCAAAGCGGCCACTGCGGAACGGGCCTTATGCCCTCAGCTCCCGGCAATGCCGTCAATGAGGGCCTGAAGGATCGCCTTGGCGCTGTCGGAGTCCCAATGCGCATCGCCTTGCAGGCGGGCGATTTCGCGCCCCTCCGGGTCAATGATCACGGTGATTGGCAGGCCGAAGATACCCATTTGCCGGGCCAAAGCACTTTTGGGGTCGCGGTGCAGCGGCAGGTTGTCGACGCCGATTTCGTCGAAGAACTTGGCCATCGCGGTGGGCGCATTGCGGCCCGTGGCGATGGTGACGACCTTGAAATCATCGCCCCCCACGGCGGTTTGCAGGTTGGACAGGGTCGGCATTTCCACCCGGCAGGGCGCGCACCATGTGGCCCAGAAGTTGAGCAACACATACTGTCCGCGATAATCGGTCAGCGTGCCGGTGCCGCCTTCGCCGCGCTCAAATGCGGTGTCGGGCACGGTTTCGGGCGCGCTGTGGAAGTTCAGCTTTTTCATGTCGCCATCGCGCAAGGCCTCAAGCGTTGCGGTTGTCGGGGTTTCGGCAAAGCCGGCATTTGCACCAAGGGCGAGGGCCATATAAAGGACGATCTGACGAATGATTTTCATAAATCCCTCCGAAGGGCGTGAACGATGACTGAAAAGACCTCGAACCAGATGTGGGGCGGCCGCTTTGCCGCCGGACCGGATGCGATCATGGAGGCAATTAATGCTTCGATCGGATTCGACAAGCGGATGGCGGCACAGGATATAGCCGGCTCAAGGGCCCATGCCGCGATGTTGGCGGCGACGGGTATCGTCAGTGATAGTGATGCAAGCGCCATGAGGGAAGGCCTTCTCACGGTCTTGTCAGAGATCGAGGGCGGAAGTTTTGAATTTTCCACCGCGCTTGAGGATATTCACATGAATGTCGAGGCGCGTCTCAAGGATATCATCGGTGAACCGGCCGGGCGGTTGCACACGGGGCGGTCGCGCAATGATCAGGTGGCGACCGATTTCAAACTCTGGGTGCGGGATCAGCTTGACGCGGTGGCGGGCGCACTTGAGGCGCTGATCCGGGCGCTTTTGACCCAAGCCGAGGCGGGGGCCGATTGGGTGATGCCGGGATTCACCCATTTGCAGGTGGCCCAGCCGGTGACATGGGGCCATCACATGATGGCCTATGTCGAGATGTTCGGCCGTGACCTTGGCCGAGTGCGCGATGCGCGCGCGCGGATGAATGAATGCCCGCTTGGGGCGGCGGCCCTTGCCGGCACGTCCTTTCCGATTGATCGCGAGATGACGGCGCGCGAGCTTGGTTTTGACCGGCCTTCGGCCAATTCGCTTGATGCGGTAAGCGATCGCGATTTTGCGCTCGAATTCCTGGCCGCGGCCAGCATCAGCGCCATGCACCTGAGCCGGATGGCCGAGGAACTGGTGATCTGGTCGAGCGCGCAATTCCGCTTTGTGATCCTGTCGGACCGGTTCTCGACCGGGTCAAGCATCATGCCGCAGAAGAAGAACCCCGATGCGGCGGAATTGATCCGCGCCAAGGTGGGGCGGATTTTCGGGGCCAATGTGGCGCTGATGATGGTGATGAAGGGGCTTGCCCTGACCTATTCCAAGGACATGCAGGAAGACAAGGAACAGGTTTTCGATGCCGCCGACAACCTGATGCTGGCGCTGGCCAAGAAATATGCGCCTGCCATCAAGGTCAATGCTGTTGCGCCGGGACCGGTGTTGTTCACCGAGTCGCATACTGATGAAATCC
>JAVVFB010000079.1:0-13019 GCA_032251095.1 Roseovarius sp. | reverse complement strand
GGGCTCAGCTATTGGGCGGTCGGCGTGCCGGTCAGCTATGTGCTGGGGTTCGTCTTCGGCTTTGGCGGTCCTGGGATCTGGCTGGGCCTTGCGGCGGGGCTGGCGCTGGCGGGGGTGTTCATGCTGGTGCGCTTCTGGGGCTGGTCGGCGCGCGGGGTGGGCGCGCAGAGCAGATGAGTATTTGAGCCAAGAAGAAGCAGAGGGTCAGCCGTCTTTGAGCAGGCGATCCGCCTTTTTGCGCACCAGCACCGTGCGCAGGTCATGCATCGCCAGCAGAAGCGCATCGGTGATCTCTTCAAGCTGGTCTTCGGTGGCGCGCGATTGTGCCCAATGGGTGGTGGTGTTGAGATAATCGACCGCCCGCAGAATATCGTCGATATCGCGGTGTTCGATCAGCTTGAGGCGCTCGGTCATCCACTCGCTTATGGCAGCGATATCTTCGTCGGTCAGGACGCGGTCGCCATGCGGCTTGATCTCGGATTTGCGAATGTTGACGACGGCGATCTGTTCCATGTCGATCCGGCGCTGTCGGTTCTCGGTATCAACCCGGAACACGAAAGCGCCGTTTTCACGGACCCTGAAATAATAGTCTGGCAGATCGCCCGCCATGGATATCCCTTACCGTAGTTCTTTGCAGAAAGTCTGAATGCGTGTGCAGGCCTCTTGCAAGGCCGCGTCGGAGGTAGCGTAGCTGACGCGAAAGTTCGGCGAAAGCCCAAAGGCCGCACCAAACACCACGGCGACGCCGGTTTCTTCCAGAAGGGCGGTGGCAAAGGCCTCGTCATTGGCGATCCGCGTGCCGGCCTTGCTGGTCTTGCCGATCAGCCCGGCGATGGAGGGATAGACATAAAACGCGCCATTCGGGGTGGGGCAGTCGATGCCGTCGATCTCGCTCAGCATGCTGACCACAAGATCGCGGCGGCGTTTGAACATGGCGTTGTTGGCGGCGATGAAATCATGCGGGCCGTTCAGGGCCTCGACGGCGGCCCATTGGCTGATGGTGCAGGGGTTCGAGGTGCTTTGTGACTGAATCTTGCGCATTGCGCCGATGAGATCTTGCGGGCCTGCCGCATAGCCGATCCGCCAGCCGGTCATCGCATAGGCCTTTGACACGCCATTACAGGTCAGCGTGTGATCGTAAAGCGCCGGTTCGACCTGGGCCGGGGTGCAGAATTCGAACCCGTCATAGGCGAGGTGTTCATACATGTCATCGGTCATCACCCAGACATGGGGATGGCGCAACAGCACATCGGTCAGCGCCTTGAGCTCGTCCCAGGTATAGCCGGCCCCGGTGGGGTTGCTGGGCGAGTTGAAGATGAACCACTTGGTTTTCGGCGTGATCGCGGCCTCAAGTGCGGCGGGGCTCAGCTTGAACCCGCTTTCGATGCCCGCGGGGGCAATCACCGGCGTGCCCCCCGCAAGCAGCACCATATCGGGATAGCTGACCCAATAGGGGGCGGGGATCACCACCTCGTCGCCGGGGTTCAGCGTGGCCATCAGCGCATTATAGAGGATCTGTTTGCCGCCGGTGCCGACGCTGACCTGTGCGGGCACATACTCAAGCCCGTTGTCGCGCTTGAACTTGGCACAGATCGCCGCCTTGAGCTCGGGGATGCCATCGACGGCGGTGTATTTGGTCTTGCCCGCCTCAATCGCGCGGATGCCGGCCGCCTTGATGTGATCGGGGGTGTCGAAATCCGGCTCGCCCGCGCCAAGGCCGATCACATCGCGCCCGGCGGCCTTCAATTCCTGCGCCTTGGTGGTCACGGCAATTGTTGGCGAGGGTTTGACGCGCGAAAGTGTCGCGGAAAGGATGGACATGACGTTCTCCGGTTTGAATTCACTCGTCAGATGTCATAGGTTGCACCAAAAGGTTGATCAAGCACGATCACCGGAAAGGAATAGCATGAATACGGAAACAAGCGACAGTTGGTTCGACCCCGAGGCGACGACATTTGGCGACCGGGTTGCAGGCGCGCGCGAGCGCACCGGCATGACCCAGGCCGAGATGGCCAAACGCCTTGGCGTCAAACTCAAGACCCTCAAGGGTTGGGAAGACGACCTGTCAGAGCCGCGCGCCAACAAGCTCTCTATGATGGCGGGGCTGTTGAATGTCTCGCTGTTGTGGCTGTTGTCGGGCGAGGGCGAAGGCCCCGATGGCCCTGCCTCTGGCGACCTTTCGCCGGACATCAATGAAATGCTGACCGAGATTCGCGATATCCGCGCCCAGCTTAGCCTGTCGACCGATCGCCTCGGGCGTCTTGAGAAAAACCTGCGCACAAAACTGCGGGAAGAAGCCGGTGAGTGAACTTCTTGAGCATCGCCTCAAGCGGCTTCGGATGCGATCCATGCGCCGGGGCATCAAGGAAATGGACATCATCCTGACCCGCTATGCCGAGGTTCGGCTTGCGGCGATGGATGGCGGCCAACTTGATGAATTTGAAGCGCTTTTGAACGAGAACGATCAGGATCTCTATCAATGGGTCACCGGGCAGATGCCCGCGCCCGCGCCCTTTACCGGGCTGGTCGGGGATATCGCCGAGATCGCCTGTTCGGGAAAGTAGATCGCATTTTAGCAGCTATTGTCGTGGTTTAACCGATTGTTGGGCATTTTAGGTCAGTTTCCAATCCGAGCAGTATCGCACGGAGATGGATATGAGTTTTCACAGCCCCCTGAACGCCCCGACGGATCACAAGGCCTTTATCACCGATTACCTTGACGCGCTGTCTTTGGTCGAGCGCCTGCACCGCTTGTTGCTTGATGTGATCAAGGACGAATTCGAGCGCGTCGGCGTGTTGGAAATCAATGCGGTTCAGGCACTGTTGTTGTTCAATATCGGCGACAATGAGGTCACCGCAGGCGAGCTTAAGACGCGCGGATATTATCAGGGCAGCAACGTGAGCTATAACCTCAAGAAGCTGGTTGAGATGGGCTATATGCATCATCAGCGCTGCGAGGTGGATCGCCGGTCGGTTCGGGTGCGCCTGACGGAAAAAGGCCGCAATATCCGCGATGTGGTGTCGGCCCTGTTTGAACGCCATGCCGAAGGGCTTGAGGGGCGCGGTGTGCTGGGTCAGGATGGGATTGATCAGATCGCCACGGCATTGCGCCGGGTCGAGAGATACTGGACCGATCAGATCCGCTATATTTACTGAGGCCGCACAGCCGGGGCAGGGGCCAATGCGCCCAGAACGATATCGTTGATCTCGCGGTAAAGCTTGCGCGTCATCGCGGCCTGAAAATCTTCAAAGCCTTGTGCAACCTCTGCAAAGGCGCGGGGGCCGCGCACCACGTGACGCTTGTAATAGCGCAGAACCTCGGGGTCATGGCCAAGGATCACAAGCCCGTTGACCGTGATGCCATCCAGCGGAAAATGCCGATAGGCGAGCTCTGGGCCAAACCCCTCATTGTTGATCCCGTCGCCGGAAATATCGATCACGCGCCGGTCACATTTCGGCGCGCGTGCCATCACCTGTGCGCCATATCCCAGCCCCGCGCCAAGCGCTGTGGGATAGTCGCTTGTGCTTCGGGTCATGGTGGCCAGAACGCCCACCGCGTTGGTGATATCGGCGTCACTGCGCAAAAGCGTCCAGTCGAGATGCACCTTTTGCTGAAAGTTGCCACTCCATTCATAGACGCTTAGGGCGACATCGCCGGGGGCGCCGCGCAGGATCGCATGGCGCACATCGTCCGAATCAAGCGCGGCGGCAAGGCCGACCCGTTGCAGATCATATTCGCCATCATCCACCGATGAGGACACATCCAGCGCCAGAACCAGCGCCAGACGACAGGTGGCCAGAGCCGGCCCCGCCGTCATCAGCGCCAGAAAAAGCGCGCCCAGCCTTACCAATGGCCGATATTTTCCATGCTGGTCCAGGGCTCTGCGGGCGCAAGCGAGTCGCCCTCTTGCAGCAGTTCGATCGAGATATTGTCGGGGCTGCGCACAAAGGCCATGCGCCCGTCGCGCGGCGGGCGGTTTATCACCACGCCATTGTCCTGCAAATGCTGGCACATCTCGTAGATATTGCCGACCGAATAGGCCAGATGACCGAAGGTGCGGCTGTCATCGGGCAGGGCGTCATCGCCATCCCAGTTATAGGTCAGCTCGACGGGGCAGTCTTCCTGCCCTTCGGGGGCCATGAAAACAAGGGTGAAACGCCCGCCTTCATTGTCCCAGCGGCGGGTCTCTTTCAGGCCAAGCAGGCCATAAAATGCCATCGAGGCCTCAAGGTCCTTCACCCGAACCATCGTGTGCAGATATCTCACGCGCATCATCTTACTCCGATCATTTCCGTTTGGATCAAAGGATAGTGGCGCAGGCGCGGGTGTCGAGGGCAAAGCGGAATGTCCGGTCTTCTACAGACTCAAAATTCCGAACGTATGCCCAGGGTGACAGAGGTTTCCGCTACGTCGAACCGGCTGATATTCGAGCTGCTTTTCTCCGATGTGATCGAAACCGTTGGCACAAAGCCCATATATCCCAAGTCGTTGAATGTGGCGGTCAGGCCGCCAAAGACAGACTCGTCCTTGCGCCCTCCGGGGACGTTGATGAACCCGACACGATATTGGTTATAGTCAAGTCTGCTGGCGCCAAGGGAAAATTCGAACAGGGCGGGCCCGATGGCTTTGCCCATCTGATAGCTCGCTATGCCGGTCCATTGCTGCGAGGCGCGGTTCACGCCCGAAGAGTCGGTGTCGCGATATTGCAGGCGCAACCCCAGTCGCCCGCCGCCCGACAGCGCCAGACCGATGGCGCCAAAGCCCCCCAGGACGGTGACATCGGCGCCACGGTTTGCCTCATCCTGTTGCTCTTCTGCACTGGCGCCAAAGCTTAGAAAAACCCGCTTGCCCAGCTTATGATGCCGCTGGGCGCTCAGACGGGCAAAGTCATAAAGCGGATCGCCGGCATACCAAACCCGCCCGCCATCGAGGTCGAATTTCCACGTCACCGCGTCGCTGGCCCCACGCAGGTATTGGGTCACTCCAACCTCGGCAATGGTCGACGACAGGTCGCTGCCGCTTAGTCCTTCCACAGGGTCCGAGATGTCAACGCGCCGGGCGTTCACGCGTGATTTGATGCGCGTTTCGCGCCCTTCGCTGGCCGCCACCCGGTAAGAGCCGCTGAACTGCGCGCTGGTGATCACCCCCGAAAGCGCCTGCGCACTCGGGCTGAGGATGCCGACCACCGGCACGCCGTCGATCACGTTCAACGGGCTGTTGGCGCCGTTGTTCACATTGTCCGAGGGGGTAACCGAAAAGCGGACATCAAACCTTAGCGGATTGCGCGCCCGCACCCTTTGAAAGGCGCTGACCGTCTCGGCGCGCGCCACGTCATTCGGGGCATGGTCCACTGCGCGCCGCAGCCAGAATTGCGATCCGGTCAGGCGTTGATCGGCAAAGGATACCTGCGCCGCGAGATTGGCCGCCTGAAACCGTTGACCGTCGTTTTCGGCATGCCAATAAGCGCGCGCCGCCTTTTTCTCGGCGGGGCCGTATGCCTTTACCTGGGCCAGGGCCAGTGCCTGATAATAATGCGCGCGCGGGTTCTTTGGGTCGGCCTCAAGCAGGCCTTTACCTAGATCATAGGCCAGCTTGGGCTGGTTCTGAACCAGGGCCTGACCCGCGAGGGCATCGGCCTCGGCAAGGCCGATCTGCACCGGCTCGGCAGAGGCCGCCAGACCAGTGAAAAGCGCAAGGCAGGCCCCGAGGGCGAGGCGGGCGTTACGGTGTTCCAATTGTCGGATTGACGCTTGTGCAGATTGGCGAAGAAACCGCCTGACCGCATTGATCAAGAACGAAAATGCCGGTTTCAAGTTCATTCTCAAGGCCGAGTGTGTTCTCCACCCCATCGAAATTGGTAAGGTTGATCGCACCCGCGACGCCGTCGGCGTTGGGCCCGCCAAATACGCCGCCATATGCGCCGTTCGATGTCGGGACGTCAGTGCCCGACCTTGGATCGCGAATATCGTACTCGACTGTTCCATTGAACGTTCCGTTGGCGGTGATCTGGCTGGCCACCAGCACCAAAGATGGTAATTCCTCTTCCAACAATGGGGCGAGTCCACCGCTTCGCTCTACCTCAACAAGTTTGCGGCGCACGATATTGCCTTCAACGCTGTTATCGGCAAAGTCGGCGTTCAGAAACACCTCGCCGGTGACTGTTCTGGCCTGTGGAATGCGCAGTTCTTCCGACTGGTTGGTGGGAAATTCACGCAGGTCCGCACCAGCAACCGTCCCTTGGTTCGTGACGCCAACATAGGTCCCCGCATAACTGACCAGGCCAGTTGTTGGGGTCACATCAGGCGGAGTGTAATCCCCGTCTCTTTCGAAGAAAGCACCGCCGAAAAAACGGTTGCGCGGGCCCGGGCTTCCGACGGTCCCGGCGCGGACCGAGCCGCTATTGTTGGATTGCGCCACATAGGCCGTGAAATGGCGGTCAAGCGGATCATCCTGCGCGGTGAATGCCAGATAGCCGGGTTGATCCAGACCCGGACGTCGTCTGTAGGTCGCCGTTACCGGAACCTCATCGAGGTTGAGCCCCTCGATCAACACTGTTTCTGTCGTTGGATCGAAAGATACGGACGTTACGTTTCCGGCCAAACCAGCAGGAACGGTGACGGGCGTCGTCGCGGTTATCGGCGCGTCGGGATCGGTCACCGTACCTGTACCTGTTCCGGTATCTGCTGCCGGCTCCCCCTCAAACGGGTTTGATCCGCTACCACAACCGCCCAAGAGGGCAGCAGCCGCAAGGCTTGCCACGAGATATTTCATGATGAGACTGCCCTCAATGTGATCGTTTTATTGTTCTTTTTCGTGAAATTCGGCGGTTCAGGCGTAAAAGTCAATCTTTGATGCGGCCCATGGTTGCAGAAAAAACAGGACTGTGGCCCACGCACCTATACCCGATATTGGCTTTCCACGGGGGGCATCCGCAAGATATAGTGGGCTTCGACTCATTCTAGTGATGGAAGGCCCCACCATGCCCCTTAGCCCCGAACAGCAGGCCGAAATCGACGCCCAACGCGAAACGCCACAAACCACCCTGCGCGCCACCGCGCCGGGGATGGAAAAGCACCTTTATACCGCCCACCCAGTGCTTGATCACGGATTTGTCCGGGTGATTGATTACATGGGCGACGACAATGCCATCACTCAGGCCGCGCGCGTCAGCTATGGCAAGGGCACCAAATCGGTACAGAATGACGAGGGCCTGATCCGCTATCTGATGCGCCACTGGCATTCGACCCCGTTTGAGATGTGCGAGATCAAGCTTCACGTCAAACTGCCGGTTTTTGTCGCGCGCCAGTGGATCCGCCACCGCACCGCAAACGTCAATGAGTATTCGGCGCGCTATTCGATCCTTGACCGAGAGTTCTATATTCCCGCGCCCGATGCGCTTAACGCGCAATCGGTGATCAACAATCAGGGCCGGGGCGAGGCACTGTCGGGGGAAGAGGCGCAGCGCGTGCTGAAATACCTGACCGATGACGCGATGCGCTGTTATGACCACTACGAAGAGATGATCTCGGACGAGGGCCAACAGGGGCTGGCGCGCGAATTGGCCCGCATGAACCTTCCGGCGAATATCTATACGCAATGGTATTGGAAGGTCGATCTGCACAACCTTTTGCACTTTTTGCGCCTGCGCGCCGATGCCCACGCCCAATACGAAATCCGCGTCTACGCCGATGCGATCTGTAAAATCACCGCCGACTGGGTGCCGTTTGCCTATAAGGCCTTCGAGGATTACCGCATGGGTGGCGCGAACCTGTCCGCCACCGCCCTTGAGTGTGTGCGCCGGATGCTGAAGGGTGAAGCGGTGACGCAGGAAACCTCCGGCATGAGCAAGGGTGAGTGGCGGGAGTTTGAGGGGGTTTTGAACGACCCCGCCTAAGCGGGGGCAAAACGGGCGCGCCCATGGCGCGGCCAAAAAGGAGGCGGCGAAGTTGAAACTGAATGGCTACGAAGTTTTCTCACGTCAAACGGTTGCTTCATGGCGACTAATAGTTTTTGCGAGCTCTACGCTGATCGCTGTCAAGTTCTTTGACTACAATAGCGAGGCTTGGCCGCTTTTGGGCAGAGACATTGCACCAGACGAATTTGAGATAATCTCCTCGGTCACTGTGGCCTTTTTGGCTGTTTCATTTGTTGTCAATTGGTACGGGGACTACATTGGCTTCGCAAAGTGGTTTAAGCGGGCCCATGTGGTTAAGAACACAATAGACGAGAGCGGGGCGGCAGAAAATACGGAGAGTCCCTTGGAGGGGCTTGAAAGGCGTCTGAGAGCCCTTGAGAAAAGCAACAAAAAGGCGGAGGATCGCATTCTCGAGTTGGAAGCGTTCTCAATAGACGACCTTCAATCTGTGCAAAGCGAGCGAAATGTTTCGGAGTATCTCGAGACGCTACGATCAACGACTTCGAGCAATAAGACCACATTAGACTCGATGGCAGCGGCAGCGAGCGACCTAAAGGATTTGCTAGGTGATCTTGGTCCTAACTTCTGTCAAGTTTCTGCTTTCGCGAAAATTCTTTTTTGGGTTTGGTACCTTCTTTTACCGCTAGGGCTAGCAAGTTTTGCGTTTTGTATGAATTAAAAAAATAAGCGGTACTTATCGCGAAAATGTCTTTTTTATATGTGGGGGCTGCTTTGCATAAACAACACCGTCGTTTCGCGGGCTGCAAACGTAGGGTGGGTGAAACCCAAGCGTTCCAAACCCAAACACCCGCGCATCGCGTGGGTTTCACCCACCCTACACAGTCCGGTCGGCGTTGGGTTTGGGGTGGGGCGTTTCGCGCAAAGCACACCGGATTGAAAACACATTGTTTCCATTTAAAAAATTTGACAGGGGGGCGTTGTCCTATACCCTGTCGGTCAATGAATTCGGGCTATTAACCATATTTACGAGGGTCTTATGCGTTACCTTTCCCCTATCGCCGCCGGGCTTGCCCTGGCCGTTCTTGCCACCCCCGGTCTTGCCGAGGGGCCGCGCGTCTATGCCTATCAGAGCGGTGCAAACTACTGTCCGACCGGCCTGCAGCCGGTGTCGCTCAACGGTGTGATCTGTTGCGGAACGCCCAATCAAGCGCAGTCTTATCAACAGGTTATGGCGCATCCGGTGCGCAAGAAAATCCGCCACCACAGCTATAAACCACAGCGCAGCGCACGCGCGCATCTCGATTGCCCGGTGGGGGCCAAAGGCTGCAACTGATCGTCTGATCACAGGCACAAGGATCAAGACAGGGCGTGCGCTATGCGCGCCCTGTTGCGTTTGGCATGTCCCGCCTGACGTTTAAAGAAGCGTCAGATCCGACGCCATCTTGCGCCCGTCGCGGCCATCCTGAAGCTCGAACCCGACCTTCTGATCGTCGGCAAGGCCCGTCAGCCCCGAGCGCTCGACCGCCGAGATATGCACAAACACATCCTGACCGCCGCCATCGGGGGCAATAAACCCGTAACCCTTTGTCGTATTGAACCATTTCACGGTGCCAGTTGGCATTCCGCTTCTCCTTTTCGTCGTTCTTCCCCGGGATTATGCCGGGCCATATGACGCACCAGAGGGGGCAAAGAGGCCGCCCGCGATGCGATGCGTCACAGGTTGAATGATTGCATTGCCTTTGTAAAAATCAAGCGAAACTCCGTGACGGGCGGGAAATTGCCCGTTATTGAGGCCACAAAAGAGGGGGCTGTGATGATCCTATATGGTTTGAAAACCTGCGATACCTGCCGCAAGGCGTTGAAATCGCTTCCAAATGCAGCGTTTCGCGATGTCCGGGCCGAGGGCGTGCCGCAAGATGTGATGGCCGCCGCACTCGCGCAGTTCGGCGAGGCTTTGGTCAACCGCAAGTCCACAACCTGGCGGGGATTAAGCGAATCTGAACGCACTGAGGCCCCGGAGGTGCTCTTGGCAGAGCATCCGACCCTGATGAAACGCCCGCTGATTGAGGCAAGCGGCAGGCTTTATCTTGGCTGGGGCAGCGATACCCAAGCGGCGCTTCTTGGATAGCGCGCAAAAATCCCTATATACGAGAACAACTTAGTAAGGAGCGATCATGCGCAGCGCAGCGATGGTATTGGGGATAATCGGCGGTCTTCTGGCGATCCTCGTGGGTTTTTTCAGCTATGGCTATACCGAGGCGATCGACCGTTTCGGCGAGATCGAAGGCCTGGCCCAACAGGTCAGCGACCCGGCCCTGATCCGCACCGCAAGCTTTCTGGCGCCGATGCTGGCCATAGCCGGGGGGGCCATGGCCAAGATGCGCGCGCTTTGGGGCGGTGTCTTGCTGCTGATCTCTGCGGGGCTGATGTATTACGCCTTCGGGTTTGGCGTCTTTACCATGTTCCCGCTTGGCTTTACCGGGTTGGCCGGTGTTCTGGCGATTGCGGCGGGCAAGCCCGACGAACCCAAGGCGCATTTTTAGAGCATGTTGCTCAAAAGTGGGACCCGGTTTTGAGCAATCCGAACATGCGAAATCAATAGGTTGGAGCGTGTTGCGTGAATGCGAATGAACGCGACACGCTCTAAAGCGCCCCCCGCACGCCCGGGTTTGGGCGCGCGGGGCAGGCATCACGCCAAATCGGGCGGTGTGGCCTCTTTTGCAAGCGCCACGGCGACCTCTTCCAGCGTCTGAACGCTGGAGTGTTTTTCGCCCAAGCGCCTGACGGACAGAGTTTTTTCCTCAACCTCGCGCATGCCGCAGGCAAGGATCACCGGCACCTTGCCAAGCGAATGTTCGCGGACCTTGTAGTTGATCTTTTCGTTGCGCACATCGGCTTCGGCGCGCACACCAAGCGCGACAAGCCTTGCGGTGACCTCTTTCACATAGTCATCCGCATCCGACACGATCGAGGCGACAACCACCTGACGCGGCGCAAGCCAGAACGGCAATTTGCCGGCATGTTCCTCGATCAGGATGCCGATGAACCGTTCGAAAGACCCCAGAACCGCACGGTGCAACATGACCGGGCGATGCTTGGCCCCATCGGCGCCGATGTAATTGGCATCCAGACGCTCGGGAAGGTTGGGGTCAACCTGAAGCGTGCCGCATTGCCAGTCGCGGCCAATCGCATCGGTCAGAACGAATTCAAGCTTGGGCCCGTAAAACGCGCCTTCGCCGTCCTGAATTTCGTACTCATAGCCGGCCGCCTTGCAGGCATCGCCAAGCGCCGCCTCTACCCTATCCCAGCTTTCCTCGGAGCCGATCCTTTTTTCCGGGCGGGTCGAGAGCTTGATCGTCCAGTCGTTAAAGCCAAGGTCGGCGTAAATCCCGGCCAGAAATTCGATGAATTTCTTGGTCTCTACCTCGATCTGATCATCGGTGCAGAAAATATGCGCATCGTCCTGGGTAAAGCCGCGCACCCGCATGATACCGTGAAGCGCGCCCGAGGGTTCATAGCGGTTACAGCTTCCGAATTCGGCCATCCGCAACGGCAGATCGCGATAGGATTTCAGGCCCTGATTGAACACCTGCACGTGACAGGGACAGTTCATCGGCTTGAGCGCATTCACCGTCTTTTCGCGGGCGTGTTCTTCGTCGACTTCGACGATGAACATATGCTCTTGATAGTTGTCCCAGTGGCCGGATTCTTCCCAGAGCTTGCGGTTGACCACCTGTGGGGTGTTGACCTCGACATAGCCATCGCGGTTCTGCTTGCGGCGCATGTAATCCTGAAGCGTGGTGTAGATTTTCCAGCCGTTCGGATGCCAGAAGATCTGGCCCGGCGCCTCTTCCTGCATGTGGTAAAGATCCATCTCGCGGCCAAGCTTGCGGTGGTCGCGTTTTTCGGCCTCTTCAAGGAAGGTCATGTATTCCTTGAGTTTTTCCTTGCCGGTAAAGGCCACGCCATAGATCCGCTGAAGCATCTTGCGATCGCTGTCGCCGCGCCAATAGGCCCCGGCCACCGACATCAGCTTGAACGCATCCGCCGGAAGTTGGCCGGTGTTTTGCAAATGCGGACCACGACACAGATCCTGCCAGGCGCCATGCCAATACATGCGCAGCGGCTCGTCGCCGGGAATCGCCTCGATCAGCTCGACCTTGAAAGGCTCATTATTGTCTTCGTAATGCTTTATGGCGCGGGCACGATCCCAGATTTCGGTCTTGACGGCGTCGCGCAGGTTGATGATTTCTTTCATCTTTTTCTCGATCAGGCCCAGATCTTCGGGCGTGAACGGCGCGTCGCGGTCGAAATCGTAATACCAGCCATTGGCGATGACCGGGCCGATGGTGACCTTGACGTCGGGCCAAAGCTCTTGCACCGCGCGGGCCATCACATGCGCAAGGTCATGGCGGATCAGTTCAAGCGCCGGGGCTTCATCCTTGAGGGTGTTGATGCTGATGGCCGCATCACGGTCGATCGGCCATTGCAGATCCCAGTGTTGGCCATCCACATGCGCCGAAATCGCCTTTTTGCCAAGCGAGATCGAGATGTCTGTGGCCACCTCGGCAGGGGTGATGCCGGGCGCATAGTCGCGTTTGGAGCCATCGGGAAAAGTAAGGGAAATCTGGGCCATAGCGCGGCTCCTCGTCGGTTTGGCGCCCACGGAGCGCCCGGTTGCGGGTCAATGGCGTGGGTATGCCTGCGCGCGCCGCGCGCGTCAAGACCTGCCGCCGCGCTTTGGCTGTCGGGATTTACCGTGTTCTTTTGCATACAAAGAAAATTCGTAACACATTGACGCAGTTTGAAAAATTTAATGGACTTGTCGCAAATGATGCCTAATTTGCCGGTTATGGGAATCACTCGATATTCCGCGAAACACTCAGCCGAAGGGGCGCGTCGCATGCCGACCTATAACTCAAATTTCGAACTGACCGTTGAAGATATGGACCTGATCGAGACATCGCTGCGTCAGACCAAGGCAGAGTTGGCTGCGCAGTTCGACAAGGCCGGCGACGCTTTGCCGGGTTCGGATGAAACCGTGCGCCAGATTCATGACCTTCTGGGACGTCTGCACAATCAGAAAGTGTTTTATCGCCCCCGCCAAGGATCGTATATCGGGGGCTGATTTGCTCCGACGCA
>JAVVFB010000078.1:0-13141 GCA_032251095.1 Roseovarius sp. | reverse complement strand
TGCGCGGATTTCGACGCCAAGAGCAAACGCGGCGAGCCGAACGCCCCGGCCGCCAGCACGAAACGGCGCGCGCGCAGATCAAACACCTCGCCATCGCGCATAACCTCGATATGGCTGATCCGGTCCGCATCGCCGTGCAATCGCCGTACCGTGCACTTGTCAAGCACCGTCGCGCGCCCCGTCGCCAACGCCGGTTCCACCCCGGCAGAGCGGCCATCCATCTTGCAGGGGCGGGGGCATTTGACGCCAAGGCAATCATGGCAGCCCTCAAGATACCGGATCGCAGAATGGAGCCGATAGGGATGCAACCCGCCACGCCTGAGGCTTGCCATCAGGGCGCTGTCTGTGGGGTCAAGCGGCGGCGGCTTGGCCAGGTCGGCGGGCGGCTCGGGCGACAAGGGATCGGCCTCGCCACAGACATGCAACAGCGCCTCGGCGCGCGCGTACCAGGGGCGCATCGCGTCAAACCCGATGGGCCAGCCGCCGGTGGGATGGGGGCGATCCTCGGTTGCCTCAAGATCATGGCGTTCCGGGCGCTCAAGCGTGGCGGCATAAAACACCGAAGAGCCGCCAACCCCGGCGCCAATCGGGCCGAAAAACTCTGACGCGCGCCCGTCGATCGTGGCGCGCATCGGCCCCGGCCAATAGCCGCGCAACTGGCGCGCCACCGGATCGGCCATGTCGGGATTAAGGCCCTGACGCTCGGCGCGGTGCCCGGCTGGGCCCTTTTCAACGAAGAGCACCGAAAGGCCCATTTCCGCCAGCCGACGCCCGACAATCCCGCCGCCCATGCCGGCGCCGATCACGATCACATCCCAAAGGGTATCGCGGATATCGGCCCTCATTTCGCCACCTCGGGGATGGCAAAGACTGGCGCGAACAGATCGCTGAGCGCGATGGCGGCGCGGTTGGTCAGGTGGTTATTGTCGAAATACCACGCCGCGCCGCCCTGCATCACCGAACAGTCGCGCGCGTCGCACAGGCGCGGCCAGCCGTCGATCAGCATGATCCGCCCGGCGCGGGCAAGCGCAAAAAGCGGCGCTTCGGCGCGCGCGGCGCGGGCCTTGGCGGCAAAGCGCGGCACCACAAGACGGCTTTGATCGTCGCGCGCCATGCGCCCATGGGCAAGGGCGCGGGCAATCTCGCGGGATGCGTACTCCGGCACTTCGGGCATCTGACGCAGCACAAAGACCGGGCCGAATTGCGCCCGCAGTTCTGCCACCGTGCGGGTCAGCGCGGCGTTGAACAGCGTGTGTTGCGGCCCGACCGGCAGATTGCTTTCGGGGGCGGGTGCAAGGGTGATGCGATTATGCGCGTCGATACCGCTGCCCTGCCCTTCGGCATAATAGCTCCAGCGGCCGACAAGCAGCAGGGTTTTGAGGCTTTCAATCTGCGACAGGCCCTTGCGGATCGTTTCCGTGGCGCGGGTGCAATCGGCATCCTGCGCGGGGGTGGCGGCGCTTTCGGCCTTGGTCACGCCAAAGAGCGGCGGACAACCGGCATGCCAGATCACCAAGGCGGGGCGATTGGCCGCAAAGGCCGCGTACTCGATCCCCTCTTTCATCGCCCGAAGGTGGCTATCGCCCCAGATCACAACCTCGGGCGGGCCAGCGGGGCCGATGGGACAGGTTTCGACCCCGGCCAGCGGCCCGCTCTCGGGGGTCACACAGCGCGACCAGTCCTGATTGAAATCGCCCGAGGCCTCGATATGGGTGCGCACAAAGGGCGCAAAGCGACCGGCCATGCCGTCACCCTTCCAGATCAGCGCGCCAAGCGCCAGCAAGGCACCCGAGGCAAGCACTGTCCCGCCCACCAGTGGCCCAACCGCAGGGGCGCGCATGCGCCGCACAGGCCGCTCGACATAGCGCCAGGACAGCACGGCAAGGCCAAAGGCAAGCGCCAGCCAAAGCGCCGCCTCGCCCCCGCCCCAATAGCCGCCGCGCCAATATTGCGAGAGGCTCAGAACCGGCCAGTGCCAGAGGTAAAGCGAATAGGAAATCACCCCGATGAACACCGGCGCGGGATGCGACAGCGCGCGATTGACCGGGTTCACGTCGCGCCCGTTGGCAAGGATCAAGACCGTACCGATCACCGGCACAAGCGCCTGAAGCCCCGGAAAGCCCGGCCCAGGCGTGATCATCACGATCCCCGCCAGAACAAGGCCAAGCCCGGCCCAGGACAGGGCCGGATGCACCACCCATCGCAGGTTTTTCTGCTGCCCTACGATTGCCAAAAGCACCCCGGCCAACAACTCCCACGCGCGGAACGGGAACAGGTAAAAGGCCGCCGTCGGCGAGGTGGCGGTCAGGCGCACACAGGCCAAAAGCGACAGGATCGTCGCCCCTGCAAGGATCGCGGGCAAGGCGCGCCGCCAGCGCATCAACAGCAACAGGGCAAAGGGCAGGACGATATAGAACTGTTCCTCGACCGCGAGCGACCATGTGTGCAACAGCACCTTGTCCTCGGCGCCGATGTCGAAATATCCCGCCTCGCGGTAGAAATGCAGGTTCGAGAGATATACCGTCGCCGCGATCAAAGCCTTGCCGAAGGCGCGGAATTCGAACGGCAAAAGCACAAACCACGCCACGATGAACGACACCGCCGCCATGGCGAAATAGGCGGGCGCCAGCCGTCTGATCCGGCGCAGGTAGAACGCACCAAGGCGGATGCCCCCGGTCTCGATCAGTTCTGACCAGAGGATACCGCCGATCAGGAACCCCGACAGCACAAAGAAGATATCGACGCCGACAAACCCGCCCGACAGCCCCGGCAGGCCAAAGTGATAAAGCACGACCGCCAACACGGCGATGGCGCGCAACCCGTCAATCTCGGGGCGATAACCAGAGGATGGCGCGCTCATGTCGTGGCCTCTTCATCGGCCGATGGCGGGCAAGAGGCTGGTCTTGGCGCATCAAAGAACGCGGGCATCGGCACGCCCGATAGCACCGCCTGATAAACGCCAAGCACCTGTTCGGCCTTGCGATCCCAGGTGAAATTCTGCGCCACCCAATCGCGCGCGCTCTGGCCGGTTTCGGCAAGGGCTGCGCGATCCTTTGCAAGGGCCTCCAAGGCGCGGCGGAACCCGGAAATGATGCTTTCGCGCGACCCGATGGGCACCTTGTAACCGCGCCCGGCCTGTACCAATTCGCCGGGACCGGCGTAATCGACAATCAAGGGCGGCACGCCAAGCGCCATCGCCTCCAGCACCACGCCGCCGCCGAATTCGCGGATCGAGGGAAAGGCAAAGAGGTGACAGGCGGCGAGCACGTTCTGCACGTCCTTGTGGGGCAACCAACCGTGAAAGGTGATCGCGTGGCTGACGCCACGGGCCTCGGCCTGCGCGCGCAGATCGGCCATCATCGGCCCGTCGCCCACCAGATCAAGCAAAAGCCTGCCCTCACGCAGCATCGGCGCGGCGGCCTCGATCAACATGTCAGGGCCTTTGTAGGGCACCAGCCGCCCGACGAACCCGGCCCGCATCGGCCCGGCCCCCGGCGCGGCGGCGCGGCAAAACCGCGCCGGATCAATCGCGTTTTCCGGCAGGTAGACGCATTTGCCGCGCAGCGCCTGAGGCATCTCGCCAAGCGTGTGGCGCGACCCGGCAAGAATGGCGCTTGCGTGACGTAAGGTGGCGCGCCGCCCCGGCAGGGCCTTATAGGCGCTGCGCAGATAGCTCAGCCATTCGCGTTCGCGGCGGCGCTCGCGATCAAAGCCCTCGGGCCAGGGCACGCCGCCATTCAAGGGCCCGAGCACAAAGGGCACGCCCGCGCGCGCGCATTTGGCGGCAATCGGGCTTGACAGGGTCGGGCTTAGCGGGGTGATACGATGCACGATGTCATACTTGCCGGCACGGATATCCGCGCCAAAGGCTTTCCAGACGAGATGTTCAAACCACGGATAAGACAGCGCGTTGATCAGTTGCAGAGTGGTCCAACCCTTGCCCTCGCCCATCCGAAGCTTTTGCCCAAGCGCCCAGAGCGGGCGGGCAAGCGCCTCGGAGTCAATCGCGGTGAAATCGACGCCCTCGCAAAGCCCAGCGCGCAGGAACGCGTCGCGGTTGCGCACCTGCGTGACGATATGCACATCCGCCACCTCGCGCAGCGCGCTTGCCAGCGACCAGCCGACGAGCGGCACGCTGACCCATTCGGGATTGGCGGCCTCGGCAATCACCAGAACGCGCGGTCTCTGTCCTGTCATCGCGCGCCCCTCACATCACCGGACGCCAGCCAAGCGGACGGTGCCCCCGACGTGACGATTTCTGATCGCGCATCTTTTCGGCAAGCCCCAGAAGGGTTCCCGCAAACAACCATGTCAGCGGTGTCAGCGTTGCATTCGGCAGCATATCAATCAGGTTCACCGCCAGCAAAAGCGCAACCGGTCCCAGAAGGGGCGAGAGATCTTGCCCCCCAAGGCGATGGCTATTGCGCCAGAGCATCAGGATCGGCAGGGCGATGAGGCCAAATTCGGCCATGTAACCAACCCAGCCATAGATCCCGATCAGGATGATCCAGCGCCCGTCAGTCACGGTTTCGATGACCCCGTTGAACGGGTTCAGAATATGGTTGCGCCCCCAGCTTCCCCAGCCGAACAGCGGCTTGAGATAGGCGCGCTCCATCAGGATATCCTCGTTATCAAGCCGGAAGCGAAGCGAATTGGCGCGCTCGGGGCTGGCGCGCCCGGCCTGTTCCAGCAACCAATCCGTCGGGACAAGCCCGGCCCCCTTGAGCACCGGATAGCTTATCGCGACAAGCGCCATGACCGCCGCAATGCGAAGCTGCATCCGCACCGGCAGCAAAAGCGCCAGCGGCGCGAGATAGATGCCATAGAGCAGCGAGCCGAGCGATTTGCACAGCACCAGCACCACCCCCAGATAAAGCGCCGCGCCGATCAGGGCCGCGCGACGGCGCCCATCGGCCTCGCGCGCAAGCGCAATCGCACAGGTGATGGCCATGACCGTAAAGAACGCCACCCAAAGCCCGTGATACATGAACACGATCGGGCGAAACCCGCCGTCGCGGATCATCTGTTCGAAATTGTGTTGGAAATAGCCGTAAATCCAGATGTTGAGCTGTGGCGACAGGCGCACCTCAAGCAGCATCGGCAGCGAATAGATCATCCCGCCGACAAACAGCGCGCCGACCAGTTCGCGCAGCCCCTGCGGCGAGGCCAATATCTGTCGCGCCATCAGGAAGGGCAGGATCAGGATGAATTGAAGCAGCACAAGCGCCACCATATCCTTGAGTCCAAGCGCCGGCAGACCGATGCTGCCGTAAAACACCGGCTCTGTGTTGCCCAGAACGGTGGCGACGGGGCTAAAGATGAATAGCAAGACAAGCGCCTTCGCCAGCCGTCCGCGCGGCAAAAGCGGTGCCTGACGGCCATAATGGAACAGGCAAATGGCAAAGGTGGCGACGCTTGGAAGGGATTCCTTGGTCAGCGGCGGCATCAGGGGAAAGTCAAACGCGGCGGGCGGTGGCGGCAGGAACATATAGGCCCCCAAAAGCGACCAGATCAAAGCACGCTCTATGGGCCAGCGACGAAACATCACCAGCGTCACAAGCGGCCAGACCGCGAGCATGAGATAGGCCAATCCATTCGGCATAACGCGCCGGGCACCTCTTTTTGTTTTCAACCACGCCACGTGCACCCGGGCAAAACGCGAGCCAATCGTTTTGCCCGATCCGCCGCAGGGTTGATTTATCGCGTACTCTATGGTCAAAAAGGGTCAGATATCAACAAATTCAACGTGCTAGCGCCTTATTTCGCGCGTGGCATGCATCAATGCCCGCGTAAGGGGCCCATTGTTTTGACAAGTGCAAGGAACGCCGCGGCATGGCGCAGGCACAACCCCTGAAGATCGCCTATTTGTGCGATCAAAGCCCCGAGGATCGCCTGAGTTATTCTGGCGGCAATGCCCGGCTTGTGGCGGCGTTGCGCGATCACGTCGGCGATGTCACTGTGCTTGGCTCGGACTGGCATGCGGCCCAACCTGCGCGTCACTTGATCGAGGCCCTGCCCGACAGCGTCACCATCCGCGCCCGCTGGCGGGCGCAGCTGGCGCTTGGGCGGATGATCGCACGCGGTGTGACGGATGAATTGCGGCAGGGGCAATATGACGTTCTGTTCTGCGCCTATAGCTTTCAGTCGCTGCATCGGCTGCGCCTGCCTTACCCCATGGTCACCGCCTATACATCCGACGCCACTCCGACCACTTACAAACGCTCCGAGGTGGGCAAAGCGTTCGGATCATTCCTCAAGGTGTCGCGCCTGATCGACCCGCTGATCCTGCGGGCGGAGCGCCAGGTGTTTCAGGCAACCGACCTTTTGTTCTGGCCAAGCGAGTGGCTCAAGGCAGAGGCCGATCCTCTCTATGGGCTTGATCCGGCCCGCTCGCTTGTCGTGCCGTGGGGCGCCAATATCGCCGACCCCGGCCCGTCAATGACCCCTCCCCGGCTTGAAACAGGCGCGCTTCTACACCTTTTGGTGCTGGGGCGCGACTGGTTTGCCAAGGGTGGCCCGGTGGCTTTTGAAACCATGGAGCAGTTGCGCGCCTTGGGTCATGATGCGCGGCTTACGGTCATCGGCTGTACCCCGCCCGACAGTCACCGCACCGCCCATGTCACCGTTCATGCGCATCTGGATAAATCCAAACCCGACGAGCGCGCAACGCTCGACGCCTGTTTCAAATCGGCGCATTTCATGGTGATGGCCTCGTTTGAATCCTACGGCTTTGCCTTTTGCGAGGCCTCGGCGCATGGGCTTCCGTCGCTTTGCCTGAATGTGGGGGGGGTGCCGGTGCGCGAGGGGGTAAACGGCCATGCCGTTGCGCCGGGTGGCGACAGCGTGGCGGCCTTCACGACGCTGATCACCGGCTATCTGCAAGATTCCACCGCCTATGATCGGCTGCGCGCCACCAGCCGACAGGAATATGAGACCCGGCTAAACTGGCAAAGCTGGGGAAAAACGGTGCGCGCGCGCCTGATCGAGGCACGCGCACGCCTTGAGAAACCCTAGAGCATGTTGCGTTCATTCGCTTTCACGCGACATGCTCTAACTTATTGATTTCGCATGTTCGGATCGCTCAAAACCGGTTCCCACTTTTCAGCAACATGCTTTAGGCGGTCAGCAACCGGTTCCACAAAGCACCACGCGGAAGGTACGCAGCATCACCATCACATCGGTGACCAGCGAAAGTTCACTGAAATAGCTGTTGTCGAATTCGGCGCGCTCGGCAAAGCTGCTTTCGTTGCGCACCGAGATTTGCCAGAAACCGGTGATGCCCGGACGCATGGCATAGTAGGCAAGGCCCGGATACATCACCCGCTGTGACGGCATCATCGGACGCGGACCGACAATCGACATATCCCCCTTGAGCACGTTGAACAGCTGCGGCAGCTCGTCCAGAGATGTCTTGCGGATAAAGCGGCCGATGGTGGTGATCCGGGGATCATGGCGCAGCTTTTGATGCGAGTCCCATTCGCGACGATGCGCGGGGTCGGCGTCAAGATAGGTTTCAAGCTGTTGCTCGGCATCGGTCACCATGCTGCGCAGCTTCCACATGCGAAACGTGACCCCATTCCGCCCGACGCGGTTTTGAGCAAAGAACGGCGACTTTCCGTCCAGGGCGACAAGCGCCGCCAGCACAGCAACGACAATTGTCACCGGAACGGCCGCGATCAAGACCATCGCGATGTCCATGAGGCGCTTGAAAAACCCGGTGTAAACCTGCGGGCGATTGCCCGGAACAGAAAGGTTTTGAATAAAACCATTGGTACCCGGGCGTGGCTGCGCCCGAAGCATTCTAAAAGTCATTTTGGCACTCCCCAGAAGCACACGATCCACAAACTCACTACCGTCACGCAGTCGGGCACCCCCTGCACCCGCAGGCGGCCGAGCAGCTCGGCCGACGTGTTTTCAATTGCGACCTAATTGCGGCACAATAGGCACCGAATTACGTCGCCTCGGATTACACGCAATCCGAAGGTGCTGCATATGACATCAATTTTGCTTGGCAGCCTTCTCGACAGATAGACAGATGCCCCCACATCCACCTCGTTGAGAAATTATTCAGCCTTTAAGCTAACTTATACAGGTTCTCTCATAACGGCAGAGCAAGTCAAGCACTCTGAAAAAACACAACTCTAGCGATATTGACAGTGTGGGAAGCCGACCAATTCGCCCTGAGACAGCTTTGGCATGGCCCCAATTTCGCCATGTTCGTTACCTTTCGGTTTCCCACCTGTTGACCCCAATCTTGCCACATTTCAGCCCGATATGCCGCAAGATACTGTTGCCGTGGCAGCACCGTTTAACCACATTCGCAGCAGAAATTATGACGGCATTTGAAACAATGCATACGTATACGCGCCATTGCTTCGCAAAACGGGGAAAATGCGGTCGCTAATCCCCCAAATGCCCACTTGAGGGCCGGCTACTGTCGCCAGTTGCGAAACTCATAAGGGGGTGAGGGTTTGTCATCGTATTGCGAAAACGGCTCGCGACCGACCTGCCTTATCCTTGCCACATTCCTGACACGTTTAAAGAGAGTTTGAAAACCGGTCCTCAGGGCATGCCGCTCACGGAACCGTGATCGCGACGCCGAATCACCCCTGTTGATTTGGTCAATCCGGACAAGATCAGGGGGCTGGCGCATGCAAAAACGCCGCCCGAGGCTAGCCCGGACGGCGTATGAAACCTGAGCTTTAAATGCTGCTTTTAAGCCCGCACAAGTGCCTCATAGCCCTCGGAGATTTCGCGAGTCAGGGCGCCCACCTCGAAAGTATAATCACCGATCTGGCCCACCGGGGTCACCTCGGCGGCAGAGCCGGTCAGGAAGCACTGTTCAAAGCCCTCAAGCTCTTCTGGCATGATGTGGCGCTCATGCACCTTGATCTGGCGATCATGCAGCATACCGATCACCGTCTGGCGGGTCAGACCGTTGAGGATCGAATCCGGCAGCGGCGTGTGGATATCGCCATCCTTGACGAAGAAGATGTTGGCGCCGGTCGCCTCGGCCACATATCCGCGATAATCAAGGAACATCGCATCCGAGCACCCCTTGGCCTCGGCGGCGTGCTTGGACATGGTGCAGATCATGTAAAGACCCGCCGCCTTGGCCGCCACCGGGATGGTTTCGGGGCTGGGCCGTTTCCATTTGGCGATATCAAGCTTGGCGCCGCGCGTCTTGGCGTCGCCATAATAGTTGCCCCATTCCCAGGCGGTCACCGCCATGCGGATCGGGTTGCGCGAGGCGGCAACACCCATGTCTTCGCCCGCGCCGCGAAACGCAACAACGCGCAGATAGGCGTTGGTCAGGTTGTTGGCCGCAAGCACCGCGCGCTTGGCCGCCTCGATCTCGTCCACGGTATAAGGGATCGCCATATCCATAAGTTCGCCCGACTTCAAAAGCCGCGCCGAATGTTCGCGGCTCTTGAACACCTTGCCATCATAACAGCGCTCGCCCTCGAAAACCGAGCTGGCATAGTGCAGCGCATGGGTCAGGATGTGGACATTGGCATCACGCCAATCGACAAGGCCACCATCCATCCAGATCTTTCCGTCGCGATCATCATAGCCAGACATCATCCGTCTCCTCTTGGCTGTCTTTGCATTTGTTGCGCACGTTACGGCCGTTTCGGACATAAAATTGCGCTAAAACTGAGATTCGCTACCAGTTTGGCCTTGGAATGTCAATAAAGCTGACTTAATATGAAACATATCGCGTGAGGTTTGTGAACGGAGACGGGTCATGGCTGAATTTCAGGGTGGCGAAAACCTTCTGTTTCTGACCGATGAACAGCTGCGCCAGGGCATTGAGGCGATGTTCTTTGCCTATCGCGGTTTTACCGCCGATCCTGATCGCATTCTGGCGACCATGGCCTATGGGCGAGCGCATCATCGGGCGATCCACTTTATCTCGCGCAGCCCCGGCACCACGGTAAACAACCTGCTTGCCATTCTCGGGGTGACCAAACAATCCCTGAACCGGGTGCTGCGGGCCCTGGTCGAGGATGGTCTTGTCGATAGCCGGGTCGGCAAAAGCGACAAGCGCGAGCGTCATCTATTTCTGACCGAAGAGGGCGAGGCGCTTGAACGCAAGCTGTCGGATGCCCAACGCGCCCGGATGCGCGCCGCCTATCGCGCCGCAGGGCCGCAGGCCGTGGCAGGGTTTCGTCAAGTGCTTGAGGCAATGATGGACCCCGACATGCGCCGTCGCTATTACGCTATCAGGGAGACTGACGCATGACCGGGCCAGCACCACATCTTTTGATCGTCGATGATGACGAGCGTATTCGCGGCCTGCTGCGCAAATTCCTGATGCGGCACGGGTTTCTCGTGTCAGTGGCGCGCGACGCGGGTCATGCGCGGCGGGTTCTGGCGGGGCTGGAATTCGATCTGATCGTGATGGATGTGATGATGCCCGGCGAAACCGGGATCGACCTGACCCGGGCGCTTCGAGAAACCCAAGGCACGCCGATCCTGCTTTTGACGGCGCGCGGCGAAACCACCGACCGGATTGAAGGGCTAGAGGCGGGGGCGGATGATTACCTGTCCAAACCGTTCGAACCCAAAGAGCTTTTGCTGCGTATCAACGCGATTCTGCGGCGGATGCCAGAGCCGGAGAAGGAAAACGCCGCCCCCAAAGTGGTGCAAATGGGCCCTGTGCGCTATGACATTGAGCGCGCCGAGCTGACGCGGGCGGGCACGCCGATCCGGCTGACCGCGACCGAAGTGCAGCTCATGCGCATCTTTGCCGAAAACCTGCGCCAGCCGGTGACGCGCACCAAACTTGTCGAGGATCTTGGTCGCGACGGCGGACAGGCCCAGGAACGCGCCGTTGACGTGCAGATCACGCGGCTGCGCCGCAAGATCGAAACCGACCCCAAACAGCCGCGCTATCTTCAGACTGTGCGCGGCGAGGGCTATATGCTGTCGCCCGACTAGGCGTGCCACACGCTTAAGTGATCACGCCCCCTTACTCTGGGATTGAAACGAGGGCTTCTCGGCAGGCATGCTGCGGGCACCTAAACACATGCACGAATCTGCATGCAAATATTCAACCTAGGTATAATGGGAGATGACCATGAAATTTGGAAACCTTATCGGGGCCGCCGCGCTTGGCCTGTCGATGCTGGCAAGCGTCGCACTCGCAGAAGAGGTCTCGGTCAAGGCGGTCATGGTGCCGCAGGAGCAGATGAAGTTTGACATGAACGATGGCACCAAGCATTTCGTGCTGGCGGTGCATCGCCAGGGGGATGCCATCGGCGACGGCCCGTTGGCAGGGGCCAAGGTCGACGAATTTGGCTGGCATGACATCAATCCGCCGATGGCCGGCGATCCGCGCGGCTATTTGCGGTTTGAAACCGAAGCGGGAGATGTGGCGATCGTGAAATTCACCGTCCGCGCGGTGTTCATGAAGGGCGAGGACAAACCCGCCCTGCATGACAACGGGTTTTGGGAGCTGACCAGCGGCACCGGAATCTTTGCCGGAAAACGCGGCGTTGGCGCGCTTGAAATTCAACCTGCGGGCGGGCCCAATCGCGAATTTACCCTGACGGGTGTTATCGACGACGCCCCGTAAAGCCAAAGCCGGGTGATGGGGGCGCTGCCCCCGTCGCCCAAAGGGCGACTCCCCCGGGATATTTAGCGCCAGAAGAAGCCGGGGGGCGGCATTGATGCGCCCTGAAGTATAGGGGCCTCTTGATAGACTCGGGCCGGCGCTGTATCTGCTTTGCATGATACCGATTTTTGACATGGATGACCGCGCGCGCCTGCCTTGGCGTTTCTTTGGTGCGACGCTTACAATTCTAGCCCGCCTGTGAGGCGCGCAAGGACCTGTCACATCTGAAAACCAGCCACTAGAGAACGGGAGAGGACACATGTCCCCCAAGACGCTTTATGATAAAATCTGGGATGCCCATGTCGCGCACGAGGCCGAGGATGGCACCTGCCTGCTTTATATCGACCGCCACCTTGTGCATGAGGTCACCAGCCCGCAAGCCTTTGAAGGGCTGCGGATGACGGGCCGCACGGTGCGCGCGCCCGACAAGACCATCGCGGTACCGGATCACAACGTGCCCACCACGCTTGATCGGGCCAATGCCGCAACCATGACCGAAGACAGCCGCATTCAGGTCGAGGCACTGGACACGAATGCCAAGGATTTCGGCATTCATTATTATCCCGTGTCGGATGTGCGCCAGGGCATCGTGCATATCGTCGGCCCCGAACAGGGGTGGACCTTGCCGGGCATGACCGTGGTTTGCGGCGACAGCCACACCGCGACCCATGGCGCGTTCGGCGCTTTGGCGCATGGCATCGGCACCTCCGAGGTCGAGCATGTTCTGGCGACCCAGACGCTTATCCAGCGCAAGGGCAAGAACATGAAGGTCGAGATCACCGGCAAGCTTCGCCCGGGTGTGACGGCCAAGGATATCACCCTCTCGGTGATTGGCGTGACCGGCACCGCCGGCGGCACCGGCTATGTGATCGAATATTGTGGCGAGGCCATTCGCGACCTGAGCATGGAAGGCCGCATGACCGTCTGCAACATGGCGATCGAGGGTGGCGCGCGCGCCGGCCTTATTGCGCCGGATGAAAAGACCTTTGACTATTGCATGGGTCGCCCGCATGCGCCCAAGGGCGCGCAGTGGGAAGCCGCGCTTGCCTGGTGGAAAACGCTTTATTCCGACGATGATGCGCATTGGGACAAGGTTGTCACCCTCAAGGGCGAGGATATCGCCCCCGTGGTCACCTGGGGCACCAGCCCAGAGGATGTGTTGCCGATCACCGCAAACGTGCCATCGGCGTCGGATTTCACCGGCGGCAAGGTTGATGCGGCGCAGCGCAGTCTTGATTACATGGGCCTGACCCCCGGCACCCCCCTGAGCGAGGTCGAGATCAACACCGTCTTTATCGGGTCCTGCACCAACGGGCGGATCGAGGATCTGCGCGCGGCGGCGGCGATCCTCAAGGGCAAGAAGGTCAAGGACGGCATTCGCGCGATGATCGTGCCCGGCTCTGGCCTTGTGCGTGCGCAGGCCGAGGAAGAAGGCCTTGCCGATATCTTCAAGGAGGCCGGGTTTGAATGGCGTCTGGCGGGATGTTCGATGTGCCTTGCGATGAACCCTGACCAGCTTTC
>JAVVFB010000077.1:0-13167 GCA_032251095.1 Roseovarius sp. | reverse complement strand
GTGGATGGTCGCTAAACGACCCTGTAACAGTACCGCAAACATGTTTGTTCAAACAAGTCACTTTTTCGCGCGCGCGGAAAGTCGCTTTACTTAGAGTTGAGTGTATTCTCTGCGCATCTTCAACCCTGGCGTTTGAGCTGTGAGAAAGCGCGAATGAAGGTGCACCCGATCAGGCGGAGATCGTAACAGGGGCTTTGATTGCGCGCCCAGATCAAATCAAGCCGCGCCTTGATCGGGATGCAACGGCGAACATAGGTCGCTTCGGTGCTTTCGCGCGTGTCACAGGCCCGCAACAGCCGTTCTTCGGTGCGATGATAGACCAAGGTGGCAAGCCCGGTCACGCCGGGCCGGTTTTGCAGAACGCGCGCGTAAATCTCCAGGTGCATCTCGACATAGCGGCGCAGGGGGGGACGCGGGCCGACAAAGCTCATATCGCCGCGCAGGATGTTGAGCAGCTGTGGCAACTCGTCCAGCCGCAGACGCCGCAACCAGCCGCCAAGCGGTGTAATCCGCGTGCGCTTATAGCCGGCGGACACGCCCCCATCATCGCCCGTGTTGCGCATGCTGCGGAATTTCCACAAGCAAAACGAGGTCTCTGGGGTCTTCATCCGCTCCGAGAGGTAAAAAACCGGGCGCCCATCCACAACGGTGATCACAATCGCCACGATCACGATGAGAGGGAACAAAAGCACCGCAAGAACAAGCGCCAGAACGATATCCATGAAACGCTTGGATGGGGTCATCGGGTAAACTCTAGACGGTGCAAATCGGCAATATACTCTTGTGCCGTTCTAAGAAGTTTCAGCTTTGGTAACAAGTGCGCAAGTCTGCTTGCGTCAAGGGTGACCTCCTGACAAGCGGAATCTGGCGCATCCCGCCACACCACCGGGCGCCGTGCCGCGCGGGCCAGATCCTCCATCCGGATTGGCACCGGCCCGGTCACATTAAGCGTCGCGGGCAGGGCGTTGGCGGGCAAAGCCGCAAGCGTGTGCAGGATGCGCGCCAGATCGCCCGGGGCGACATAGCTGCGCCGCGGACCATGCCCATCCGCGAACCGATCAAGGATGATCGGTGCCTCTTGGGGGGCAAGTGCGCCCGCAAGGCTATCTGCGCCCACCACATTGGCAAGGCGCAGGGCGCAATGACGGATCGCGCGGCGCGGCAAGGCGGCGATCGCCTCTTCCATGGCAATTTTGGCGTGCCCGTAAGGGTTTAGCGGGGCCGGGCAGGCGGTTTCATCAAGATCCCGACCTGCGCCATAGATCGCAGCCGAGGAAAAATGCAGCACGCGGACCGCGCCGCTTGCCCGCGCGAGCGCCTCTGCATGCGCCACAAGCTCGACATTCTGCGACAGCTCAGCCGCGCTTCCGCTGGTCCGCCCCCAAAGCGCGATCACCGTGCCGATGGGCGGCAGGGTTGGGATCGGCTGTCCCGGAGACCACAGGATATCCGCCGCGCCCCGCCGCGCCATCCAGAGCGGCGCAGGCCCCGCAAACCCACGCCAGCCCCTCTGTAAAAGCTGGCCAAGCCGGCCATTGCTTCCGGTGATCAGGCACCGGGCGGGGTGAAGTCTTTTGGTCACGGATCAGGGTTCGCTATCGCTGGGGGAAATTTTCGTTTGTGTAGCACGGCGCTCGCGGGTTAGGAACCTTATCAAAAGTGGGCCTGACAAGGGAGCAGAGGGTTGCAGCGGATTTTCAGAGCACATCTTGGATTGGGTTTGGCGCTTGTTCTTGCGGGCTGTAGCCTGCCTAGCGGCGCGGCCTTGCAATCCGAGGTTCTGCACGAGCAAGATGCTGAAAACCCTACGTTTCAAGTGGTGAAAGTCACCCGCGACTCGACCCCTGATCTGGCGAAATGGCCCGCGACCGGCTGGAAAGGTCATTACCATTGGCTGTCTGCCGGACGGGGCCCGGATTCGTCGCTGATTCAAAGTGGGGATAGCCTTGATCTGGTGATCTGGGACAGTCAGGAAAACTCCTTGCTGGCGCCTGCCGCGAGCAAGTCCGCGCCTGTGCCAACTGCGACGGTTTCGGCCAGTGGCACCATCTTCATGCCCTATGTGGGCGAGGTCGCCGTGCGCGGTCTGACAGAGAGCGGAGCGCGCGAAAGGCTTCAACAGAAGCTTGAGGATATTGCGCCCACCGCCCAGGTGCAGCTTGCCATCACCCAGGGCCGGAACAATTCGGTCGATATGGTGGGCGGCGTTGCGGCACCCGGTTCGGTGCCGCTCAAGACGCGCAACACCCGCATTCTAAGCGTTCTCGCCGAGGCCGGCGGCATAAGCCCAAGCCTGCGCCATCCGCTGGTGGTGTTGCAACGCAATGGCGAAAGTTATGAAACCCGCGCCGAGACCCTGTTGGCAGATCCTGCGCGCAACGCGCTTGTGCGCGGCGGCGATCAGATCGTTGTGGTCGAGGATGATCGAAGCTTTAACGTTTTGGGGGCCGCCAGCACCCAGAAAGTCATCAATTTCGAAAAAGAGCAGATGTCCGCGATGGAGGCCATCTCGGCCATGGGCGGGTTGAGTGCGTCACGCGCCAACCCCAAGGGGTTGCTGGTGTTGCGCGAATACAAGCCGTCCGATGTGAAACTAGGCGCCGATACCCCGGACATGCAGCAAGTCATCTTCTCGCTTGATCTGACCAGTGCCGACGGGCTTTTCGCGGCGCGCCAGTTCAATATCAATCCCGATGATACCCTGCTTGCAACTGAATCGCCGGTCACCCGCGTTCAGACCATCCTTGGCCTGTTCGGCACGGTTGTCGGTGCCGGGGCGACGGCCAACAACCTGACGCAATAGACGCGCTGCGCACCGATCGCGGGCGGGCGCCGCCCGCCGCCTAGAGCATGTTGCTCAAAAGTGGGACCGATTTTGAGCGTCTCGAACATGCGACATCAATAGGTTAGAGTGTGTTGCGTGACTTTGAGTGAACGCGACATGCTCTAGACCAGGGCCATACGCTCGGCGCGCTCGGGGTCGGGATAGGGGCGATAAAGGGCAAAATCCACATGTGATATCTGTGAATGCACGCGGTCGTGCAATTGCGCGGTTTCGTCGTCATGTTTGCCGGTCAGGCGAAAGGCGCGATCCAGTTGTGACAGATCCTCAACCTCGATTTCCAGCAGGAAATCGCGATAGGTGTCGGCCGCAAGGTTCAGCTTGCTGCGATAGAGCCGCCACGCGCCAATCGCGCCATGCGCTTGCAAATGGCCCATCCAGGCATCAAGCGCGGCGGCAAAGGCAAGCGCCTTGGCATCCTGTTTCAGGTCGATCAAGCAACAATAAAGGTTCATCTGGCGCTATCCCGGGATCATGGCGTTGCCGCGATCCTGGGCCAAAGAGTTTGACAACCGGTTAACCCGCGCGTGTTTCACAGACCAAAAACGTGCCCCCGGACAAGCAGGGTCAGAGAATGGCGCTCAAAAGCGGGAACCGGTTTTCAGCTTTGCGAACATGCCAAATCACCCTGCTGAAAGGGGATATTGCGCCCAAACAGCGACTGTCCGGGGTGATTTTGGACAGTATCGCTGCCTTCGTCCGGGCTTTATGCGGTTTCGTTGTTGTCGCCGTCCGCTTCTGCGCCGGTTTCTGCGTCAACTACGTCTTCCTCGTCGCCCTGATCGGCGATCCAGGCGACGCTGACCACGACTTCACCGCGCCCGGTGTCAAACACCTTGACGCCGCCGGCACTGCGCGAGCGGAAGGAAATGCCCTTGATCGGCACGCGGATCGACTGCCCCTTGGAGGTGGCAAGCATGATCTGATCCTCAAGCGTGACCGGGAACGACGCCACAAGGTCACCGCCGCGCATCGCCTTGTCCATCGCCGTCACCCCCATGCCGCCACGCCCGCGCACGGGATAGTCGTGGCTTGAGCTCAACTTGCCCGCGCCCTTGGCGCTGATCGTCAGGATCAGGTTCTCGGCCTCGGCCATCTCGGCGTAACGCTCGGCGCTGATGCTGGCGTTTTCATTGGCCTCTTCATCGGTGCCGGCATCCTCTTCGGTCACACCGGCAAGGGCGCGGCGCATCTTGAGATAGGCGGCACGCTCGTCCGCCGTGGCCTCGAAATGGCTGATCACCGACATCGACACGACCCGGTCGTCACCGCTCAGGCGGATACCGCGCACGCCGGTCGATTTGCGGCCCTTGAAGACCCGCACATCGGTGGCCGCAAAGCGGATCGCACGGCCCGAATTGGTGAACAGCATCACGTCGTCGTCTTCCGAGGTGATCCGCGCATTGACCAACTCAACCCCCTCGGGCAGGTCCATCGCGATCTTGCCGTTGCGTTTCACATTGGTGAAATCCGACAGCGCGTTGCGCCGCACATCGCCCGCCGAGGTGGCGAACATGATCTGAAGATCGTCCCACTCATCCTCGGGGCGATCCACCGGCATGATTGCGGCAATCGACACACCCGGCGGGATCGGCAGGATATTGACGATCGCCTTGCCCTTCGAGGTACGCCCGCCAAGCGGCAAGCGCCAGGTCTTGAGCTTGTAGACCATGCCATCGGTGGTGAAGAACAAAAGCTGGGTATGGGTATTGGCCACAAAAAGGGTGGTGACCGCATCCTCGTCCTTGGTAGACATCCCCGACAGGCCCTTGCCGCCGCGTTTCTGGGCGCGGAAATCGTTAAGCGCGGTGCGCTTGATATAGCCGCCCTGCGTGATCGTCACGACCATGTCTTCGCGCTCGATCAGGTCTTCGTCTTCCATGTCGCCGGACCAGTCGACGATCTGGGTGCGGCGCGGCACGGCGAACAAGTCGCGCACCTCGCGCAGCTCATCCGCGATGATCTGCATGATCCGCTCGCGGCTGGCGAGAATGGCAAGGTATTCCTTGATCTTGCCGGCCAGATCCTGAAGCTCGTCGGTGACCTCTTTGACGCCAAGCTGGGTCAGGCGTTGCAGGCGCAGATCAAGGATCGCGCGGGCCTGAATTTCGCTCAGGTTATAGGTGCCATCGTCATTGGCCGGATGGCTTGGGTCATCAATCAGCGCGATATAGGGCAGGATATCACCGGCGGGCCAGCGCCGTTCCATCAGCTTTTGGCGCGCCTCGGCGGCATCGGCAGAGGCGCGGATCGTGGCGACGACCTCATCCACATTGGACACCGCAACCGCCAGACCACAAAGGATATGCGCCCGCTCGCGCGCTTTGCGCAGTTCATAGGCGGTGCGCCGCGCAACCACCTCTTCGCGGAAGGTGATGAACAGCGACAGGAACCGGTGCAGCGTTAGCTGTTCGGGCTTGCCGCCATTCAGCGCCAGCATGTTACAGCCGAAATAGGTCTGCATCGGCGTAAAGCGGTACAATTGGTTCAGCACCACGTCGGGCGTCGCATCGCGCTTGAGCTCGATCACGACGCGCACACCGTTGCGGTCGGATTCATCCTGCACGTGGGCGATGTTTTCGATCTTCTTGTCACGCGCGGCCTCGGCGATCCGCTCGATCATGGTGGATTTGTTGACCTGATAGGGGATCTCGTCGATCACCACCGCATAGCGGTCCTTGCGGATTTCCTCGACCCGGGTCTTGGCGCGGATGATGACGCTGCCGCGCCCCTCAAGATAGGCTTTGCGCGCGCCGGCGCGGCCAAGCATGATGCCCCCGGTGGGGAAATCGGGGCCGGGCACGTATTCGATAAGGTCTTCGCTTTCCAGATCGGGGTTGTCGATCAGCGCCAGCGTGGCATCAATCACCTCGCCAAGGTTGTGCGGCGGAATGTTGGTGGCCATGCCGACGGCAATGCCGCCCGCACCATTGACCAGCATATTGGGAAAGCGCGCCGGAAGAACCGTCGGCTCGCGGTCCTTGCCGTCATAGTTGTCCTGAAAGTTGACCGTGTCTTTTTCGATATCGGCCAAAAGATAGGCGGCCGGCTTGTCCATGCGCACTTCGGTATAGCGCATCGCGGCGGCGTTATCGCCATCCATCGAGCCAAAGTTGCCCTGCCCATCCAGAAGCGGCAGCGACATCGAGAAATCCTGTGCCATCCGCACAAGGGCGTCATAGATCGCGCTATCGCCATGGGGATGGTATTTACCCATCACATCGCCGACCGCACGGGCCGATTTGCGATAGGGTTTGTCGTGGGTATTGCCGCCCTCGAACATCGCATAAAGGATGCGTCGATGCACCGGTTTCAAGCCGTCGCGCAGATCCGGAATCGCACGGCTGACGATCACGCTCATCGCGTAATCGAGGTAGGATGTTTTCATCTCTTCCTCGATCGAGATCGTCGGGCCGTCGTACACGGGGCGCTCTGGCAGGTTTTCTTCTTTATCTTCAGGGGGTTGGGGCGTATCGCTCACGGTTTTTCCCATCCTGTGCATTGGGTCTATATCTAGTTGTCGTCACTATAT
Organism: Roseovarius sp.; assembly: GCA_032251095.1. Taxonomy (GTDB): domain Bacteria; phylum Pseudomonadota; class Alphaproteobacteria; order Rhodobacterales; family Rhodobacteraceae; genus Roseovarius. The sequence continues at coordinate 6,793 of JAVVFB010000077.1, read as the reverse complement.
CAGAGGCAGGATATTGGGTGCAATGGGCCAGCGCCCCGCCGCTTGGCAGCCACGGCACATAAGTGCTAACATGCTGTTTTCATTGAAAAGTAATTTCTTTCAGGCAAGATCATTCTTACAGGCAAATTTAGGAGCACAAAATGCAGATGTCAGAGACTGAATTGATGCTGAAGGGATACGGGCTGACCACGGCAGAATTTTTCTATCGGATGCCCGATTATCAGAACGTTCTCAACAGCTATACATGGCAGGATTACGATCTGGCGCCCGACCACCCCAAGCTGTTTGATTTCATCGAATTCTGGCAGCGCGAGCTTGACGGCCCGCTGCATTCGGTGCGCTTCACGCATCGCAAGCTTATCGCGCCGGGGGAGTGGCGCAATGTGGTGGGTGAATTCACGCTGCATTGATGCGCGTGGGTTTCACCCACCCTACGGATTGATTGCGCCGTCGGCCTTGCGAGGCCGGCTGTCAGGCCGGATGAGCCGCGCGCTCGATCACGGAATGATGCGGCTGTATTTCATGCCTTCAAGCGACACGCCCGCCATCGCCCCGGCCTGGCCAAAGATGACCGCAACCACCGGCGAGGTTGATGTGGTGGTTTCCGCCCGCAGGTTTTCGCCGGTATCGTTGAACACATATTCGATATCCGCCCCGGCGGCCCATCCTGACGACCGGCGAAAGCGTTCAAGCGCGTCTTCGGTCATGAAGAACAGAACATGCGCAAACTGTTGCGCGCCGATCTGAAGCCCCAAACTGCCCTTGGTGGCCGAATAGTAATCGACCGTCGCCCCGTTCACCCGCAGCGCGCCGCGGCCAAAACCGCCGCCGACCAGAAAGCCGGCCTCTGTCACCACAGGCATCACCAGCATGCCGGTGGATTTATCCGCCAGAGTACGGGTGTTGGGGTATTTCGAATACATATGGCTGATGGTGGAATCGACGCGAGCGTCGATTGTCGCGGCGCCGCCGCTGCCCACGCCATTGCCGCAGGCGGCCAAAAGCGGTGTGCCCGCCACAAGGCCAAGTGTGAAACTACGTCTGGTAAGCTTGTTCATGTGATTGCCTGTCTGTTGCCTCTTGGGGGCCGGTCTTTTGCCATACCGGTATGCCACATAGTATAGGGGCAGGGGCGCGCCCTGTCACCATAGATTGCGGCCCTGCGCGGGATGTTGCGTAATCTGCCTAGCCTTGCGCCAATGCGCGCGCCACGCGCGGCGCGAAATAGCTCAGCACCCCGTCACAGCCCGCCCGCTTGAACGCCATCAGGCTTTCAAGCATTGCCCGGTCGCCGTCAATCCAGCCGTTTTGCGCGGCGGCCATGATCATCGCGTATTCGCCCGAGACCTGATAGGCAAAGGTCGGCGCGCCGAAATTGTCTTTTACCCGCCGACAGATATCCAGATAAGGCATGCCCGGCTTGACCATCACCATATCGGCGCCCTCGGCCAGATCACGCGCGACAAGGCGCAGCGCCTCATCGGTGTTGGCGGGGTTCATCTGATAGGTTTTCTTGTCGCCCTTCAGGGCGTTCGAGGCGCCAACCGCATCGCGGAACGGCCCGTAAAAGGCCGATGCATATTTGGCGGCATAGGACATGATCATCACATTATGGTGACCCTGCGCCTCAAGGGCTGTGCGAATGGCGCCGATCCGGCCATCCATCATATCCGATGGCCCGATGATATCGACTCCCGCCTCGGCCTGGCTCAGCGCCTGTTTAACAAGCGCCTCGACGGTGGCGTCATTGACGATTTCGCCATCCACCACAAATCCGTCATGGCCGGTGTCCGAATAGGGATCAAGCGCCACATCGGTCATCACCGTGATGCCCGGCACCGCCGCCTTGATCGCGCGGGTGGCGCGGTTGCTCAGGTTCTCGGGGTTCCAGGCCTCGGCGCAATCGGCGGTGCGGTTCGCGGCCGATGTATAGGGAAACAGGCAGATCGCGGGAATGCCAAGGTCGGCGGCCTCATGCGCGGCCTCGACCACCTTGTCGATCGAACGGCGCAGCACGCCGGGCATCGACGGCACCGGCTCTTCGACCCCGTCGCCATCGCGCACGAAAACCGGCCAGATAAGATCAGCCGCGCTTAACGTGTTCTCGGCCACAAGCGCCCGGATCGACGGCGATTGACGGGTGCGGCGCAGGCGCGTGGCGGGAAACGGGGCTTGTGTCGGGCGCATGGGGATCTTCCTGTTTTTTACCTCTTGTCTGAGTGACATGGAATTTCCCGCATCTCAAGGGTAGGAATTACCACAGAGCGGCGCTAAGAGGGACGGCAATGCTCTTTCAAAGGCCCTGTCGTGAACTGGTATCAAAACGTTTTCGAGCTGATCGACTTTCGCAGCTTCAGCAATCTGTGGTTCTGGCTTGCCCTTGCGGTGACCTGGTCTTCAGCAAGCCATTGGGTGCTGGGCGTGCCATGGGACATGGCGTTGCGCGCGAAAAAGGGCAAGAACCCGCAAAGCGTCATCGACTTTGAAGACATGGTGCGTATCAACACCAATCGGATCCTGTTCATCGCGCAGGAATCGGGGCTGTTGCTGTCCGGTATGGTGGCCTTTGCCCTGACGTCTTTGGTGCTGTTGGGCTTTGTCTATGACAATGAATTCAGCCAGGCGGTGTTTTCGCTCAGCTTGCCATTGACACTGGTCGGGCTTTTATCGGTGCATACGGCCACCCGCATCAAGGCCGAGGGCCTGGCCGGCGCGGCGCTTTTCAAGCGGCTGAACCGGCATCGCTTCATTATTCAGGTCATCGGTGTGGTCTCGCTGTTCTTCACGGCTATGTGGGGCATGTATCAAAACATGAATGCCGGGGTTCTGGGCTAAGACTGGCCTGCACCCGGCCACCAAGGTTAGGCTGGCATGACATCTGCGACCCATATCACCGTCGGCGGCGCGCCCGAGGGCTTTGACGCAGGTCTTATCCTCAAAGAGGTTGAAAAGACCGGCGCGCCGCTGTTGCATGTGGCGCGCGATGACAAGCGGATGGCGGCGATGGCGGCCGCCTTGCGGTTCTTTGCCCCCGACATGCCGGTGGTAAGTTTTCCGGGCTGGGATTGCCTGCCCTATGACCGGGTGTCGCCCAATGCCGATATTTCGGCCACGCGCATGGCGACGCTGGCCGGGCTGGTGCATGGCATGCCCAAGCGCTTTGTGCTTTTGACCACGCTCAACGCCGCGAGCCAGTATATTCCCGCGCGCGAGGTTCTGCGCGACGCGGCGTTTTCGGCGCGGGTCGGCGAGCGGGTTGACGAGGCGGCGCTGCGCAACTTTCTGGTGCGCATGGGCTTTACTCAGGCCCCGACCGTCACCGAGCCGGGCGATTACGCCCTGCGCGGCGGCATCATCGACATCTTTCCGCCGGGCGAGGGTGGGCCGGTGCGCCTTGATCTGTTTGGCGATGTGCTTGACGGCGCGCGCCGGTTTGATCCGGCCACGCAGCGCACCACCGAAAAGCTTGACCTGATCGAGCTTGCCCCGGTCAGCGAGGTCATTCTTGACGAACCCGCGATCCGCCGGTTTCGCCAGAACTATCGCATCGAATTTGGCGCGGCCGGCACCGATGATCCGCTTTACGAGGCGGTGAGCGCGGGGCGCAAACATGCCGGTGTCGAGCACTGGTTGCCGTTCTTTCACGACCGGCTTGAGACGCTGTTTGACTATCTGCCAGAGGCCACGATCAGCCTTGATGATCAGGTCACGCCGACCCGGCTGGCCCGCTGGGACAGCATCGCCGATCAATACGAGACCCGCCATCTTGCCCTGAGCCAGAAGTCGCGCGGCGATACGGTTTACAAGCCGGTGCCGCCGGGGCTTCTCTATCTTGACGATGAGGCATGGGTGAAGGCCACCCATGCGCGCCGGGTGTTGCAACTGGTGCCGCTGCCGCAGGCCACAGGGCCGGGGGTGATTGATGCGGGCGGGCGTATCGGGCGCAATTTCGCGCCTGAGCGGCAGCAGGAAAACATAAACCTTTTCAGCGCTCTGAAGGATCATGTTGAGGCGAAACTTGCCAAGGGTCCGGTGCTTGTCGCAAGCTATTCCGAAGGTGCGCGCGAGCGCCTTGAAGGCCTGCTTGAAGATGAGGGGCTGATCGGCGCGGTGACCGTGAAGGACGCGCGCCGGATCGCCAAGCGCGGCCTGCATCTTGCGGTCTGGCCGCTGGAACACGGTTTTGAATCGCCCGAGCTTACGGTGATCGCCGAACAGGATGTCTTGGGCGAGCGCTTGATCCGTTCGGCAGGACGGCGGCGCAAGGCCGAGAATTTCCTGACCGAGGCGCAAAGCCTGAGCGCGGGCGATCTTGTGGTGCATGTGGATCATGGCATCGGGCGCTATCTCGGGCTTGAGGTGATCACCGCCGCCGGGGCGGCGCATGAATGTCTGGTGCTGGAATACGCCGAGACCGCCAAGCTTTACCTGCCGGTTGAAAACATCGAACTCTTGTCGAAATACGGCCATGACGAGGGGCTGTTGGACCGGCTTGGCGGCGGCGCATGGCAGGCCAAAAAGGCGCGCCTCAAGGAACGCATCCGCGAGATGGCCGAGCGGTTGATCCGCGTGGCGGCCGAACGCGCGCTGCGCCGCGCCCCCGCGATTGCGCCCGAACATCACGCATGGGAGGCCTTTGCCGCGCGCTTTCCCTATCAGGAAACCGACGATCAACTGCGCGCCATCGAGGATGTGATGAGCGACCTTGAAAGCGGGCGGCCGATGGATCGGCTGATTTGTGGCGATGTCGGTTTTGGCAAGACCGAGGTGGCGATGCGCGCGGCCTTTGTGGCGGCGATGTCGGGCCTTCAGGTGGCGGTGGTTGCGCCCACGACCCTTTTGGCGCGCCAGCATTATCAGGAATTCGCCAAGCGCTTTCGCGGGTTTCCGGTCTCGGTGCGCCCGCTGTCGCGGTTCGTGTCGGCCAGCGAGGCCGCCAAGACCCGCGAGGCGATGGCCAAGGGCACGGTCGAGATTGTCATCGGCACCCATGCGCTTTTGGCCAAGGCGATCCGGTTTCATAATCTCGGGTTGCTTATCATCGACGAGGAACAGCGTTTTGGCGTGGCCCACAAGGAACGCCTCAAACAGCTGCGCTCGGATGTGCATGTGCTGACCCTGACGGCGACGCCGATTCCGCGCACCCTGCAACTGTCGCTCTCGGGGGTGCGCGATCTGTCGATCATCGGCACGCCGCCGGTGGATCGTCTGTCGATCCGCACCTATGTCAGCGAGTTCGATAGCGTCACCATCCGCGAGGCCCTGTTGCGCGAGCATTATCGCGGCGGGCAGTCGTTCTATGTGGTGCCCCGGATCAGCGACCTGCCGGAAATCGAAGAGTTCATGGCGGCGCAGATGCCGGAACTGACCTATGTCATCGCCCATGGCCAGATGGCGGCGGGCGAGCTTGATGACCGCATGAACGCCTTTTACGACGGCAAATATGACGTGCTTTTGGCGACGACCATCGTGGAATCCGGCCTTGATATCCCGACCGCCAACACGATGATCATCCACCGCGCCGATATGTTCGGGCTGAGCCAGCTTTACCAGATCCGTGGTCGGGTCGGGCGCTCGAAAACGCGGGCCTACGCCTATCTTACCACCAAACCGCGCGTGCCGCTCACGCCGGGGGCCGAAAAGCGTCTGCGGGTGCTTGGCAGCCTTGATACGCTTGGCGCCGGCTTTACGCTGGCCTCTCAGGATCTTGATATTCGCGGCGCCGGTAACCTTTTGGGTGAAGAGCAATCCGGCCAGATGCGCGATGTCGGCTATGAACTTTATCAATCCATGCTGGAAGAGGCTATTGCCAAGATCAAATCCGGCCAGATGGAGGGCCTCTCGGAAGCCGATGAGCAATGGGCGCCGCAGATCAATCTTGGCGTGCCGGTTCTCATCCCCGAGGCCTTTGTGCCGGATCTTGATGTGCGCCTCGGGCTTTATCGCCGGTTGAGCGGCTTGGAAACCAAGGTCGAGCTTGAAGGTTTCGCCGCCGAGTTGATCGACCGCTTTGGCAAGCTGCCGCGCGAGGTCAACATGCTGATGCTGGTGGTGCGGATCAAGGCGATGTGCAAACGCGCCGGGATTGCCAAGCTTGATGGCGGGCCAAAAGGCGCGACGATCCAGTTTCACAACGACAAGTTCGCCTCGCCGCAGGGTCTTGTCGAGTTCATCAGCGATCAGCGCGGATTGGCCAAGGTGCGTGACAACAAGATCGTCGTGCGCCGCGACTGGAAAGGTGAAACCGACCGGATCAAGGGCGCCTTTGCGATTGCCCGTGATCTGGCGGAAAAGGTCATCGCGGAAAGGAAACGGGCCGCAGTGAAGGGCTGAGGCCGGGTTTGGGGGCGCTGCCCCCATCGCGTGCCGCGATTCCCCCGGGATATTTTTGGCCAGAAGAAACAGGCGGTTGCACAGGGGATTGAGCGGTCATAGCCTGCGGCGGGACTGAGGGAGGGACGGCGATGGATATCACGGGACGTGAGGCGGGCGATCTGCTGGGAATGCTGGAGCGCGGGGAGATCAGCGCGCAGGAGCTTATGCGCGCCACGCTTGACAGGATTGCCGCCAGTAATGGCGTGCTTAATGCGATTGTCGATCTGCGCGATGAAGAGGTTTTGATGCAAGAGGCGCGCGCGGCGGACGCGGCGCCGACGCGTGGTGCGCTGCATGGGTTGCCGATGGCGGTCAAGGATCTGGCCAATGTGGCGGGATTGCCGACCTCGCAGGGCTCGCCGCTATTTGCCGGGCAGGTGGCGCAGAAGGATGATCTGCACGTGGCGCGGATGCGCGC
>JAVVFB010000076.1:0-13313 GCA_032251095.1 Roseovarius sp. | reverse complement strand
TCTCAGCAGAGAATTGACGGCGACTCGACACCGCCATGATATGCCGCCCCTCAGGGCATCACCAACTTTCGCGCGTTCCTCTAGGCGTTGAAGCTCTCCCAATCCGGGAAGTGGGGAATCGGCACCATGTGGTTGCGGCGCACGTAGCCCACCATCCCCTCGACATTGCCCTTGTCATTCCCTTTGCCCGGCCGCCCGTAGCGGTCTCGGAACAGGTAGTGCGACAGCAATCCGCTGAACTGCGTCGCGCGGACCCGTGTACCATCCGGCTGGATCTTCGAGACCAGGCAACGGTCGTTGTCATAGAGAACCGACAGAGGCACCCCGCCAAAGAAGGCAAAGGCATGCACATGCCCGTCCATCCAGGCCTCCGCCGTCGCCGCCGGATAGGCCCGCACGAAGTAGGCATCGCTGTGCGGCAAATCCAGGACGAAGAAGTGGGCCTTTTGTTCGACACCCCCGATCACAACCAACGCTTCGCCAAAATCGGCTTGCGCATGGCCCGGCGGATGCGCCAGCGGCACGAACATCTCACGGGTGCGTCGTTCACGCTGCCGAACGTAGTCCTTGATAATCGTATAGCCGCCGGTGAACTCGTGTTCCGCCTTGAGCCGCTCGTGGATCCGCTTCGCTGTGTGGCGCTGCTTGCGAGGCAACTTCTTGTCCTCTTCAAGCCAGCCGTCGATGATCTCGCTGAACCCATCAAGCTTGGGACGCTTGATCTCCTTCGTGCGCCGGTATCCCGGCGGCGACGAGAACGCCAACATCTTGCGAACGCTGTCGCGCGATATGTTGAAATGGCGCGCCAGATCCCGCTGGCTCATCCCCTCGCTGCGCGCCAGCCTGACCTTCAGATAAAGTTCCACGGTGTAAATCTCCTCGCCCTCCCTGCTGCCGCAAGAAGGGAAAAAGTGGACGACTTTTACGCCGCCCGCACCGCCAATACGACGGCGCTACCGTGGTCTAATTTTGCACCGCCGTTCTCACCGCCATCAAATTTCCACCAACTTCGCGACATGACCTACATCTGGGCCGATGGGGTCTACTTCAAACCTCGTATGTCTGAAGAAAAACAATGTGTTCTGGTGATCGTCGGGGCGGATGAATATGGCCGTAAGGAGCTGCTGGCGATGACCGACGGTTTCCGCGAGAGCACCCAAAGCTGGCGTGAGGTGCTGCTCGATCTCAAGCGGCGCGGCCTGAAACAGGACCCGAAACTGGCCACTGGCGACGGTGCCTTGGGGTTCTGGACCGCGCTGCGCGAGGTGTTTGCGACGACGCAGGAGCAGCGGTGCTGGGTCCATAAAACCATGAACGTGCTGAACGCCATGCCAAAGTCCGTGCAGGCCAAGGCCAAAGGCCATCTGCACGATATCTGGCAGGCCGAGAAAAAAGCCGAGGCCAACGTCGCCTTCGACTTCTTCGTCGAAACCTACGGCGTGAAATGGGACAAGGCGGTGGCCAAGCTGCTCAAGGACCGGGACGCGCTGCTGACCTTCTACGATTATCCGGCGGAACATTGGAAACACATCCGCACGTCAAACCCCATCGAGAGCACCTTCGCCACCGTCCGGCATCGCACCAAACGCACCAAGGGCTGCCTCAGCCGCAAGACCGGGCTGGCCATGGCCTTCAAGCTGATGATGTCGGCGCAGAAGAAATGGCGAAAACTCGACGGCCAAAACCGCCTGCCCGAGATCATCCAAGGGGTTGAGTTCCGCGACGGGCTCCGCCAGATTCAAACCGCCGCCTGATCAGGCGTCACCAACTTTTGCGCATATCTCGTTTCATCTGATCAGCAAACTGTATGAAACCACCAGTGTCATCATCACGACCAACCTTGAGTTCGGCGAGTGGGTGTCTGTATTCGGTGACGCCAAGATGACGACTGCCCTGCTTGATCGCGTCACGCACCACTGCAGCATCATCGAGACCGGGAACACATCTTTCCGCTTCGCCCAAAGCAAATCCCGCAACAAAACCTGAACCTGAAAAAAGCAAAGCCCACAGACGAGCCTGCTATTTGAAGGCCGCTCGCCTGTGGGCTTTGCCACCTCAGGGGCGGGTCATTTTTAAATGATCAAACCGGGTCAGTTTTGAATGCACATTGACACTTCAGGCGGAGGGCCTCTTGTTGCCAAAGGCCTTGCTGATGACCACCCACACGCTCTGTCAGTTGGTCCCGGCAACTCATGACGTGATGATGAAGTTCCTGGAAAATGGTCATCTCGCCGAACAAGTTGCCGGTGCCGGAAACCTTCGTGCCGCCTTGCCATCAGAGACCGACCTTCAAACGCTCAGCACAATCGAAATCTGCGCCGCTCTACGCGCGCCAGTATTGCATCAAGCCGTCGAACGCTTGGGGCAGATGGCACATCACGACGTCCATACGTCAGGGCCTCGTCTTGAAGACATGCGCGGCGACAGCACGGCTCTCACCGCTGCCAGGCGTATCGCCACCGATTTGAAAGACTGGAAAGCAGGCAAGGCACAGTGGCATGAGATCAGCCGCTCCCTCCTGCTTTACGGCGCACCGGGCACAGGAAAAACATGGCTGGCACACGCGATGGCCAACAGCGCTGGCCTTAGTCTCGTGACGGGGACTTTTGGAGAGTGGCAAGCGGCAGGCCATCTGGGCGACATGCTGCGCGAGATGCGGGCATCCTTTGCCAAAGCGCGGCGCAAGGCTCCATGCGTGCTTGTGATCGACGAGATTGATGCCGTCGGATCACGCGATGCCCTTGATCGGCATTCCAGAAACTACCGCACTCAAGTGATCACAACCTTTCTTACCGAGCTTGACCAGATCGCCCGACAGGAAGGTGTGATCATCGTCGGCACGTGCAACTACATCGAAAGGATCGACCCCGCTGTCATTCGCGCCGGTCGGATGGACATCAAGATCGAAGTCCTTCCCCCTGATGCCGACGCCATTCTCGAGATCCTCCGTTTCCATCTGTCAGAGGATATCGCGGACCATGATCTGCGCCGCCTGTCACGCCGCGCTGTCGGTAAGACAGCTGCGGACATCGATGCCGCGATCCGTGCTGCCCGTTCTGATGCCAGGCACGCGCGCAGTATGTTGTCCCTTGGCATGCTTGAGACGTATATGGATCTTGATCCGCGCCATGAAAACCGAAACCGGACCTGGCGGATCGCTGTTCATGAAGCGGGACATGCCGTGGTCGCCCGCGTGCTTCAGATTGGTGAGGTCAAGCGGATCATGATCACTGACCTCGGCGGTCGGATCGACTGCCTGATGCACACGAGTGAAAGCCGCCTGTCTGATATCGAGGCCCAGATCGCCTATTCCATGGCAGGGCGCGCGGCCGAACGCCTGATTCTCGGTGAAGTCTCCGCCGGCGCAGGCGGCCCCGCATATTCCGACCTCGCACTTGCAACGCGAGCGGCCCTCAACATCGAAACCACCTACGGCATGGGCTTGCAGGGGCCAGTCTGGCACGAGAACCCCGACGCCGTCCATCTCACAACGCCCGCCATCAGGGACCGGGTCCTGCAGCGGATCACTCAAGCTGAAAGTCGCGCAGGGAAAATCCTGCAGGAGAATGCCCATTTTCTCGAGACATTGGCGCGCCATCTCGTCGAACACAGATCACTCAATGCAGAAGCAATCAATCGCCTCCTCGATGGCGTTACCTCCCATAGCACGGGGCACCCACACCAAGATATTTCTGCCTAAACCGACCCCAAAACCTACCTCTATCCCGCCTCCTCCACCGCCACCTTCCCTTCCACTAAAGCACAGAACTCTCAGCCCACACCCACCATATATATCTTAAAAGGATCCGCGGGGGCACGGCCCCCGCAACATCGCGGCGTCTGAGCGCCGCCAACGGCAGATCCATTAGAGAAGCCGCCTTCTGGCCACACGCACGGTGTGGCCTCCTAAACGAAAATCATTATCGAAATTGGAGCGCTGCTTTTGACTTGAACGCGTCGTCGCGCATGAATGTTGCTTTCAACTTCACCCGGCGGGTCAACCCGATACCAACATAGAAATAAATCCATGCCGCTTAGCATTCCCATGCAATCCAAATTACGCTAGTCTTGGAAAATCCACCGACCACCTGTTTGTTTACACAGGTGTTTACACAAAAGGTTACACAACGCACTGTTCAGGAAACTCGAAAAAATCATAAGAACCTGATTTTGAACGATATTCAATTCCAAGCTGAAGTTGCCTGGGTTTCCTACCACCCCAGCCAACTTTCTGAAATTATCGTTTTAAATCAACCAACCTGCCATATTGGCTGGGATGGTCTGAGGCGTTACGACACAAGCGTTTACACAAGTGTTTACACAGAGCGCCCCGAAAGCCGGGGTTCGAGTGATTTTTCTTGTCTGAACAGTGACCGAAATCGAGGTCACCATGGATCGAGCGCACGATCGAACATGGCGAAGGGTCCACGACAACGGGCAAGGCGCGTCAGAACCAGAAGTCCGGAAATCTGTCCCAAGGGTGCTGACCTCGGACACCTTAGCCATAAACTTCCATCTTTGTGGCGGGCCACTGTGGGTTACGCGGCGCTCTTCCATTTTACGGGGGTAACATAAACGATGCTGTCATCAACACTGACCATCACTTCGCCGTCCTGAATATTGATCTGGAGCCTCATCGCGCGGCTCGCGAGTTTTGCGAGTGCGCCTGTGTCGGTCTCGGAAAAATTTATGACCTGAAGATTGTCAAAACGGGTGGTGCTGTTCTTGATCTTGTCCCACCATATCTCGGCCGTCCTGCCGCCATAGGGATAGACAATCACCTTTTCGGCTTTGCTACAGGATTGACGCATCACCTTCTCGGTTGGAAGTCCCAAGGCCACCCATACATCAAGCTCGCCGCTCAGGCTTTTTTGCCAAATGTCTGGCTCGTCATCGGTTGACAGGCCCTTCGTCATTTCCAAATGCTCATGCGCATTTAGCGCAAAAGCGACAAGGCGCACCATTAGCCGTTCATCCGTCTCTGAGGGATGTTTGGCAACGGTCAGTTTATGGGTCTCATAATAGTGACGATCCATGTCGGAGACAGAAAGTTCAACTTTATAAATAGTGGCATTCTGCGCCATGATATGTCCCAAACCTACGAGGATTGGCATGCCTACTCCGTCTGCTCGCCTTTGGAAAGCAGATACAAAGGTCACAGATAATGGGGGGCGAAGAGGTGTTGCCATTTTGTGTGACATCGCGGTGTAGGATGGTCCGTCCCTGTCAGGCCAACGCGCCCAGGGCGGCGCTTGAAGCGGAGCAACACACGTCGCGCATGGTGCCCGTGGTTTTTAACAATACGGCACATCTTTTTAGCGGCCTCTATTATCCCAAAGAAGGAGAGTGATCGGCGTGGCTCGCGCCCCAAGCTTACGTTATGCCACTGAGCTTATGAAAGGGGCGTGTGGCGATTGCCGCGACGCTCAAAAAGCGCGGCAAGCAAGGGATTGGGAAATTTGCGCTTGGCGGTGAGGGCATAAAAACTCTCGGACAGGCCGACCATGTGATCGGCCTCTTTCAAAAGGCCCGTTTCCAATTCGTTTTTGACCACAATCGGCGGCAGGACGGCCAAGCCAATATTTTCGCGGGCCAGCAGACGCATCATGGCCATGTCAGCCACCTCCGCCGCCAAAACCGGCCTGACGCCAAGCCGCGCACAAAGCGCGTCGAAACCCGCCCTGACGGGGCTTTCCAGGGTGGGTACGATCATCGGGTTTGTCTCCAACAGACCAAACAGGGTTTTGCCCGCGTCAATCCGGTCAGGCCTGCCAATCACCGAGACCGGTTGCTGGGATATCGGATGAACCATGAAGGTCGTCAGCGCGTCAGAGCTCGGCGGCTGATTGGTCAGCACCACATCGAGGCTGAGCGTCTCCAACCCCTGCGCCAACTCGATGGATGTCCCCGAACGCAAGACAAGCTCGACTTGCGGCGTTCCCAACAGCGGCCGCAGAAACTCGATCTGGAAATTTCGCGAAAGCGTCGCAAGTGCGCCAACCCGCAACACCTGGCGCGCGGTTCCGGTTCTGCGCAACGTCGCGATAAGCTCCTGACCTGCACCAAAGATGGTATCGGCGTAATCAAGTGCGATCCGCCCAGCTTCGGTCAGGTGCAGTTGCCGGTTGCGCCGCTCGAACACCGGCTGGCCAAGCCGATCCTCCAATTTGCGAATCTGCACCGAAACGGCGGATTGCGACAGATTAAGCCGCGCGGCCGTGCGGGTCAGGTTCCCGTCACGCGCGACCTCCCAGAAATAGCGCAGGTGGTTGTAGTTCAGATTCGGCATATCGTTCACTTTATTAGAATGATACGTTACAAACAATGAATTTTCCTATCGGGGCGGATTTGCGTATCACGGCGCGACCTTGGTGTTGCCATCGGAGATTTCATGCTGATCCACCTGCTGCCACTGCTTGCGCCCGTCATCCTTTTCGGAACCGCCGTTGTGCTGCACCTTCGGCGTGACACGCCGCCGCGCAGCACTGCACAGCTCGGCGAAAGGGCCGCTCTGCTCGCGCTGTTTGTTGCCATTGCCGCGCTTGGTGCGCTGATCACAAGGGGGGCGGGTGACAGCCCCCTGCTGGGTCTGGCCGGTGTCGGTTTGTCGGCCCGTGTGGACATGCTCAGCATTTCCATGCTGCTTCTGGTCACCTTCATCGGCTGGGTCGTCACGCGCTTTGCGCGGACCTATCTGGATGGCGAGGCCGGGCAAACCCGTTTCACCATATGGCTGTTGGCGACATTGGCCGCTGTCGCGCTTTTGGTTCAATCGGGCAATATAGTGCAGTTCGTCGGCGCATGGATCGCCACAAGCCTGTTCTTGCATCGCCTGCTGTTGTTCTTTCCTGGACGCATTGCCGCGCAGCGGGCCGCGTACAAGAAATTCGTGACTGCGCGGGTTGGCGATGCGGCCCTGCTTGTCGCGACGGCGCTTTTGGTTGCGGCCTATGGCACGCCACAGATCTCGCAAATCCTTGCCGCCGCGCGCCTTGGCGACGGCGGCGGGCTTGCGATAGGGGCCGCAGCATGTCTTGCGCTTGCCGCGGTGCTCAAATCCGCGCAATTTCCGACCCATGGCTGGCTGACCGAGGTGATGGAGGCCCCCACTCCGGTCTCGGCGCTGTTGCATGCAGGTGTCGTGAACGGCGGCGGGTTTTTGTTGATCCGCTTTGCCGATGTCATGCTTTTGTCGCCTTTGGTGATGGCCATTCTGGTCGGGATTGGCGGGTTCACCGCGCTCTTTGGTGGGGTGGTCATGCTGACGCAACCGACGGTCAAGGTCTCGCTGGCATGGTCGACCGTGTCGCAGATGGGGTTCATGATCCTGCAATGCGGGCTGGCGCTTTTTCCGCTCGCGCTTTTGCACATCCTTGCCCATTCGCTTTACAAAGCGCATGCCTTTCTGTCGGCGGGCGGGGCGGTGGAACGGGTCGCGGCGGCCCGCAGGCCCGGCCCCGTGGCCGTGCCAGACCTTGGTGCCGTCGCGCGCGCCTTCGGGCTGGCCCTGGCCATCTATGGATTGGTCTACCTGGCCTCTGGCGCCTTGATCGGCTTTGGCAGCAAATCACCGCAAGCGGTTGCCCTGGGCGCGATCCTGATCTTTGGCGTGGCCTATCTTCTGGCGCAGGGTCTTGCCGATGCGGCACCGCGCGCCCTGACACGGCGCACGGCCCTTATGTCGGTTGCGGCAACACTGGCCTATATCGCGCTGCAACGGGGATCGGAGTGGCTGACAGCGGGCATATTGCCACCGGCCCCGGTGGCCGGCCCGCTTGAATGGGCCCTGATCCTGCTGGCGCTTTTCAGCTTTGGATTGGTCGCCCTTGCGCAGTCCACCCTGCCGCTTTGGTCGCACCACCCGGCGGCACAGGGGCTTCGCATCCACCTGGCAAACGGCCTCTACATCAACGCAATCGAAGATCGCTTGCTCAGGGGCTGGTCTCGCAATGCCTCAAGAACAGGAGCCAAATCATGAAGGTCACCACACAGGCGGGTTTTTCCGGCACACAACTTGAATTCATCTCCGTGTCAGAGGCTGCAAGCCGCGCCATCCCCCCGCTTTGGCCTCTGGCCTCTTCGGTCGCGGTCAACCCCTTTTTGGGCCAGACGGATCGGACATTGCCCGAGGTTTCGGCCCTGTTAAATCGGCTTTCAGGCAACCGCGCAACGATGCAGAATGACTGGTATCAGACCCGCATCGCGGATGGCACGATAACTGACGCCGATCTTGCAGAGGCCCTGGCCCGTGCCCCTGTCGGTGCCCCGGAAACGCTTGCGGCCCTGAAAGCAGCGGCCGGGGCACCGGACGATGCCGCCCAGAGCCTGCCAACGGTCGCGCATCTTGCCAAAGAGGCGTCGGGCATCGACTGGCCCGGCCTGATCGAGGATCGGATCGGGGCCTGGGCGGCAGGATATTTCGATACCGGACAGGCCCTCTGGCAGGTCACGCCGGGGCGCCATGCCTTTGAAAGCTGGCAGAGTTTTGCCAGCCGCGACCTCACACCGGAAATTGCGGGGCTGTCGGGGTTTGCCGCCATGGTTGCCGCTCTTCCCTCGCGCGCACATACGGCGTTGTCGCTGGCCTGCGATGCGCTCAAACTTACCCCGGACGGCGCGGCCAGCTATTTTCATCAGCTGTTGCTTGGGCTTGGGGGCTGGTCACAAGTGGCGCGCCAACGGCTTTGGGCCGCAGAGCTAAAGGGGCAGAGGGACGCGACCACGACGGATATGCTTACGATCCGTCTGCTTTGGGACCAGGCCCTTCTTGCGCAATATGAACCGCAAATCGCGGCGCGTTGGTCCGAGATACATAGCGCCCATGCCACCCCGCCGAAACCGACCACAGCCCAGATCGCCAGCGGCATCCTTCAGGACGCCGCAGAACGGGCCGCACAGCGCCAGCTTGCCGACATTCTTGCCAGGCCCGAACAGGATCGGCCCAAGCAACGCCCCACCCTTCAGGCCGCGTTCTGCATCGATGTGCGCTCCGAAGTCCTTCGCCGGGCGCTGGAAGGCCTGGACCCCGGCATTCAAACCCTCGGGTTTGCCGGATTCTTCGGGCTGGCACTCGGGCATCGCGACTTTGCCTCGGACGTTGTCGAGGCCCGCTTGCCCGTTCTCTTGCCCCCCACGCTGCAAAGCACAAGCACCACGGCGCAGACGGCCAAGGCCGACCAATCCGCACGGTTCAGCGCGCGGGCCGGGCGTGC
The DNA here is from genome assembly GCA_032251095.1 of Roseovarius sp. GTDB lineage: Bacteria > Pseudomonadota > Alphaproteobacteria > Rhodobacterales > Rhodobacteraceae > Roseovarius. The sequence continues at coordinate 4,101 of JAVVFB010000076.1, read as the reverse complement.
CTGGGGCCGGTTCAAGCTTGCGGCGGTATCCTCATTTGCCTTCGTCGAGGCGACCGGCCCGCTCTATGTGGGAAAGATCCTGCGCGATGCCCTTGCTCTGTCGCCGTCGCAAAAGGCCCCCTCGGCGCAGCCCCGGCTCGGCGATGATGTGACCCTGACCGACAAGATCGCCGCAGCGGCCAAAATCCTGCGGGCGATGTCGCTGACCGAGACGTTTGCACCGCTCATCCTGCTGGTTGGCCATGGGGCAAGTGTCGTGAACAACCCGCATGCCAGTGCCCTGCATTGCGGGGCGTGCGGCGGCTACAAGGGCGACGTCAACGCCCGGCTTCTGGCCGACATGCTGAACTGTGCCGATCTGCGTGCGGGGCTGGTGGAGCATGGCATCACGATCCCGAGTGATACGGTTTTTGTCGCCGCATTGCATGACACGACCACGGATGCGGTTTCCTTGTTTGACGCGGATAGCGGGCAGATCCTGCCCAAGGCTCGGGTAAAGCAAGCAAAAGACTGGCTCGCAGACGCCGGCCGGATCGCGCGAACCGAACGCGCCTTGCGCCTGCCCCGTGCGGACAGGGGCGACGGCATTGCGGCGCGCAGCGTTGACTGGGCCGAAACCCGCCCCGAATGGGCGCTTGCCGGATGCAACGCCTTCATCGCCGCCCCCCGCGCCCGAACCCGCGGCAAGCCTTTGGCCGGGCGCGCCTTCCTGCATGATTATGACTGGACCAGGGATACCGGCTTTGGCGTACTCGAGTTGATCCTGACAGCACCTGTCGTCGTGGCCAGCTGGATCAGCCTGCAATATTACGGCTCGGTCGTGGCCACGGATCTGTTTGGCTCTGGCAACAAGCTCCTGCACAATGTCACCGGAGGTATCGGTGTCGTGGAAGGAAACGGGGGTAACCTGCGGGGCGGCCTGCCCTGGCAATCGGTGCATGACGGCAAAGGATTCGCCCATGATCCGCTCCGCCTGTCAGTCTGCCTTGAGGCACCCAGCAAGGCGGTCAATGATATCCTTGGTCGCCACCCTGACCTGCGCGCGCTCTTCGACAATGGCTGGCTGCATCTGTTTTTGTTGGATGGCAACGGCCATATGACCCAGCGATATGTCGGTGACCTGAATTGGCAGGCGTTTGGCGATGAAATGGGGGCAATGCCCGGTGCCCAGCCGGTGCCCCAGCCTGTGCCGCAGCCGCGTGAGCATAGGAAAACGCGTATGGGCCTTCTCAGCCCCCATAGCGGGCCGCCGTAAGCCCTTCGAGAGAGATTTCAGGCGTTCTGCCAAGCACGACATCCGCCACCGCGCGTCCAGAGCCACAGGCCATCGTCCACCCCAGCGTTCCGTGGCCGGTATTCACGAATAGGTTGTCATATTGCGTCGGCCCCAGAACCGGGGTGCCATCCGGCGTCATCGGGCGAAGGCCGGTCCAGCCCTCGGCGCGTGAAATGTCGCCACCTTTGGGAAAGAGGTCGCCGATCACATGTTTCACCGTATTGGTGGCATGCGGGCCAAGGCGGTTGGAATAGCCCGCGATTTCCGCCGTTCCGGCAACCCGGATACGATCGCCAAGGCGGGTGATGGCAACTTTGTGGGTTTCATCCATGATCGTGGATTGCGGGGCAAAGGCATCGTCGGTCACCGGAAGGGTGACGGAATATCCCTTGACCGGATAGACCGGAAGCCTGACCCCGATGGGATTGAGCACGTTCACCGCATAGCTTCCCATGGCACAAACATAGGCATCACCGGTGATGCGCCCGGCGATCTCGGTATCTACACCTGCGATCTTGCCATTCTCGATGGCAATCGAGCGGATCGACTGGCCGTATTGGAATTCGACGCCCATTTCTGCACATTTATCGGCCAGGGCCATGGTGAACAAACGGCAATCCCCGGTGCGATCCGCAGTCAGGCGCAGGCCGCCGACAAACTTGTTGCGCACCTCGGCAAGGGCGGGTTCAGCGGCAATGCAGGCGTCCCGGCCCAGCACCTCGTAGGGAGAGTCGTATTCTGCAAGGATTTCCTGATCCGCCTTCGATCCCTTCATCTGCTTGGCGGTGCGGAAAAGCTGTAAGGTGCCCTGTTCGCGGCCATCATATTCGATGCCGGTCTCGGCAATCAGATCGGGCATCACGTCGCGCGAATAGTTTGACACCCGCACCATGCGCCCCTTGTTGATGCGATAGCTGTCTTCGTTGCAATTGCGCAGCATCTGGGCGCACCATCTCCACATTGTCGGGCTGATCAGCGGCCAGATGAACAGCGGACGGCGCTTCATGAAAAGCCATTTGACCGCCTTGACGGGAATTCCCGGCGCCGCCCAGGGCGAGGTCATGCCATAGCTCAGCTCGCCGGCATTGGCATAGCTGGTCTCAAGCCCCGGCCCGACCTGACGGTCGATGACCACCACCTCTGCGCCATGCTTGGCCAAGTAATATGCGGTGGTGACGCCGATCACGCCCGCCCCCATAACGACAACTCTCATGACCGATACCTTTCCAATAGCTCGCCACCAGCATGCGACGTCCAGGGGGGCGGCGCAAGGGCGCGCGCCCTCAGGACCCCTGATCAGAGGGCTTGAAGCGGCGCACAAGGCGGGTCACGGCCATGAAGAACAGCGGCACGAAGACCACCCCCAGAACCGTCGCCGAAATCGTGCCGCCAAGCACACCCGAGCCAATCGCGTTGCGCCCGCCAGAGCCTGCGCCGGAACTAAGGACCAGCGGCAAAACCCCAAGCGAAAAGGCCATCGAGGTCATGATGATCGGGCGAAACCGCTGGCGCGCGGCCTCGACCACCGCGTCGATCACCCGCTCGCCCCGGTCATAGCGTTCGCGGGCAAATTCGACGATCAGGATCGCGTTCTTGCCGGTCAGCCCGATCACCGTCAAAAGGCCAACCTGAAAGAACACCCCGTTGTCGAACCCGCCAAGCCAGGCGCCGCTTAGCGCACCAAGCACCCCGATCGGCATGGCAAGCATCACCGCGAAGGGCACGGACCAGCTCTCGTAAAGCGCCGCGAGCGACAGGAACACCGCCGCGAGGGACAGAGCGTAAAGCAAGGGCGCCTGGTTTCCAGAGTCGCGCTCTTCAAGCGACAAGCCGGTCCAGGCGATGTCATACCCCGGCCCGAGCTGGGCCACCAGGCGCTCCATCTCGGCCATCGCATCGCCGGTCGAGACGCCGGGCGCGGGCGCGCCCTGAATTTGCATCGACGGGATGCCGTTATAGCGATAAAGCCCCTGCGCGCCGTAATCCCAACGGCCCTCGGAGAAATTCGAGAACGGCACAAGGCCGCCGCTGGCATTGCGCACCCGCCATTTGTCGATGTCGGTGGGTGTCGCGCGGGCCTCGGCATCGCCTTGCACATAGACCCGTTTGATGCGGCCCTGATCAATGAAATCGTTCACGTAACTTCCCGCCCAGGCAATGCGCAGCAACTCGCCCACCGCCGTCGGGGTGAGGCCCATTGCGCCGGCCTGCCGCCAATCGATATCAAGGTTGAACTGCGCCGCATCCGCAAGCCCGTTGGGCCGCGCCGAGGCAATCAACGGGCTTTGCGTCACCATGCCCAAAAGCTGATTGCGGGCGTTCAACAGCTCGTCATGGCTCTGCCCGCCGCGCGCCTGAAGGTAAAAGTCAAAACCCGAGACATTGCCAAGCTCGATCACCGAGGGCGGCACCACCGGGAACACCATCGCATCGGTGATCTGGCTGAAGGCGCCAAAGGCCCGCCCCGCAAGCGCCTGCACGCTTTGGCCGGGTTCGGTGCGCTTGTCCCAATCCTTGAGCTGCACAAAGCCAAGGCCCATGTTCTGACCTCTGCCTGCGAAACTGAAGCCGACCACGCCAAAGACCGAATTCACCACCTCGGATTCTTGCGTCAGATAGTAATCCTCGACCTGCTTGACGACCTCAAGCGTGCGCTCGGCGGTGGCGCCGGTCGGGGTCTGGATCAGGGTAAAGAGAATGCCCTGATCCTCTTCGGGCAAAAACCCGGTCGGCGTGCGCACGAACATGAATGCCATCAGGACCGCCATAGCAAGATAAAGCACGAAGACCCGCACCGGACGGCGCACGGTCCAGCGCACCGTGCC
>JAVVFB010000075.1:0-13332 GCA_032251095.1 Roseovarius sp. | reverse complement strand
CAGAGGCGGCGTTCTTGCGCGGGCTTTGCCGTTGGGCCGGGCGCTTTTCGCCGTGGGTGGGGCAACAGGGTAAGACCGGGCTTGTGGTTGATACCACCGGCTCGGCGCATCTATTTGGGGGTGAGGCTGCGATGATGCAGGATCTGGTGCAGCGGGCGGCGGATCTTGGGCTTAGTGCGCGCTGTGGGTTGGCGGATACGGTTGGGGCGGCCTGGGCGCTTGCCCGCTTTGCCGGGGAGGGCGACAGGCCGGTCCGGTCGGGCGATGCGATTGACCAGGAGGCGCGCGCCACCCGTTCGCGCGCGGCCAAGCGTCGGTCATGGGAACGTGGTGGCGCGGCGCCGGTCGTGCGGTCCGCCGGGGCGGTGGGACAGATTGCATCGCCGGGGCAGATGCGCGGCGCGCTTGCGTCTTTGCCGGTGGCGGCCTTGCGTTTGCCGCAGGATATGGTGCAGGAGTTGGGGCAACTTGGGCTGCGGCGGATCGGTGATCTTACGGGGCAGCCGCGTGGACCCTTGGCGCGCCGATTTGGCCCCGCGTTGTTGTTGAGGCTGGATCAGGCGATCGGGTTGGTGCCGGAACAAGTCTCCCCCCTGGCCCCGGAACAGCCGTTTGCCACGCGGCTAAGCCTGCCCGAGCCGATCGGATTGCAAGACGATCTGCGCGCCGGTCTTGAGCGGCTGGCGGAACGGCTTTGTGCTCTGTTGCGCGACCGGGGGCAGGGCGCGCGGCGGCTGCGGTTCGAGGCGTTTCGCGTCGATGGCACGGTGCAGGCGGTGCAGGTGGGCCTTGCCCGGCCTGCCGACACAGCGCCGTGTATCCTGCCGTTGCTGGTGATGAAGCTTGGCGAGATCGAGGCGGGGTTTGGCATTGATATGCTGCGCCTTGAAGCGGTTGAAACCGAGCGGATCGAGGCGAGGCAGATGGCGGGACATGTCATGGCCCTTGGCGTGGCCGAAAAGCGGCAATCACAGGCCTGTGCCATTGAGGATCTGATGGGGCGGCTTGGGGCGCGCATCGGGCTTGAGGCGATCACCCGCCACCATCCCGGCAGCAGCCATATCCCGGAGAAATCGGCCCAGGTTCTGGCGGCGGCCTGGTCAGAGGTGGCGCAGGGGCCATGGCCTGTGCCTGCGATCGAGCGCCCACTTTTGATCTGGCGGCCAGAGCCAGTGCGTGCGCCTGATTTGCCGTATCTTGCGGGCGGGTTTCATTGGCGGGGGCGGTCACATGATGTGATCTGCGCCACAGGCCCGGAACGGATCGCGCCGGAATGGTGGCTGGATGATCCCGAATGGCGCAGTGGGGTGCGTGATTACTGGCAGGTGGTCACGATGCGCGGCGAGCAGCTTTGGCTGTATTACGCCCATGGGGCCGCCCTGTCGCCTGGTTGGTTTTGTCAGGGCCGGTTTGCCTAGGTCCGGGACCAGAAAATTCTGCGAATTTTCTGGGGCATTTTCTTCGCAGAAGAAAATGGGACCGGCACCGTAGCGCGCGAATTCGCTTGATTCGCGAGGGGTTTGGGGCGACTCTATGGGCATGAGTTTTCAACCTTTCAGCCCGATCCAGATGTCTGGCACCCAGGCACCGGTGGCATTTCACCGTACTGAACTGGCGGTCATCCTGTCGCTTTACGGGCGTATGGTTGCAGCCGGGGAATGGCGTGATTACGGCATTTCCTGTCTGCGCGATCTGGCGGTCTTTTCGATCTTCCGGCGCACGGCGGAAAACCCGCTTTACCGGATCGAGAAGCGGCCCAAGCTGCGCGCAAAGCAAGGGCAATACGCGGTGGTTGGCATCGACGGGCAGATTTTAAAACGTGGCAATGATTTGAAAGCTGTGTTGCGGGTGCTGGAACGCAAGCTTATCCGCGCGGTGGATTGAACCTGTGACGCTCTCGCAAACAGAAGAGCCGACGGCGCGCGCAAAATTGCGCCTGCGCCTCGTGTTCGGCGACGGCGCGATGATCGGGCCGGGCAAGGCCGATCTGCTTGAATTGATTGCCGAAACAGGGTCGATATCGGCGGCGTGTCGCGCGATGAACATGAGCTACAAGCGGGCCTGGATGCTGGTTGAGACAATGAATGCTATGTTTCGCGCGCCCGTCGTGCAAAGCGCACGTGGCGGCGCCAAGGGCGGCGGCGCGGCCCTCACCGAAACCGGGGAAGAGGTGTTGCGTCAGTATCGCGCGCTGGAGCGGCGTTGCGCCGATCAGGGCGCACCCGAGATTATGGCCATCGCCGCCCTGCTATGCGATATGTCCAGCAGAAAATAACGCTTGCCTTTGACGGCGCTCTACGCGATGTTTCCCATCAAACATAACGAGATCGGGAAGGGCCGCCAATGCGCACCGCAGTTACCATTTTTCGCCGCCTTTGTGTGCTGCTGTTGCTTGCCTCCGGCATCGGGGCGGCCCATGCCGAAACGGCGACGATTGCGGTCGCGACGAATTTTGCCGAGGCGGCCGAAGACCTGATTACCCGGTTCGAGGCGCAAGCCGATCACCGGATCGCCCTTGTCACCGGCTCGACCGGGAAGCTTTTCGCTCAGATCACCGAAGGCGCGCCGTTTGACGCCTTTCTAGCGGCCGATCAGGCCCGCCCCACGCGGCTGGAAACCGAGGGGCGTGCCGTCATCGGATCGCGCTTTACCTATGCCACGGGCCAACTGGTGCTCTGGAGTGCCACGCCCGGCGCCATCAAGCACGACGGGGCGAGCGTTCTCCGGGCCGGGGGCTTCGCGCATCTGGCGATCGCCAATCCCGACCTGGCGCCCTATGGTTTGGCGGCGAAACAGGCCTTGCAGGGGCTTGACCTCTGGGATGCGCTCACGCCAAAACTGGTGATGGGCCAGAATATCGGACAGACGTTTTCCATGGTTGCGACGGGCAATGCAGAACTGGGGCTGGTGGCGAAATCCTATGCCATTTCAACCCGCAATCGCCAGGCGGGAAGCCTTTGGGAGGTGCCCGAGACCCTCTACGATCCGATCCGGCAGGATGCCGTTTTGCTAGAGGACAAGAATGCCGCCGCGCGTGATTTCCTCGCATATCTCAAGACATCAGAGGCGCGGGCGGTGATTCTCGGCCATGGCTATCATGTGGAGTGACGGCGCACCGTTTCCTGACCTCACCCCACTTTGGCTGACAATGCGGTTGGCGGGGATCAGCGTGGTAATCCTGCTGATCATCGGCACGCCGCTGGCATGGTGGCTGGCGCAAACGCGCAGCCGTGCCAAGGTGGCGGTTGAGGCGATCACCGCCTTGCCTCTGGTGCTTCCGCCCACGGTTCTGGGGTTCTACCTTTTGGTTTTGCTCAGTCCCAACAGCATGCTTGGCGGCGCCTGGCGCGATGTGACCGGAACAAGCCTCACCTTCTCGTTCACCGGGCTTGTGGTCGCCTCGGTGCTCTACTCGCTGCCCTTCACGGTGCAACCGCTTCAGGCCAGTTTCGAGGCAATCGGCCGTCACCCGATGGAGGCGGCGGCCTCGCTTGGCGCCGGGCCGTTGGACCGGTTTTTCACCGTCGCCACGCCGCTGGCACTGCGCGGATATCTCACCGCGATGGTGCTGAGTTTTGCGCATACCTTGGGCGAATTCGGCGTCGTTCTGATGGTGGGCGGCAATATTCCGGGCCAGACCAAGGTCATCTCCATCGCGATTTACGAGCATGTCGAGACCCTGGAATATGCGCAGGCGCACCTGTTGTCGGCGATCCTTCTGGGGATTTCCTTTGTGGTGCTGATTGCCGTTTATGCCACCAACCGCCGCTTTCCGGTGCATGCAGGATGAGCGGGCTTTTCGTCGATATCACGCTCGATTTGCCGGGGTTTCACCTTGCGGTGACGCAGGGCTTTGCGCCGAGTGGCCTGACGGCGGTGTTTGGCCCGTCGGGCAGCGGTAAATCAAGCCTGTTGCGGGTGATCGCCGGGCTTGAGGCGCGTGCGCAGGGGCGCGTGTCGTTTGACGGGCAACCTTGGCAGGGGCCGAATGGGTTCATTGCTCCGCATCGGCGCGGCATCGGCTATGTCTTTCAGGAGGCGCGGCTTTTTGCGCATCTTAGCGTGGCGGGCAACCTTGCCTATGCCGGGCGGCGCGCGCGCAAGGCAGGGCGGCAGCCGGATTGCGCGGCCATCGTGGCGGCGCTTGGGCTTGAGGGGCTTTTGACGCGTCGCCCCTCTGGCCTCTCGGGGGGCGAGGCACAGCGCGTGGCGATGGCGCGCGCCCTCATGACGGCGCCGCGCCTGTTGCTCATGGATGAGCCGCTTTCGGCGTTGGATGATGTGGCCAAGGGCGCGATCCTGCCCTATATCGAGGCGATCCGCGATGACATGCAGGTGCCAGTGATCTATGTCAGCCATTCGGTGTCAGAGGTGGCGCGGCTGGCACATCACATCGTCATGCTTGAGGCGGGCCAAGTGCGCCGCGTCGGCCCCGCACAGGATATCCTTTCGGACCCGGCGGCGGCCCCGGCCTTTGGCATTCGCGCCGCCGGCTCGGTTCTGCGGGCGCAGGTTCTGGCGCATCACGACGATGGGCTGAGCGAACTTGCGGTGTCGGGCGGGCGGCTTTTGGTGCCGGGCTTTGCCGCCGCGATTGGCGCAGAGGTTCGGGTCAGGATAGCGGCGCAGGATGTGATCCTGTCGCGCACGCGGCCAGAGGGGTTGTCGGCGCTCAACGTGCTTGAGGGCGAGTTGACCGATTTGCGTCAAGGGCAGGGGCCGGGCGTGATGGTGCGCCTGCGCATGGGCGCGGATCAGGACGTGTTGGCGCGGATTACGCAGCGCTCTGCCCGCGCACTCGGCCTTGCGCCGGGGCAGAGGTGTTTCGCGGTGATCAAATCGCTGTCGATCGCGCCGCTTGATGTGGGCGGCAGCGGCCCGATCTAGAGCGATCCGAACATGCGAAATCAATTGGTTAGAGCGCGTCGCGCGAATGCGAATGAACGCGGCCCGATCTAAGGTGCCGTTTTGGCCCCGACCATCACGCAGAGCAATTCGAACATGATCGACGCACCAAGAAAGGCAGTTCCGCCAGAGGTATCGAACGGCGGCGAGACCTCGACCATGTCGGCCCCGACGATATTGACGCCCTCAAGCCCGCGCACCACCTGAAGCGCCTGATAGCTGTTGGGCCCGCCCACCTCGGGGGTGCCGGTGCCGGGGGCAAAGGTCGGATCGACAAAGTCGATGTCATAGCTCACATAGGTGTCGCCTGTGCCGGCAATCTCGCGGGCCTCGGTCATCACATCATCCGGGCCGCGGGCGTGAAACTCTTCGATCAGGATAAGGCGGATGCCGTTGGCGGCGGCGAAATCGCGATCTTCGGTGTCATACATGGTGCCGCGAATGCCAATCATCACCACCCGCCTGGGATCAAGCAGGCCTTCCTCGACGGCGCGGCGGAACGGTGTGCCATGGGTGTAAAGGGTGCCGCCGAAATAGGAATGAAACAGGTCGGTGTGGCTATCGAAATGGATCATGCCAAGCGGCGCGCGCCGCGCCAGCGACCGCAGCACCGGCAGCGTTGTCAAATGATCGCCGCCTGCGGTCAGCGGGGTGATTCCGGCCGCTGTCACCTGATCGTAAAAGGCGGTGATGCGCGCCATGCTGTCCATGATATCGGCGGGGTTCGGCCCCACATCGCCAAGGTCGGCGCAATTGAGCGCCTCGAAGGGGCGCATGCCGCTTGTGGCGTGCTGGGCGCGGATCATGGTCGAGGCGTCGCGCAGCTGACGCGGGCCATGGCGCGGACCGGGGCGGTTGGTGGTGCCGCTATCCCAGGGCACGCCGATCAGGCCGATTTGCACATCGTCATAGCGGTCATGCCCATGCGGCACATAGGGCAGGCGCATGAAGGTGGGTACGCCGGCGAAACGGGGCAATTCAAACCCCGAGACCGGGTGAAAGAACGGATCGGATGTCATGGTATTCCTTTCAGGCGTTTGCGCGCAGTGACCGGGCCGTCGCCCTGCGCCTTGATGCGGGCGATGGCGGCACTGATCGGCTCATAGGCGACCGCCATGTGATGGGCGTTGGCATGCACAAGGGTTTCGGCGTCGGCCACCCATGCCACATGGCCTTTCCAGAACAAAAGGTCGCCGCGTTCAAGGGGGGCATCCTCTGGCAGAATGGTGCCAAGCGCGGCCTCTTGCGGGCCGCTATCGCCGGGACAGGAAATGGCACAGGCAAGACATCCGGCCTGAACCAGACCGGAGCAATCAATCCCAAACGACGAATTGCCCCCCCAAAGGTAGGGCGTGCCGAGGTAGAGTTCGGCCACGGTGACGGGATCGCCCTCGACGGTTTCAAGCGGGCTGAGATGGGCAAGCGGCACGTGACCTTGCGGCGTTTCGGCAAAGCGCGCGCCGGAGCCAAGCACGGTCAGCCGCGCGCCATGGCTCAGGCTCAGGCGTTCGGGGGTTTTGAAATCCGGCTCGGCATAAAGATGGGTGGCGCGCGCGCTTATGCGATGGGTGGGGGTGCCTGTGCCAAGAACGCTTTCGGGCAGATAGCCGTGATAATTGTCGCGCGTGGCGGTGATCTCGGCCCAGCCGTCGGTGATGCCCAGCACGGTCACCGCCTCGCCCATCAAAAGCTGGCGGTCGCGCGGGCCGCCGGGTGCGCGCCGCAAATCGGCAATCGGCACCGAGATGAGGCGCGTATCGCTCATAGGGACAAAACCTTCGGCAGGGCCTCAAGCAGGGCGCGCGCGCCCATGCCGACGCCGCCCTTGGGGCGCGCGGGCGCCGCCGTGGGGGTCCAGCCATAGATGTCGAAATGCCCGTAGGGAAGCCCATCGGTAAAGCGGCGCAGGAACAACGCGGCGGTGATCGAGCCGGCAAACCCACCCGACGGCGCGTTGTCGAGATCGGCAATGCCGGGCTCGATCATCGCCTCGTAAGGCGTGTGAAACGGCATGCGCCAGACCGGATCGGCGACCTTCGCGGCGGCGGCTTCAAGTGCGCGGACAAGGCCCGCGTCATCGGTGTAATAGGGCGAAAGATCCGGGCCGACCGCCACCCGCGCCGCGCCGGTCAGCGTTGCCATCGACAGGATCAGATCCGGCTTTTCCTCGGCGGCAAAGGCAAGGGCATCGGCCAGCACAAGGCGGCCCTCGGCATCGGTATTGTTGATCTCGATCGTCAACCCGTTGCGCGCGGTCAGGATATCACCGGGGCGAAAGGCATTGCCGGCCACCGCGTTTTCAACCGCCGGAATAAGCACGCGCAGCTGGAGCGGCACCCCAAGCGCCATGATCATATGCGCGAGGCCCAGAACCGTGGCGGCACCGCCCATATCCTTTTTCATCAACCCCATGCTTGATCCGGGTTTGAGGTTCAGGCCGCCGGTGTCAAAGCAAACGCCCTTGCCAACAAGGGTCAGTCTCGGCCCGCTCACGCCCCATCGCATGTCAATCAGGCGTGGCGCGGTTTCGGCGGCGCGTCCGACGGTGTGGATCAGCGGAAAATTGCGCTGGAGCAGGTCGCGGCCGCAAATGGTTTCGATGCTGGCGCCATGTTGCGTGGCGATGGCCGCGCAAGCCGCTTCAAGCGCGTCGGGCCCGAGATCAGAGGCGGGCGTGTTGATCAGATCGCGTGTCAGCGCCTCGCCGGCGGCAATCACTTCGATCCGGTCGGCATCAATGCCCTTGGGGGCGATCAGCCGAGCCTTTGCCGGGCTTTGGCTGTGATAGCGTTCAAAGGCGTAATGCGACAAAAGCCAGCCAAGCGCCTCGGTCTCGGTCTGATCCTCGGGCAGGCCCTCAAGGCGATAGGTGCCCTCGGGCAGGGCGGCGGCGCAGGCCGCAAGGTGAAACCGTCCGCGTGCGCGCGCGGTGTTGGTGCCGTAACCGGCAAGCGCCATCTGAGGCGCGCCTGCGTCCCCCGGCACCAAAAGAGTGCGCCCCAACGCGCCGGTAAAGCCTGCGGCGGCCACCCATGCCTTTACGGCGTCGGATTGATCGGCAAGCCAGCCGTCCAAAGCATCCTCTGCGATCACATGCAAAGGCAGGGCAGCTGCGTTATCCGGGGCGAAGGTTAGGGTCATGGGCAATAGGCCTTTCAGGCAGATATTTTTGCCCAGCCTAGCCGCGATTGCGCCACCTGCAACCCATCAAATGCGGGGGCGTGTCACAGTGGCAATTCCTGAAGATCCCAGATTTCGCAAAGCGAGCGTTCGCCGATCCGCAGAAGCCGCGCAAAGGTGGCGGCAAGGGCGTTGCGGTCGCCGCTGTCGATGCACCCGGTCACGTCGCCCGCGACCCGCGCCAAATGCTGCATCCCGATCTGATCGGAAATCGCGATCAGGCTTCGCGTGCTTTTACGCATATCCTCAAGCCGCCCTTCACGATGACAGCGTTCGGAATGCGACAGCCGCGCGGCCAGTTCTTCAAGCGCGCGACAGACCACGTCTTCGGCATTGCTTTCCCCCAACTGAAGATAAAGCGCCTCTAGCCGGTCGGCATCAAGCCGCACAGTTTCGTCTTGTTTAAGCAAAGTCACCTGTTCCACATTCTCACCCGAATTTTAAGTTCATAGTAATCCCCACGACTTCGCACATCATTGCACTTTCAAGGTTCCCAAATGGTTGCGCGCCTCGCGTTTTATCCCTCGAATTCTATGCGAATTCAGACTATCCAGCACTCGATTGCCCCAAGACCCGGAGAGATCATGGAACACGCCCGCCCTCTGCCCAGCTATCTGGTGCAACGTTTTCACGGCTGGAAGGCCACTGCCTATGCCGAAAATCAGGCGTGGTATCGCCGTCTTGCCACGGATGGCCAGCATCCGCGTGCCATGATCATTTCGTGTTGCGACAGCCGTGTGCATGTCACCTCGATCTTTGGTGCGGATCAAGGAGAGTTCTTTATTCACCGCAATATCGCCAATCTTGTCCCGGCCTATTGCCCGGATGGCGCACAGCACGGCACCTCGGCGGCGGTGGAATATGCGGTAATGGCGCTCAAGGTGGCGCATGTGATCGTTCTGGGGCACTCCAATTGCGGCGGGGTTCAGGGCTGTCTTGATATGTGTTCGGGCCATGCCCCCGAGCTTGAGGCCGACTCAAGCTTTGTGGGTCGCTGGATGGATATCCTGCGCCCCGGCTATGAGCGGGTGCGCGAAATCAAGGATGAGGCCGAACAGCGCCGGGCGCTGGAAAAGGAATCGGTGATCGTGTCGCTTGAAAACCTGATGACCTTTCCCTTCGTGGCCGAGGCGGTCAAGGACGGCTCGCTGACCATTCACGGTCTCTGGCACGAAATCGGCCTTGGCGATCTGGAACAGTTCAACGCCGCGCAAAAAGAGTTCGTTCCGCTTTAAGCCCGACCACCCGTCGCGCGCAAGGCTTGCGCGTGGCGTTTGACTTGGCCTAACCTACGCAAAGCGCACGGGCCATTTTGCCCTGTGCGACGATATACGGCATGGGGAAAACGCCGTGCCGCGAGTTCAGGGAGAACCGAATGAAACCTATGACGACTTTCATGCGTACGCTGGCGGCGGGTGCGGTTGTGGCCGTTGGCCTTGCCGGCGCTGCCGTGGCGCAGGACCTCAAGTTTTTCACCATCGGGACCGGCGGCACCGCCTATACCTATTATCCGGTCGGCGGCGTGATCGCCAACGCGATTTCCAAGCCCCCCGGCTCGCGCCCCTGTGACGAAGGCGGAAGCTGTGGCGTCGATGGGTTGATTGCCTCGGCGGTGTCGTCGCGCGGCTCGGTCGATAACGTGAATGCGATCAATTCGGGCCTTCGCAATTCCGGCTTTGCGCAATCGGACGTGGCCTATTGGGCCTATACCGGCACCGGTACGATGGACGGTCAGCCGCCCGCGACCGATCTGCGCACCATCGCGGCGCTGTTTGAAGAGCATATCCACCTTGTCGCGCGCGCCGATAGTGGCATCAATTCCGTGGCCGACCTCAAGGGCAAGCGCGTCTCGCTCGACGAGCCGGGCTCGGGCACCTATGTCGATGCCGGGCTGATCCTTGAGGCAAGCGGTCTGTCGATTGACGATGTCACGGCAGAGGCGCTCAAGGGCAATGCCGCGTCGGATGCGCTTCGTAACGGGCGGATTGATGCGTTCTTTGTGGTTGCCGGATACCCGACCGGCTCTTTGGTCGAGCTCGCTTCGGCGGCAGAGATCAAGCTGGTGCCGATTGAGGGCGAAGGCGCCAAGGCGTTGACCGAAAAATATGGCTTTTTCGCCCAGAGCGATATCCCCGAGGGCACCTATGAAGGTGTCGCCGCGACGACCACTGTCGCTGTTGGTGCGCAGTGGTTCACCTCGGCCAAAGAGGATGATGATCTGATCTATGAGATCACCAAGGCGCTGTGGAACGACAATTCGCGCAAGCTTTTGGATGTGGGCCATGCCAAGGGCAAGACCATCACGCCCGATACCGCGCTGAACGGCATCGGTGTGCCGCTTCATGCGGGGGCCGAGCGGTTCTATCGCGAAGCGGGCCTCTTGAAATAAGCCTTTGGGGCATTTTGGTGCCCTGACCGGCGGCCCTATCCTAGGGCCGCCGATTTTTGTCCCGCCCCCTGCCAAAGGCATCCCGACCATGACCGATGATCCCGCCCCCGCGTTAAGCGCCGACGAGTTGCACGAGATCGAGCGCAAGTTTGATCCTGAACTGGCGTTTCGCCCCACCGGTCCGATGATCGCCGGGGTGATCAGTGTCGCTCTGGTGGCGATGTCGGCCTATCATTTCTACGCCTCGGGCTTTGGCCTTGTGCGCGAATTGTTGCACCGGGGGATTCACCTCTCGTTCGTTCTGGGGCTGGTGTTCTTGCTGTTCGCATGGCGGCGCAGCCTGAGCACGGCGCTTCCCGGTCCGGCGTGGTATCGCCTAAGCGGCGTGCCGGTCTGGGATGTCGGTTTGGCGGTTCTGGCGGTGGCGGCTTCGCTTTACCTGCCGCTGTTGCCGCCTTCGGTGGTGTCGGTGCGGGTCGGCAACCCCTCGACCACAGATGTGTTCATGGGCACCGCCTTGCTTGTTCTCACGCTAGAGGCGGCGCGCCGTTCGGTGGGGCCGACCTTGCCGATCATCGCGCTGATCTTTGTGGCCTTCGCCCTGTTCGGGCCATGGGCGCCGGGCGCTCTTAAACATGGCGGGGTAAGCTGGCAGGGGTTGATCAACCACCTTTATATGACGAACCAAGGCATCTATGGCATCGCGATCGGGGTGATGGCGCAATATGTGTTCCTGTTCATCCTGTTTGGCGTGCTGGCCACGCGCATCGGGCTTGGGCAGTTGTTCATTGATCTGGCGATGGTGATTGCCGGGCGCTATGCGGGTGGCCCGGCCAAGGTTGCAATCTTTTCCTCGGCCTTCATGGGTACGATTTCGGGATCAAGCATCGCCAATACGGTGACCACCGGGGCGCTCACCATTCCGGCGATGAAAAAGGTCGGCTATCCGGCGCATTTCGCCGGCGCGGTCGAGGCAACGGCATCAACCGGGGGGCAGATCACCCCGCCGATCATGGGGGCGGCGGCGTTCATCATGGTCGAATACCTTGAAATTCCGCTGCGCGATGTTCTGGCGGCGGCGCTGTTTCCGGCCTTGCTGCATTATTTCGGCATCTTCATCATGGTGCATCTTGAGGCGCGCAAGCTTGGCCTGCGCGGCCTCAAGCCCGAGGAACTGCCGAAAATGGGTCTGGTGCTGCGCCAGCATTGGCTGTCGGTCATTCCGCTGATCATTCTGGTCTATATGATCCTGAGCGGGCGCACCCCGGATTTTGCCGCCGTGTACGGCATCATCGCCTGTGTCGTGGTCGGCTTTCTCAACCCGGTCAACCGCCTCACGTTTGGTGATCTGTGGCAGGCCTTGGGCGACGGGGCGCGCAACACGCTTGCAGTGGGCGCGGCGGCGGCCACGGTGGGGGTTGTGGTGGGCGTTGTCACGCTTACGGGCGTCGGGTTCCGGCTTGGCTATGTGGTGGTGCAGACGGCGACCGATATCGGCAACACCTTGGGCGGGCTCTGGCCGCTTAGCTATTTCAGTGTGATGCAATGGGCGCTGTTTGTGTCGCTGATCCTGATCGCGGCGTCGTGCATCATCATGGGCGCGGGGATACCGACAACGGCGACCTATATCATCCTTGTGGCCGTCGCGGCCCCGGCGCTTGCACAGCTTCAGGTCGAGCCGATCGTTGCGCATTTCTTTGTGTTTTATTACGGCGTGCTCGCCGATATCACGCCGCCGGTGGCGCTTGCGGCCTATGCGGCGGCGGGGATCGCGGGGGCCAATCCGTTCAAGACCGGCAACACCGCGTTCCGGCTTGGGATTGCCAAGGCTCTGGTGCCGTTTGTCTTTGTCTATTCCCCGGCGTTGTTGATCGTGACCGATGGTTTTACCTGGGGCGCGTTCACCATCACGCTTGTGGGGGCGATGATGGGGATTGGCGGTCTTGGCGTGGCGTTTTCGGGGTTCTTCCTGAGCCACCTGACGCGGGCGGAACGCTGGTGGATCGCCATCGTGTCGCTGCTGTTCATCGCGCCGGGTCTCAAGACGATGGCGCTTGGGCTGGTGCTCTGGTTGCCGGTCCTGATCCTGCAACTGCGTCGGCGCCGGGCAGAGGTGCTCTGAAACGCAAAACGCGCGCCCCGGTCAAAGGGCGCGCGGCTTTTTCAAAGGCGTTGGATCAGGCGGCGTTTGCCTGCTTGTCAAACCGACCATAAAAGCTCTGACCCTTGTCGCCCATCTCGCGCAGCAAGGCGGGGGTGGCAAAGCGGGGGCCGAACTTTTCGGCCAACTGATCACAACGCTCGGCGGCATAGGGCGTGCCGATGATATCAAGCCAGGCAAACGGACCGCCCGACCAGGGCGCAAAGCCCCAGGCGAGAATGGCGCCGACATCGCCTTCGCGGATATCCGTCAGCACGCCTTCCTCCAGCGCGCGCACCGCTTCAAGCACCTGCGCGAACATCAGGCGATGCTGCACCTCGTGCAGGTCCGGCTGATCCTCGGCGCGGGGGTATTTCGCCTCAAGCCCCGGCCAGTATCCCTGACGCTTGCCCTTGTCGTCATAGTCAAAGAACCCGGCGTTGGATTTGCGGCCAAGACGGCCCTCGCCCTCCATCCAGAAGATGACCTCGTCCACCGCCGCGTCGGGATACTCATCCCCCATCGCGGATTTGGTGGCGCGGGCGATCTTGGCGCCAAGATCAATCGAGGTTTCATCAACAAGTTGCAGCGGCCCGACCGGGAATCCCAATTGCCGTGCGGCATTGTCGATAAGCGCCGGGGCGACGCCCTCGGCCACCATGCGGATGCCTTCGTTGATATAGGGAATGATGCAGCGGTTGCAGTAGAAGAACCGCGC
>JAVVFB010000074.1:0-13366 GCA_032251095.1 Roseovarius sp. | reverse complement strand
GCGGCCCTTGAATCGTCGTCGGGTCGGTAAACCGGGTGAAATGATAAAGCGCGGCAATCTTGTACATGACCCGCGATTTACCCATTTGGGCGCGTCTGAACAAGAGGACAAAGTGGCGCCATTGACGCAGGGCGCGCGCCTGCGTACCCCTAAGGAATAAAAGGAGGCCCGCATGACCCATGCCTTGATCGTGATCGACGTACAAAACGATTTCTGCCCCGGCGGCGCCTTGGCTGTGACAGGGGGCGATGAGATCATCGCGGGTATCAACGCGCTCATGACCTCGTTTGATGCGGTGATCCTGACGCAGGACTGGCACCCGGCGGGACATTCGTCGTTCGCCTCTTCCCATCCGGGTAAGGTGCCGTTCGAGATGACCGATTTGCCCTATGGGCCTCAGGTACTCTGGCCCGATCATTGCATTCAGGGCGCGCCCGGCGCCGCCTTTCACGCCGCGCTTGAGACCACCCGCGCCGATGCGATCATCCGCAAGGGCATGAACCCGGCAATCGACAGCTATTCGGCGTTTTTCGAGAATGACCACGAAACCCCCACCGGGCTTGACGGGTATCTGCGTACGCGCGGGATCAGTGAGTTGACAATGGTTGGGCTCGCCACGGATTTCTGCGTCAATTTCTCGGCGGTCGATGCGGCGCGCTTGGGATATACTGTCAGAGTGCGGCGCGATCTGTGTCGGGCGATTGATCTTGATGGTTCGCTCGCTGCCGCCGAAACGGCCATGCGCGAGGCCGGGGTGACCCTTGCCTGATCCGGGCATGACCCCGCTTGGCGCGCAGATTCGCGCCTGTACCCTTTGCGCAGACCGCTTTGCCGCCACCCAAACGCGCCACAGCCCGCGCCCGGTGGTCTGGTTTCGCCCTTCGGCGCGTATCCTCATTGCCGGCCAGGCGCCGGGCGCGCGCGTGCATCAGTCGGGCAAGCCGTTTGATGACCCCTCGGGCGAGCGGTTGCGCGCGTGGCTTGGGCTGAGCGAGGCCGAATTTTACGACCAAACCCGCGTTGCCATCGTGCCCATGGGGTTTTGTTTTCCGGGCTATGATGCCAAGGGCTCTGATCTTCCGCCGCCGCGTATCTGCGGCGCGACATGGCATGACCTTGTGATGCAAGAGCTTGAAAAGATTGAATTGACCATTCTTGTCGGCGGCTATGCGCATAAATACCACCTTGGCGTCAAAACCGGGGTGAGCGAGACGGTCAAGGCCTGGCGCGACCATGCACCGCGGCTTTTTGCCTTGCCGCACCCGTCCTGGCGCAATACCGCTTGGCTCAGGAAAAATCCGTGGTTCGAGGCCGATATCCTGCCCGAATTACGTGCACAGGTTCAAAGGCTTATCAATGACTGAGCTTACCCGTCTTGACGCGGCCCATGCGGCGATGGAGGCCGCCCCCGAGGACGGAGCCGCCCGCATGCGGTTCTATGAGACCCTCGCGGCGAGCGAGTTGTACCTCTTGTTGAAATCCGAACCCGACGGCGAGGCTATTGATCCCGAGGTATTCGATCTCTCGGATCACTCCTTTGTGCTGGTCTTCGATCAGGAGGCCCGCCTTGCCAGCTTTGCCAATCGCCCCGCACCCTACGGCGCGCTCAGCGGGCGGGTGATCGCCGCGATGCTGTCCGGGCAGGGGATTGGCCTTGGGGTCAATCTGGAGGTGGCGCCCTCGTCGATCCTCATTCCGCCCGAGGCGGTGGATTGGCTGGCCGAAACCCTGGGCACCGGCCCGTCAGAGATTGAGGCGCGGGTCGAGCGGTTTCATGCGCCCAAAGGCCTGCCGGAAAACGTTGTCGTTGCGCTTGATGCCCGGCTGGCCAGTGCCACGGGTCTTGCCTCGCTGGCCTATCTGGTGGGGGTGACCTATGACAGCGGCGCGCAGGGGCACATGCTTGGCTTTGTCGATGCCGCTCCGGGCGCTGAGCGCGCTTTGGCGCAGGCCGCGTCAGAGGTGCTTATCTTTTCCGGGCTTGAGGCGGCGGCGCTTGACGTGGCGTTTTTTGCCGCGAATGATCCGGCTTCGGCGCGGCTTGCCAGCTGTGGCTTGCGCTTCGATCTGCCACAGCACGACGCACCGGCCCCCCGGCGCGCGCCGGGCTCTGATCCCGATAAACCCCCTATCCTCAAATAGCGACGGCCTTCCCGAGGCGCGCCTGCAAGGGCGCGAAGAGGGGCCCGTCAGTACCCCAGATCGCGATTGACCAGGTGCAGGAACGGCTCGCCCGCCTCGCCGCGGCGGATGTTTTCCGCAATCACCTGCGAGGCGGATTTCGGCCGCGTTTCCGAGGCGATATGCGGCGTCACCGTCACCTGTGGGTGCCCCCAAAAGGGGTGCTTTGGCGGTAGCGGTTCCTCGCGGAACACATCCAGCGTGGCATGGCCGATATCGCCGCTGTCAAGCGCGGCCAAAAGCGCGTGATCGTCAATCAGCGGGCCGCGACCGGGGTTCACGATCACCGCGCCGCGCGGCAGATAGGCCAGCGTTTCGTGGTTCAGGATATTCTCGGTGTCATCGGTCAGCGGCAGCAAAAGCACCAGGATATCCGCCACTTGCAGTGCCGAGCGCAGCCCCTGTTCGCCCGAGAGACAGCGCACGCCGTCGATCTGTTTCTGGCTCCGGCTCCAGCCGGTCATCGCGAATCCGAGCAGCCCAAGCGCCGCCGTGCAGGCCTGCCCAAGCGCGCCAAGGCCAAGCATCGTCACCCGGCGATCCTGTGCCAGCGGCGGAATATCCTTGCGCCAAACCCCGTCCTGCCCAAGGATATGCGCATCCATCCCAAGATGATGGCGCAGCACATGGCCGGTGACCCATTCCACCATGCCCTGCGTCAACCCATGATCGACCATCCGCGCCAGCGGCAGGTGCAGGGTCGGGTTGCCCACCACATCCTCGACCCCGGCCCAGAGGTTCAGCACCGCCTTGGCGCGGGTGAAGGGGGTGAAATCCTCAACCCCGCTATTGGGGGCGTAAACGATGTAATCAACCTCATCGGGGGGGATATCCGTGGCAAGCCACGCGGTGATTCCCGCCTCTGACAGGGCGGTCTTGAGCGGCGCTTCATAGGTTTCCCACCGCTCGGGGCGGGCTGCGAACAGGACGTTTACGGGCATGAAATCTACCTTGGTTTGTGAATATGTGCGCTCTGGACAAGGCCAAAGCCGACCATCAGAACAAGCATGGCAGAGCCGCCATAGCTGATCAGCGGCAAGGGCACCCCGACCACCGGCATCAACCCCATGACCATCGCCATATTGACCGAGAAGAACAGGAAAAACGTCATCGCCACCCCAAGCGTCAAAAGCGAGGAATAGCGATCACGGTTCGAGAGCGCGGTCGAGATGCAAAACAGCAGGATGAGCGAATAAAGCCCGAGGATCGAAACCGCCCCGACAAAGCCGAATTCCTCGGCCAGCGTCACAAAGATGAAATCGGTGTGCTTTTCCGGCAGGAAGTTAAGCCGCGATTGCGTGCCCTGCATAAAGCCGCGCCCGGTCCAGCCACCCGAGCCTAGCGCGATCTTGGATTGGGTGATGTGATAGCCGGCGCCAAGCGGGTCATTGTCGGGATTGAGAAAGGTGTCGATCCGGCGATACTGATAATTCTCAAGCATCTGCCAGCCTGTGCCGCGACTTTGAAACACTGCAAAGACAAGCGCGACGACAGCGGCGATGACGGTGGCAAAATAGGCCCAATGCACGCCGGCGATGAACATCATCACCCCGCCGGCGGCCAGCAGCAGGATCGAGGTGCCAAGATCCGGCTGGCGCAGCACGAGGGCGACGGGAAAAAGGATCATCGCCACCGGCAAGGCCACCCAAGCCGGGCGCGACACGCGCGACATCGGAAGCCAATCGTAATAGGCGGCCAACAACATCACCAGCGTGATTTTCATCAGTTCTGACGGCTGAAGTCGCATAAAGCCAATGTCGATCCAGCGTTGCGCGCCCTTGCCCTCGATCCCGACAAGCGCTACCGCAATCAACAGCGCCAGCGAGATCAGATAGGCCAACAGCGACATGTTGCGCCAGAACCAGATCGGCACCATCGCCACCATAAGCATGACCGCAAAGCCGAGTGCAAAGCGTTTCATCTGGGGCTCGGCCCAGGGCGAAAGCGACCCGCCGGCAACCGAGTAGAGCATCAAGAACCCAACGCCAGCCACCGCCATCAACAAGACCACCAGCGGCCAGTTGAGGTGAAGCATCTTGCCTGGCCCGGTTGGCGTGGTCCTGACGGTGTATTCAAGATAGCTCATGCGCGGTCCTTCCCGTCCGGCCCGGTTTTCGGACGCGCCCGGCGCAGCTTGTCCTGAAGCGCCTTGATCCGGGCGCGGTCGGCGGCAGGATAGGCCTCAAGCGGCGGATCCTGGCCATAAAGCGCCTGAAGGGTGATATCGCGGGCAATCGGCGCGGCGGCGGTCGATCCACCCCCGCCATGTTCAACGATGACGGCCACGGCCACCTTGGGCGCATCAAACGGGGCGAAATTGACAAATAGTGCATGGTCGCGCCGATTCCATGGCAGGTCACGGTTGTTGACCACGCCGCTGGCGCGCTCGCCTGCGGTGATGTTGCGCACCTGGCTGGTGCCGGTCTTGCCGGCCATGCGAAAGGCATCTTCAATGATACGGCTGCCATAGGCGGTGCCGCGATTGCTGTTGGACACAGCGAACATCGCCTTGCGCACCTCGCGCATGAGGTTCTCATTAAGGCCAAGCGCGTCGCCATGGCCGGTGGGCTGTTCAACCCCGTCGATCGACTTGATAAGGCGCGGCGTCACCGTCCGGCTTGTGGCGATCCGCGCCGTCATCACCGCCAATTGCAGCGGTGAGGCCAGAACAAAGCCCTGCCCGATGGCGGTGTTCACACTGTCGCCGATCACCCAGGGCTGGCCCCGGTTGGTCTGTTTCCACTCGCGCGTCGGGGCAAGGCCCTTGGCGACGCTGGTCATCGGCAGGTCGAACTGCACCCCGATCCCAAGCCGCTCGGCCATGGCGCTTATTTTCTCGATGCCGGTGCGCATGGCCATTTCATAATAATAGATGTCACAGCTTTCGCGCAGCGAACGATGCAGGTCGACATTGCCATGCCCGCCCCGCTTCCAGCAGTGGAACCGGCGCCCGCTGATTTCCATGTAGCCCGGACAATAGACCGTATCGTCAAGCGCGATCTGCCCGTCTTCAAGCGCCGCCAGGGCCGTGACCATCTTGAAGGTCGATCCCGGCGGATAAATCCCCTGCACCGCCTTGTTGGGCAGCGGGCGATAGGGGTCGTCAAGCAGCGCCTGGTAATCGGGCACGGAAATGCCGCGCACGAAAAGGTTGGGGTCATAACTTGGCGTCGAGGCGCAGGCCAGAAGATCGCCGGTGTCGCAATCAATCACCACCGCCGCCGCGCTTTCGCCCTCAAGGCGCGCGTTGGTATAAGATTGCAGGGTGTTGTCCAGCGTCAGCTGCATGTCGGCGCCGGGTTGGCCTTCCTGACGGTCAAGCTCGCGCATCACCCGGCCGGCGGCGTTCACCTCGACACGGCGGGTGCCGGCGCTGCCGCGCAATTCATTTTCGCGCTTGGCCTCAAGCCCGATCTTGCCGATCTGAAAGCGGGGCAGGCGCAAAAGCTGTTCCGGCGCGTCGATCCGTTCAATATCCTTGTCGCTGACCGTGCCCACATAGCCGACCACATGCGCATAATCGTTTTTCGCCGGATAGCGCCGCGACAGGCCGACCTCTGGCATGACACCGGGCAGGGCCGGGGCATTGACCGCAACCCGGCTTATCGCGCCCCAACTGACACGGTCGGCGACGGTGACCGGCGTGTCGCCGCGCAAGTCGCGCAGATCGCGGCGCGCGCGCTCAAGCTCGTTCGGGTCAAGCTCGACCAGCTTGGCCAGCCGCGCGATCACCGCGTCCACATCGCCGGCCTGTTCGCGGGTCATGGTGATGCGGTAACTTGGCACGTTCTCGGCGATCACCGCGCCATTGCGGTCAAACAGGCGGCCACGGGTGGGCGGGATAAGTTGAATGTTGATGCGGTTTTCATCGGCCAAAAGGCGAAACTGATCGGCCTGTTCGACCTGCATATAGCGCATGCGCAGCGCCAGAACGCCCATGACGCCGGCCATCAGCCCGCCAATGACAAGGCCGCGCCGGGTGATGCGCCGCTGGCTTTCGGCGGTATCGCGTCCTGGGCGCCTCATATCCGCCGACCGTTCGCATCAAGGTCGCCGGGCGTGGCCCGGCGCACACCCATCAAGGTGCCCGAGGCAAAGGCAACCACCGGATAGACCATCAGCGTGAATAACAGCTGCATCAGGCTAAGACCAAGCGGCGCCTGATCCACCATCAGCACCGACAACACCAGACGATAGGCCAGCGTGATCAGCACCATCGTGCTTGCCACCGAGGCCCATTCGGCAGCAAAGCTGAGATCACGCAGGGTTGGCACCCGGTTGCGCAGGGTTTCGGCCCCCATCACAACACAGGCCGCCCAAAGCCCCGGCGGGCGTTGAAACAATAGGTCCATGCCAAGCGCCACCAGCGCGATCAGCAGAACCGGCACATATTCGGGCCTCCGCAACACCCAGACAAAGGTTATCGCCAGCACAAGATCGGGCCCGGTCCAATTGGAGGGCTGCGTATCAAGCGGCAAAAGGTGCATGAATATCAAAACAATACACAGTATCAGGTAAAGCGCCCGCATGAGCCAGTAACGTTGGATGAACCGTTCAGCCATTGCTTGCGGCCTCCGCCGTGTCCGGGGTGTCGGGATCGGGTTCATCCGGCAGAAGCATCGGCGCGATAAGGTGTCCTGGGTCGTTCAGGTCCTCGTGGCCATAGCTGCGTAGCACGCGTAGAAACTCCAACCGCTCATAATCGGCGGCGATGCGCACCCGCATCCGGCCGCCGGGGTCTTCGGCAAGCTGGCCAATCAACAGACCGGCGGGAAACACTCCGCCATCCCCCGAGGTCATAATCCGGTCGCCGGGGCGTACCTGATCGGGGTTCTCGATAAAGTCGATGGGGGGGGCCGCGCTATTGTCACCGATCAACAGCGCCTGTTGCCCCGAGGGTTGAATCGTGACCGGCACCCGGCTTGACGTGTCGGTCAAAAGGATCACCCGCGCGGTATTGCGCCCCACGCCAGAGATCCGCCCGACAAGGCCAAGCCCGTCCATCGCCGCCCAGCCATCCATGATGCCATCACGCGCGCCGACATTGATAAGCACCGATTGGCGAAACGGCGAGCCGCTATCGGCCATCACAACGCCGGTGACATAGGTCAGGCGCGGATCAAGCTGTACGTTGTTGAGATCAAGCAGCCGGGCGTTTTCCTGTTCAAGCTGAAGCGCGGCCTCTTTCCAGGCCTTCATTTGCTGTAGCTCGCGGCGCAATTCCTGATTCTGGTGATACATCCGCTGATAGCTCTGGAAATCGCGCAGGATATTGACCGCCCCCGTGACCGGTGCCATTGCCCAGTCAAAGCTTGGCACGACCCGGTCGACCACCTGTGCGCGAAACCGTTCGACCCGCGGGCTGTCGATCCGCCAGACAAGGAAAAGTCCGAGAAGGCACAGCACAACGACCCCCAAAAGCAGACGCTTGAGCGGGCCGGTATAGTCGTCGCCTTGTCCTCGGTCTTTTGCCAAAGGGTCCCCCTTTTAGGAAAAGGTGGGCGTCTTAGCTGTCGTAGTCAATCGCATGGCGCAATTGCTTTTCGAATTCCAGCGCCTTGCCGGTGCCAAGCGCCACGCAATTCAGGCTATCGTCGGCGATCGAAACCGCCAATCCGGTCTGCTCGCGCAGGGCAAGATCAAGATCCCCCAAAAGCGCACCGCCCCCGGTCAGCATCACGCCGCGATCAACGATATCGGCAGCAAGATCGGGCGGGGTTGCTTCAAGGGCGGTCATCACCGCCTCACAGATCTGCTGAACCGGCTCGGCAAGCGCCTCGGCGATCTGCGCTTGGCTGATTTCGGTTTCTTTCGGCACCCCGTTCAAAAGGTCGCGCCCGCGCACATGCATCGAGGTGCCGCGCCCGTCGTCGGGCATGCGGGCGGTGCCGATGCTGGTCTTGATCCGCTCGGCGGTCGATTCGCCAACCAACAGGTTCTGTTGACGGCGCAGATAGTTGATGATCGCCTCATCCATCCGGTCGCCGCCGACCCGCACAGAGCGGGCGTAGACGATGTCACCAAGCGACAGAACCGCCACCTCGGTGGTGCCGCCGCCGATATCCACAACCATGTTGCCGGTCGGATCGGTGATCGGCATGCCGGCCCCGATCGCTGCCGCGATCGGCTCTGCAATAAGGCCCGCGCGCCGCGCACCCGCCGATAGAACCGATTGCCGAATGGCACGCTTTTCGACCGGCGTGGCGCCATGCGGCACACAGACAATGATCTTGGGCTTGGAAAAGGTCGAACGTTTGTGAACCTTGCGGATGAAGTGTTTGATCATCGCCTCGGCGGTGTCAAAATCGGCGATCACGCCTTCGCGCATCGGGCGGATCGCCTCGATGCTGCCGGGGGTGCGGCCAAGCATCAATTTGGCGTCTTCGCCCACGGCGAGCACTTTGCGCACGCCGTCCTTGATATGATAGGCAACAACCGATGGTTCCGACAGGACAATGCCACGGCCCTTGACGTAGACCAGCGTGTTTGCCGTGCCCAAATCAATTGCCATATCCGCAGCAAACAGACTGGGAATTCTGTGAAAGATCGACATGTGTGCCTGCGTCCTGTCGTAATAATAGATAAATTGCCCCGCGACTCGCGGTCGGGTGCCGCTGGCACTTATAGGCGGCGCTTGCTTTGGGCGAAAGGGCCAGTTTGGTCCCGGTAAGCGTCAAACTGCCACCGGTTTGACCCGTTTCGCCCGGTTTTGCGCCCCTAACCGTTCAGGTGATCCAGCCGCGCGCGCACCGAAAGGCCGTGCGCCTCAAGGCTTTCGCTTATCGCGAGGGTTTCGGCGGCGGGGCCGATGGCGCGCAGCGCCTCGGGCGTCATTTTCGCCAGCGTCGTGCGTTTGACGAAATCCATCACCGACAACCCGCTTGAAAACCGCGCCGAGCGTGCCGTCGGCAGCACGTGATTGGGCCCGCCGACGTAATCGCCAATCGCCTCGGGCGTCCAGGCGCCAAGAAAAATCGCCCCCGCGTGGGTGATCTTTTCCGAAAGGGCATCGGGGTCGTTCACGCAAAGCTCCAGATGCTCGGGCGCGATCCGGTTGCTGAGGGCGGCGGCGTGATCAAGATCGGGCACAAGGATGATCGCGCCGAAGTCGCGCCAGCTTGCCCCGGCAATCTCGCGCCGTTCCAGCGTTTCAAGATAGCGCTCAATCGCGGCGCTTACGGCCTTGGCAAGATCGGCGTTATCGGTGATCAGGATGGATTGCGCGCTTTCGTCATGCTCGGCCTGACTTAGCATATCAAGCGCGATCCAGTCGGGGTTTTGCCCCGCGTCGGCAATCACCAGGATTTCCGACGGCCCGGCGATCATGTCGATCCCGACCTTGCCGAATACCCGGCGCTTGGCGGCGGCGACAAAGGCGTTGCCGGGGCCGGTGATCTTGTCGACCGGCGCGATGGTCTCGGTGCCATAGGCAAGGGCCGCAATCGCCTGTGCGCCGCCGATGCGGTAAATTTCGTCAACCCCGGCGATCTCAGCGGCCAAGAGGACAAGCGGATTGGCCTGACCATCGGGCGTCGGCACCACGATTGCCAGCCGTTCAACCCCGGCCACCTTGGCGGGAATGGCGTTCATCAACACCGAGGACGGATAAGACGCAAGCCCGCCGGGCACGTAGAGACCCGCCGCACTGACCGGGGTCCAGCGCCACCCAAGCGTCGCGCCGTTCGGCTCGACCCAGCTTTGATCTTCGGGCATCTGGCGGGCGTGATAGGCGCGAATGCGCTCTGCCGCCAGTTCCAGCGCCGCGCGCTCGTCATCGGGCACCCGTGCGATCAGATCGGCCCTTTCCTGTGGCAAAAACCGCAGGGTTTCAGGCGTCAGCTCAAGGCGGTCAAACTTTGCCGTCAACTCGATCACCGCGGCATCGCCGCGCGCGCGCACATCCTTGATGATGCCCGCCACGATGTCATCCACATCGGGGCTGTCTTCGCGCTTGGCGCTGAGCAGGGTTTGAAACTGGGCCTCAAAACCGGGATCGGTGGCGTTCAAGAATACGGGCATGTCATGTCTCCTGTTGGGCGTGACATAGCCCGAGTGCCCCCGTCCCTCAAGCGGGCATTGGCAGCACAACCGGGGCATGGACCTTGGCAAATTGGCGCAGCGGCGCGGCGGTCAAGCAGAATGCGCCGCGCATCCGCCTTGAGCCATGTCAAAACCCTTGGCGAATACCGCCCGATAATGGCCTGTCGAATCATCATTCGATGTCGCGCGTGAACACTTGGAAGGGAGAACGATATGCTGAATTCCAAACTTCAGATTTGTGCTGTTGCTCTGTGCTGTGGTCTGGGCGGGGTCGCTCAGGGCGATGAGTTGGGCAAGGCCGAGTATATGAACGCCTGCGCGTCCTGTCATGGCGCGAGTGCCGCCGGCGACGGGCCGTTGGCCGAGTTGATGACCGTGCCGGTGCCCGCGCTGACCGGGTTGTCGGCGGCCAATGACGGCAAGTTTCCGATGCTTGATGTCATCCATTCGATTGACGGGCGTCAGGGCACCCGTGGCCACGGCTATCCCATGCCGGTCTGGGGCGACCGCTTTGCCAAGGATATCCCCGATCCGGGGCCTTATGGGGCGGAAGCGGTCATTCGCGGGCGTGTTCTGTCGATTGCCTATTATCTGGAATCGATTCAGCAGTGACGCTGTGATCCAAAGAAATGGATGAATGGCTTTACACCCCTGCACCTGGCCTGTGGCGGGGTGCAGGGCGTTCAGTCATGCGTCGGGGCCTTGCCCGAGGGCGCACGGTAAGGGCGTGTGACGTCCTTTAGTGTGACTTCAAGCGCCTCGATCTCAAGCCGGATCGCGCCATCGCCCGCAAGCGTCAAAACAACATGCCCTGCGCCTTCTTCGCCGGGCTCGAAGGTGATCGACAAAAGCGACAGGATGGTATCGCGGTCCGTTCGATCAATACCCTGGCTGGCGACGCGCAACACATTGTCGATCACCAAAAGCGATTGCACCCTCTCGGGCGCGTGGCGTGTTTGGCCTGCATCTTCCCAGCGGAACCGATTGATCAGCAGGGCGAAACGCCGCTCACCGGCGCGCCATGTCATCTCGGTGATCGGAAACACCGCATCCTGCGCCAGCGTCGAGATCACCTTGAGGTCATCAAGATCAAACGCCCCAAGGTTCAGCGGTGCCTCGCGGCCATCCTCGAATGTTGCATCCTCGGTCATTTTTGGGAAACCCGTTCGATCTTTGCGCCGACGCCTTCAAGCTTGCGCACCACATGCTCATAGCCGCGATCAAGGTGGTAAACGCGGTTGACGATGGTTTCGCCCTCTGCCGCAAGACCGGCAAGAATAAGCGAGACACTGGCGCGCAGGTCGGTCGCCATCACCGGCGCGCCCTTGAGGCGGTCAACGCCAGTCACCGTGGCCACGCCGCCATGCACCTCGATTTTGGCGCCCATCCGGATCAGTTCGGGGGCGTGCATAAAGCGGTTCTCAAAGATCCGCTCTTCAAGAACCGAGGTGCCCTCAGCAGTACACATCAACGCCATCATCTGGGCCTGAAGGTCGGTGGGAAAGCCAGGGAAGGGCTCGGTCACCACATCGACCGCGCGCACGCGACCGTTCTTGCGGCTGACCTTGAGGCCCTTCGCGGTTTCCTCGACACTGACCCCGGCCGCATCCAGCTTTTCGCAGAAGGCGCCGACAAGGTCGATCCGCCCGCCCAAAAGCTCGACCTCGCCACCGCAGATCGCAGGCGCCAGCATGTAGGTGCCAAGTTCGATCCGGTCGGTCACCACCGGATGGGTGGCCCCGCCAAGGCGGTCAACGCCCTGAATGGTGATGGTGTGGGTGCCTTCGCCCTCGATCTGCGCGCCCATGCGGCGCAGGCATTGGGCAAGGTCAACGATCTCGGGCTCGCGCGCGGCGTTCTTGAGTACGGTCGTTCCCTTGGCCAGCGTCGCCGCCATAAGGGCGTTCTCGGTCGCGCCGACCGACACGATCGGGAAATCCACCACGCCGCCGCGCAAGCCGCCGGGCGCGCGGGCATGCACATAGCCGTCTTTCAATTCAAGCTCGGCGCCCATCGCCTCTAGGGCCTTGAGGTGCAGATCGACCGGGCGCGCGCCAATCGCACAGCCGCCGGGAAGCGACACAACCGCATGCCCGTCGCGCGCAAGCATCGGCCCGAGCACAAGGATCGAGGCGCGCATCTTGCGCACGATGTCATAATCGGCGACGTGATTGTCCAAGGCGTGGCTCGACATCACCAGCACCTGACCATCCTGTAATTGCGACACCTCGGCGCCAAGCGATTGCAGCAGCGTGGTCATCGTCTTGATATCCGACAGGCGCGGCGCATTGGTCAGGGTCAGGGGCTCTTCGCTCAACAGCGTGGCCGGCATCAGCGTCAGACAGGCATTCTTGGCCCCTGCGATCGGGATCTGCCCCTTGAGCGGTCCATTGCCCGTAACGATAATCGAATCCATCTGCTCTACCCTTTGTCCTCGTTCCCGGCTACCTGCTCGCCCGGTTTGTCATCGGTGCGGGCGCGCATCTGGGCCTTACGCCGGGCAAGATTGGCCTTCAATGCCGATTTTAGCCTGTCTTCACGGTTCTGGCCCGGTTTGTCGCCGGTTTTCGGGGATTGTTTTTTGCTCATACCGCTTCTTTACAGCAGCAATGAAAAACCGTCCAGTTACCCCTTGCGCCACTTGCGATTAGGGGCTAATCAGCGCGCCACAGTGTGCTGCTGTAGCTCAGTGGTAGAGCGCGTCATTGGTAATGACGAGGTCGGGAGTTCAATCCTCCCCAGCAGCACCATTAACTATTTCACCCCCAGAAAACATGCCCAAAGCCTTGAAGGGTAACGCTTTTTGAGGTGTTCTATTTGCCCCATTTCGATGGTACGCAAAACCCTCCGTAAAGGCCAATCTGAGCAGCGTTCTGCGCAGTGTAAAATCTCCGCTTTCCCATAGTTTCCAAGGGCTTGAGAGGAACTTCAAAGAGAGTTCTATCATCTCCTCAAGCTTGCCCGCTTTCGGCTCACTTTTGGAGACATTTTCCCGCATACGGGCCTTCTCTTTTTCGAGTTGATTGAGCTTTTTTTCATAGGCAGAGATCACGGCGTCGTTGGTCGCGTGAGATATGCGCAAAAGTTGGTGACGCCTGATCAGGCGGCGGTTTGAATCTGGCGGAGCCCGTCGCGGAACTCAACC
>JAVVFB010000073.1:0-13374 GCA_032251095.1 Roseovarius sp. | reverse complement strand
CTCCGAGGGTTCACGCGGGGCGCTGGCAGCCCTCAAGCACTGCAAATCGCCGCCTGAGATCGTTGTTCAGGATGAACCGATTAGATGTCACCAGAGCAATATCATCGAAACCCTGCGCATCACGACTGGATGATGCTCACCAACCAGGAGAGTGCGCGCAAGCAATCGACCTCGCGCCGGTGACGCGGGGCCTCTGCCAAACTCAGGCGCGCAGCCTTGCGCCAGCGGGATCAAACGGTGGTTCGTGCATGATTCGCGCCTTGTGCGGACGCCCCAGAACCATCACCTCGACCTCGTCACCCGGCTTGGCGCCTTTGACGTAGCCAAGCGCAAGGCTCATCCCGACGCTATAGCCATAGGTGCCCGATGTGACCCGACCGATGCCCTTGCCATCCTTCATGATCGGCTCTCCGCCCGTGGCATCGGCGTTTGACGCACCCACATCCGCTTCATTCAGATGCAACAGCACCAGCGTCTCGCGCGCCGGTTTTGCCAGCACCTCTTGCACCGCCGCCTTGTTAAGAAAGTCCTTGTCCATCTTGCACAACCCCGCAAGGCCGACCTCTTGTGGCCAGTATTCGGGGCTGTATTCGCGGCCCCAAGAGCCATAGCCCTTTTCAACCCGCATCGACATAAGGGCACGGCTGCCGACCGGCCCGGCGCCAACCGCTTTGCCGACCTCTAGAAGCGCATCGTATAACTGCGCCTGATCCTCGGTGGCGCAATGCAATTCCCAGCCAAGATCGCCGGTAAAGCTCACCCGCAGGGCAACACAGTCGACGCCGCCAAGGGTGATGCGTTGCGAGCGCATGAAGGCGAAATCTGTCGTCGCCAGTGACGCATTGGTCAGGCGTTGCAACATCTCGCGCGATTTCGGCCCGGCGACGTTAAAGCCGCAAACCGCCTCGGTCAGGCTCTCGAACGTGGTGCCCTCGGGCAAGGGCACGGCATCAAAAAACCGCTTGTGATAACGCTCGGCCATGCCCGAGGAAATCACCCAGAATTCATCCTCGCCGAGCCGCGTCACGGTGGCATCCCCGGCAATCCCGCCGCGCACCCCGATCAGCGGCGTCAGGCAAGAGCGCCCCACCGCCCTTGGCATCCGGTTGGCAAAGACCGCGTTTAGCCAATCCTCGGCGCCGGGCCCTTTGACGCGGTACTTGGCAAAGTTCGAGATGTCGATGATCCCGGCCCGCTCGCGCAGCATCTTGCATTCCTCGCCCACCGGCGCCCACCAGTTCTGGCGGGTAAAGCCGTTGGTATCAACCGTGCCGGGCGCGCTCGCATACCAAAGCGGATGCTCCCAGCCATAGTTAAGACCAAACACCGCCCCCAACTCTTTCTGACGTGCGTAAACCGGGCGCGTGCGCAAGGGCCGACCGGCGCTGCGTTCCTCATTGGGGTAATGGATCGCAAAGCGATGCGCGTATTGATCCTGCACCTTGGCCTTGACGAATTTTTTGTCACTCGCCCAAAGACCAAACCGCGCGATGTCCCAGGCGAACATGTCATATTCCATCTCGCCGGTGGTGATCCATTGCGCCACCATCAAGCCCATGCCGGCCGATTGGCTAAAACCCGGAATGATGCCGCCGCACATGAAATAATTCTTCAACTCGGGCACCGGCCCCAAGATCACATTGCTGTCGGGCGACCAGATCATCGGCCCGTTGATCACCCGCTTCACGCCCGCCTCGGCGGCCAGCGGCACCCGGTCCATGGCGCGCATCACATTGTCCATGATCCGGTCAAGATCATCGGCAAACAGCTCATGCGCGAAATCCAGCGGCGTGCCCTCTTCGGCCCAGAACTTCATGTCCTGCTCATAGGCGCCGATCAACAACCCCTTGCCCTCCTGGCGCAGGTAATATTCGCCATCGCGATCCGCAACCGAGGGCAACCGGCGCTCCATCGCGGCAATTTCCGGGATGGTTTCGGTGACAAAATACTGATGCTCGGTCGGTTGCAGCGGCACCTTGATCCCCGCAAGGGCGGCCACTTCGCGCCCCCAGAGACCGCCTGCATTGATCACCCATTGGGTCTTGATATCGCCCTTGGGCGTGCGCACGATCCATGTGCCGTCGGGCTGTTGCTCGGTGCCGGTCACCGGCGTAAAGCGGTTGATCTCGGCGCCTTTCTGGCGCGCCCCGGCGGCATAGGCATTGGTCACACCCGAGGGATCTACATTGCCGCCATCGGGCTCCCACATGATACAGCGGATGCCGTCGAAATTGACCAGCGGATGCAGCCGCTCGGCCTCGTCGCGGGTCACCTCGTGAAAATTCATCCCATAAAGCTTGGCCTTGGCCGCCTGCAGGCGCAGCTGATGCTCGCGGTTTTCGGTCTGCGCAAGATAAAGGCTACCGGGCTGAAACACGCCACAGCTTTGCCCGGTCTCCGCCTCCAGCGCATTATACAGGGTCATCGTGTAATGTTGCAGGCGACTGATATTGGCGCTGTCATGCAGACCATGAATGTTGGCCGCCGCGTGCCATGTGCTCCCCGAGGTAAGCTCGTCGCGCTCCAGCAGAACCACATCGGACCAACCAAGCTTGGTCAGGTGATAGAGGATTGAGCATCCGATAACGCCGCCACCGATCACGACGGCCTGTGCATGGGTCTTCATGGGTCTTCCCTTGGCTTTATGTCTTTGCCACATATTGAAGCCCATGCGGCGCCTCGAATTGCCAGTCCCCGACATGATCTGTCGTTGTGGTTCCATCTTCTGGCCTTTCTCGCCCGCCACAATTCACCTTCTTCTTGGCCAAAATACTCCGGGGAGTTTGAGGGGCAGCGCCCCTCATCGAAACCAACCCTGCGCGGCAAAGCCGCTCCTCCTAGAAAACCCCGTTGAGCCAAGGCAAACGAGATTATCTGTCGCAAATATGCATGCATGCCCCCAACAGCGCTTCACTCTGGTCCTGAAAACCCGCAAGGAGACGCGCCATGAAATCCACCACCCGCGTCGTCGTGATAGGTGGCGGTGTCGTCGGCTGTTCCGTGCTCTATCACCTGACCAAACTGGGCTGGTCGGATGTCATGTTGCTCGAACGCTCCGAACTGACGAGGGGAAGCACCTGGCACGCGGCGGGCGGGTTTCACACGCTCAATGGCGATACCAACATGGCCGCGCTGCAGGGCTATACAATCCGGCTTTACAAGGAACTCGAAGAGATCACCGGCATGTCCTGCGGGCTGCATCACGTCGGAGGCGTGACGCTGGCGGACAATCGCGACCGCTTTGACATGCTGTTGGCCGAACGCGCCAAGCATCGTTACATGGGGCTTGATACCTATATCGTGACCCCCGAGGAAATCGCCAAATCGCCCCGGTGACCAATATCGATGGCATCCTTGGCGGGCTTTATGATCCGCTTGACGGGCATCTTGACCCCTCCGGCACGACCCATGCCTATGCACGCGCCGCGCGGATGGGCGGCGCGTTGATTGAAACCCATTGCATGGTGCGCGAAACCAAACAGCGCGGCGACGACACATGGGATGTGGTCACCGACAAGGGCACCATCCACACCGAGCATGTGGTCAATACAGGCGGTCTCTGGGCACGCGAAGTCGGCGCGATGGCCGGGGTTTACCTGCCGCTGCACCCGATGGAGCACCAATATATCGTCACCGACGAGATCCCCGAAATTTACGCGCGCAACACAGAGCATCCGCATGTGATGGACCCGGCCGGCGAAAGCTATCTGCGCCAGGAAGGCCGCGGTCTCTGTATCGGGTTTTACGAGCAACCCTGCAAACCCTGGGCGGTGGATGGCACCCCTTGGGAGTTTGGTCATGAACTCTTGCCCGACAATCTGGACAAGATCGAGGCCAGCATCGAATTTGCCTATCGCCGCTTTCCGGTGCTGGAAAAGGCAGGGGTCAAATCGGTGATCCACGGCCCCTTCACCTTTGCGCCCGATGGCAACCCGCTGGTTGGGCCAGTGCCGGGGATGCGCGGCTATTGGTCGGCCTGCGGGGTCATGGCCGGGTTTAGCCAGGGCGGCGGTGTCGGCCTTATGCTGGCGCAATGGATGACGACGGGCGAATGCGAGCGCGACGTGACGGCGATGGATGTGGCGCGCTTTGGCGACTGGATCACGCCGGGCCATACCCGCCCCAAGGTGATCGAGAATTACCAGAAGCGCTTTTCCGTCAGCTATTCCAACGAAGAATTGCCCGCCGCGCGGCGGCTGAGGCCGAGCGCGAGACGGGCGCAGCGCGCAGGCTGGTGGCCTTCGAGGTCAGCCCCGAGGACGCTGATGTAAACGGGTATGAGCCGATCTGGATAAACGGCGAGGTGCGCGGCTTTTGCACCTCGGGCGGCTATTCGCATCACGCCGGAAAATCCATCGCCCTCGGGCTTGTTCCCGCCGATCGGGCAGAGGCGGGGCTGGTCACCGAGATCGAGATTTTGGGGCAGCGTTATCCGGCAACTCTGATCACCGAGCCGCTGTTTGACGCGGACGGCGCGCGGATGCGGGGGTGACAAGATTTCCGGCGCAAGCCTTTAGGGGCGCGCGCCGGAATTTGAGTATTTGGGCCAAGAAGAAATAGCGGGTTGACGGTGAGGGATCACTTGTCAGGGGCGTCTGGATCAGCCTGACCTACGCCCTTGAAAATGAATTTGAACGGCAGAATCCAGACAATGCCAAGAGCGACATAGATCAAGAGTTCCAGCCACATGGCGGGCCGGTCCAGCATGCCGATCACACTGACCGCCACCACCACATAGGCGGGCATGCCGATCAGCAAAATCACCAGAGACCAGCGGCGGCGCGCCTTGTAGCTTAGGGCCATGTTTGTTCTCAATCCGCAAACGGGTCGGTCACGAGGATGGTATCCTCGCGCTCGGGTGAGGTTGAAAGTAGCGCCACCGGGCAATCAATCAACTCTTCGACGCGGCGCACATATTTGATCGCCTCGGCCGGCAGGTCGGCCCAGCTACGCGCGCCTTCGGTCGAGTCCGCCCAACCCGGCATTTCCTCGTAGACGGGCGTGCAGCGGGCCTGTTGCTCGGCGGCAGTCGGCAGATAATCGAGCCGCTTGCCGTCAAGGTCATAGGCGACGCAGATCTTGAGGGTTTCAAAGCCATCGAGCACGTCAAGCTTGGTCAGGGCAATGCCGTTGACGCCCGAGGTGGCGCAGGTCTGGCGCACGAGGCAGGCATCAAACCAGCCGCAGCGGCGCTTGCGCCCGGTGACGGTGCCGAATTCATGGCCGCGCGTGCCAAGGCGCTGACCGTCGGCGTCTTCAAGCTCGGTCGGGAAAGGCCCCTCGCCGACGCGGGTGGTATAGGCCTTGACGATGCCAAGCACATAGTCGATCGAGCCGGGCCCGATGCCGGTGCCTGTTGCGGCCTGCCCGGCGATCACATTCGACGAGGTGACGAACGGATAGGTGCCAAAGTCGATGTCGAGCAAAGCCCCCTGCGCGCCCTCGAAGAGGATGCGTTTGCCGGCGCGGCGCTTTTCGTTGAGCACCTTCCAGACCGGCGCGGCATATTGCAGGATTTCCGGCGCGATCTCTCTGAGTTGAGCGATCAGCGCGTCGCGGTCGATCGGATCAATCCCGAGACCCTTGCGCAGCGGATCATGATGCTGAAGCGCGCGGTCCACCCGCGCGACAAGCGTGGCCTCATCGGCAAGATCAGCGACCCGGACAGAGCGGCGCCCGACCTTGTCTTCATAGGCGGGGCCGATGCCGCGCCCGGTGGTGCCGATCTTGGTGCCCTTGCTCGCCGCCTCTTCGCGGGCGCGGTCAAGCTCGCCGTGGATCGGCAGGATCAGCGGCGTGTTTTCCGCGATCATCAGCGTTTCGGGGGTGATTTCGACCCCCTGCTTGCGGATCGAGGCGATTTCCCTGACCAGATGCCAGGGATCAAGCACCACGCCATTACCGATCACGCTCAGCTTGCCGCCGCGCACCACGCCCGAAGGCAGCGCATTGAGCTTGAAGACCTCGCCATCAATGACAAGCGTGTGGCCCGCATTATGCCCCCCCTGAAAGCGCGCAATCACATCGGCGCGCTCGCTCAGCCAGTCTACAATCTTGCCTTTTCCCTCGTCACCCCATTGGGCACCGACTACGACGACATTTGCCATGATTATCCTCTCGGCATTTGGTCAAACCGGAACCCCGTATAGCGGCGCGCGACGGCGGGTGAAACCACTAAATCGCCGCAGCCTCCGGAGAGGCGATGGCGCCTGCGGAAAATCAGGGGGATAGGCGAAAAAAGAACGGCTTTTGAGCCGTGTTTTGCGATGGCAATGGTCGCGGCCTTGCTGTGGGTGCTTTTCGACGGTGGCATCCTGCGGCACGACAATCCGACGGTCAATGTCTGGCTCGGGCTTGTGGCGCTGTCACTGGTGCTTGGCACCGGCCTGAGCTGACGCCATGTGCGCCGCAAGCGGACAGGTCAGGCGGATAGGGATGATGTGGATGAGTGAGGCGCTTAAAGGAGGTTTGCCAACGGCGGTTTGAGCCCGTTGCGATTTTTCCCCGAGGTCAGCATCCAAACCGGTAGACCTGCATACCGACACACATAGCGCCCCCAAAAAACCGGCCCTCTTTCCGCCAAGTCCCATCGCATCGACATTGCCGGGTTGCGGGGGCTGGCGGAATTGCATAGATAGCGCCTGACCAAGCTAACTTATAGGCCCGTGCTTCATGGAAAACGTCGTCCTTACCATCCATCTTCTTCTGGCAATCGCGCTGATTGGTGTCGTGCTTTTGCAGCGTTCGGAAGGGGGCGGTCTGGGCATGGGCGGTGGTGGCGCCGTAAGCGGGCGCGCGGCGGCCACGGCGCTTGGCAAGGTGACCTGGATTCTGGCCGCGGCCTTTATCGTGACCTCGATAACCCTGACCATCATCGCGGCGCAGAATGCGGCCGGGGTTTCGGTGCTTGACCGGCTGACCGACGCACCGCCCGCCCCCGAGGCAAGCGCACCCGCTCTGCCCGACGCGGACACGCTTTTGCCGCCGCCGAGTGGCGATACCGCCCCGTTGACGCCGACCGCCGACTAACCACAAAGAATTGATAGCAAAACCAGTGCCGCAACATCATCTTGCGGTTGGCTTGCGCTATTGTTGCGAATCCTATAAGGGTTGAGCCCCGTGATGTCTCGGTCTTTAATGGCCGATCTGGGCGCTTTACCGCATATCACACAAAAGAAATCACGGGGGGCGCCACGCGCATGGCACGTTATATTTTCATTACCGGCGGCGTTGTTTCATCTCTGGGCAAGGGGCTTGCCTCTGCCGCGCTTGGGGCGCTGTTGCAGGCGCGTGGATTTTCGGTGCGGCTGCGCAAGCTTGACCCCTATCTTAACGTCGATCCCGGCACGATGAGCCCGTTTGAACATGGCGAGGTCTTTGTGACCGATGACGGCGCCGAGACCGATCTTGACCTTGGCCATTACGAACGCTTCACCGGCGTGCCCGCGCGCTATACCGATTCCGTAAGTTCGGGGCGGATCTATTCCAACGTGCTCGAACGCGAACGGCGCGGTGATTACCTTGGCAAGACCATTCAGGTGGTCCCGCATGTCACCAATGAGATCAAGGATTTCCTTGCCATCGGCGATGACGAGGTCGATTTCATGCTCTGCGAGATCGGCGGCACCGTGGGGGATATCGAGGGCCTGCCGTTCTTTGAGGCGATCCGCCAGTTCAGCCATGACAAGCCGCGCGGTCAGTGCATTTTCATGCATCTCACCCTGCTGCCCTATCTTGCCGCCAGTGGCGAGCTCAAGACCAAGCCGACCCAGCATTCGGTGAAAGAGCTGCAATCCATCGGCATCGCGCCGGATATTCTTGTGTGTCGCTCTGAACACCCGATCCCGGACAAGGAACGCGAAAAGATCGCGCTGTTTTGTAACGTACGCAAGGAATCGGTTGTCGCGGCCTATGATCTCAAATCCATCTACGAGGCGCCGCTGGCCTATCACCGCGAGGGGCTTGATCAGGCGGTGCTTGATGCGTTCGATATCTCGCCCGCCCCCAAGCCCGACCTGACCGTCTGGCAGGACGTTGCCGACCGGATTCAGAACTTTGACGGCGAGGTGAATGTCGCCATTGTCGGCAAGTATATCCAGCTTGAGGATGCCTATAAGTCGATCAAAGAGGCGCTGACCCATGGCGGCATGGCCAACCGGGTCAAGGTCAATGTGCAATGGGTCGATGCCGAGGTGTTTGATACCGAAGACCCGGCCCCCTATCTCGAAGGGTTTCATGCCATCCTTGTGCCCGGCGGCTTTGGCGAGCGTGGCACCGAGGGCAAGATCAAGGCGGCCGAATTCGCACGCACCCGCAAGATCCCCTATCTCGGCATCTGTTTGGGGATGCAAATGGCGGTGATCGAGGCGGCGCGCAATGTGGCCGGCCTGCCCGATGCGGGATCGGAAGAATTTGATCACGAGGCCGGCAAAAAGCGGTTCGAGCCGGTGGTCTATCACCTCAAGGAATGGGTGCAGGGCAACGAAAAGGTTCAGCGCAAGGTGTCTGACGACAAGGGTGGCACGATGCGCCTTGGGGCCTATGATGCGACCCTGGCCAAGGGCTCGAAAGTGGCGGAGATTTACGCATCCCTCAGCATCGTGGAACGTCACCGCCATCGCTATGAGGTGGATACCAAGTATCGCGCCAAGCTTGAAGAGGTTGGCCTGCGGTTTTCGGGCATGTCACCGGATGGGCGCCTGCCTGAAATCGTCGAATGGGCCGATCATCCGTGGTTTATCGGGGTCCAGTTCCACCCCGAGCTGAAATCCAAACCCTTCGCGCCGCATCCGCTTTTTGCCGATTTCGTGCGCGCGGCGATTGAAACCTCGCGTCTGGTGTGAGGCGCGTCAAACCGCTGTGATCAGGTGCTTGGCGGTTTGTGTTTGAGCAGGTTGCGATCAACCCCGAGCGACAGGATCGGGCTCAGCAGATCGCGCCAGAGGCTTGGCTTTTGATAGCGTTCAGCCTCGGCCTCACGGTCAAATCTCAGGGCATCCTTGAGCATGGGGTCAAGAATACGCTCATCCAGAATCCAGCGCCCGCGCCGCGCCTCGGCGCGGTCGGTATTCTGATACTCCAGCCATTTCATCAGCTTGTCACGGCACTTCGGGTCATGTCCGGGATAGACAAGATAGAACCCGCTGTTGATGCGCAAACAGATATTGTCCAGCACCCGCGCGGCGCCACGATGGGTCTCTGGCACATGACTTTTGGGCATGTAGTTAAAGCGTTCCGGCTCGCCGTTGAAAAAGGCGGTCATGGCCGAGCACAGATCAATCCCCTTTTGCGCCATCGCCCAGCCCAGAACGACATCGGGGTAATGCGCCCAATCATAACTCTTGACCAGATCGCGCAGATCGTCAGGGGAAAGCGCGCGCGCCTGAGACAGGTGATCCATCTCTGTGGTGGCCGACCAGTTGAAATCTTCGGGCGTGGGCATCAATCGCTCCGTCTGTGTAATGGTCAATTGCCAGCAAACTGCCCGGACAAAGCGCGTTTTCTTTGGAGCAATTGTGACACTATTGAGGCCTTTGGAACGATCGGTCCGTTTCCTGACGGTGGCCTTGAGAATTCCCTTGGGAACGGTCGGATTCGGGGTTAACCTGATGTTATGATAAACCGCATCCTACACGCCTTTTCCGCCCCCAAACCAGCCCCTCTTCCAGAGCCGGATGAAAAGCTTGCGCTTGGCGCCCTGATGGTGCGCGTGGCCAAGTCGGATCACCATTACGAAGTGGCGGAAATCAAACGGATCGACCGGCTTTTGGCGCGGCTTTACGGGCTCAAGCCGATCGAGGCGGCCAAGATGCGCGCGACTTGCGAAAAGCTTGAACATGCCGCGCCCGACACCGAGCGTTTTGCCCATCTGATCCGCGAAACCGTCAGCATTGAGGCGCGCATCAACGCGCTTGAGGCCCTGTGGGAGGTGGTATTGTCCGATGGCGCAAGCCAGCCCGAAGAATTGCAGGTGCTTGACGTGGCCCGCGAGGCCATGGGGCTAAGCCACGCCGATAGCGACACCGCCCGCGCCCTGGCCGAAAATAGCTG
Source organism: Roseovarius sp. (assembly GCA_032251095.1). Lineage (GTDB taxonomy): Bacteria > Pseudomonadota > Alphaproteobacteria > Rhodobacterales > Rhodobacteraceae > Roseovarius. The sequence continues at coordinate 3,324 of JAVVFB010000073.1, read as the reverse complement.
AATTACCATTGGCGCGCCCGGTCTTGGGCCCTATACCTAGGGCATGTTTGGTGAATTTTTAAAAAAGCTGGTACAACCAGCCCCCGAGCCCCTGGCCGATGCGGATGCACGGCTGGCCCTGTCGGCCCTTTTGGTGCGCGTCGCGCGCAGTGATGGCGACTATGCTGCGGATGAAATCATTCGCATCACCCGGATCATTGCCGCGCGCTATGGCCTCTCTAAAACCGACGCCGAGGCCCTGCGCCAGCAGGCCGAATATCTTGAGGCCGAGGCCCCCGATACCGTGCGCTTTACCCGCGCGATCAAGGATGCGGTGCCCTATGAGGATCGCCTAGGCGTGATCGAGGCGCTCTGGCAGGTCGCCCTGGCCGATGGTGTGCGCGAGGCCGACGAGGACGCGCTTTTGCGGCTGGTCTCGAACCTTTTGGGGGTCACAGACCGCGATAGCGCGATGGCGCGTCAAAGGATGACGCCGCCAGCACCGCCGCCAAATTGACCGCCCGTTGGGTCATTCCGGATCTTAACCCCTGAAATCAGCCGTTTTGCACGTTGCATCGGTGCATTTTTTCGGCCCTATTAACATCCAGGCGCAATATCCCAACCGAAACGGAACCCCACTTTGTCAGATCCGACCCCGGTCCTTGAAATCCGCAACCTGCACAAGGCCTATGGCGCGCTTGAGGTGATCAAGGGCGTCTCGATCACTGCGCGCAAGGGCGATGTGGTCTCGCTTATCGGCTCTTCCGGATCAGGCAAATCGACGGTTTTGCGCTGTGCCAACCTTCTGGAAGACAGCCAGCAGGGGGATATCCTGTTCAAGGGCGAGCCGGTGACATGGCGCGGCGAAGGCCTTGGCCGCCACCCCGCCGATGCGGCACAGGTTCTGCGCATCCGAACCAATCTTTCGATGGTGTTTCAACAGTTCAACCTTTGGGCGCACATGACCATCCTGCAAAATGTTATGGAGGCCCCGGTGACCGTTCTTGGCCGCGACCGCGCCGAGGTCGAGGCGAACGCGCGCAAGCATCTTGACAAGGTCGGGATTGGCGACAAATGCGATGTCTTTCCCGCCCAATTGTCCGGTGGCCAGCAACAGCGCGCCGCGATTGCCCGCGCGCTCTGCATGGAGCCCGAGGCGCTGTTGTTTGACGAACCCACAAGCGCGCTTGACCCCGAGCTTGAACAAGAGGTGATCCGCGTCATTCGCGATCTGGCCAATGAAGGCCGCACCATGATGATTGTCACCCACGACATGAAAATGGCCGCTGATGTCAGCCATCACGTGGTGTTTCTGCACCAAGGGCTGATCGAAGAACAAGGCCCGCCCGAAACGCTTTTTGGCGCTCCGAAATCCGAGCGCCTGCAACAATTCCTCAGTTCGACCAATCCGGGCTGAGGCAGAAAACCAACCAAGGGAGAACACACATGAAAAAACTACTGCTCACCACCGCTGCTCTGGCGCTGACCACCGGTTTCGCGATGGCCGATACCGTACGTCTTGGCACCGAGGGCGCCTATCCTCCGTATAACTTCATCAATGACAAAGGTGAAGTTGACGGCTTTGAACGCGAGCTTGGCGATGAACTTTGCAAGCGCGCCTCGCTGACCTGTGAATGGGTCACCAACGATTGGGACAGCATCATTCCCAACCTCGTGTCGGGCAACTATGACGTCATCATCGCGGGCATGTCGATCACGGACGAGCGCGACGAAGTTATTGATTTCACGCAAAACTATACCCTTCCCGATCCCTCGGCCTATCTCGTGGCCTCGGCGGATGTTGACGTGAAATCGGCCGTCATCGCCGCTCAGACCGGCACCATTCAGGCCTCTTTCGTGGCCGAAAGCGGCGCCACGCTGGTGGAATATGCCACCCCCGAAGAGACCGTCGCCGCAGTGCGCAATGGCGAGGCGGACGCGGTTCTGGCCGACCGCGCCTTTCTTGTGCCGATCGCCGATGACGATACCGCGCTTGAGTTGCTTGAAAAGATGGAGATCATCGGTGGCGGCATCGGTCTTGGCCTGCGCGAAAGCGACACCGAGCTGAAAGCCACGCTCGATGCCGCGATCCAGTCGATGAAAGACGATGGCACCCTAAACGCCATGATCGACAAATGGGACATCGGCCTGACCTTCTGATCACGCCCTGCGGCGGGGCCAAACCCGGCCCCGCCCTTCCCCGACAAGGCCAGATGCAATGTTTTCATTCTGCACTGATCCGGCCACGCTTGAAGGGCTGAACTGGCTGTCGTGCTATTTGACCACGACCAAGCATATGCAGCTTTATTATGCGGTGGCGACGGTTCTGTTATTGCTCGCGATTACCGCGCCGGCGGCGCTTGCCTTTGGCTTTGGCGGGGCGATGGCCGCGCGCTCGCATCTGTTGCCGGTCCGCTGGTTCGGAAAATCCTATATTGCGGTGGTGCGCGGCGTGCCCGACATCGCCTTTTTCCTGTTTTTCGTGATTGCTCTTGATCAGGCATTTGAATGGATGCGCCATAAGGTGCTTTGCCCCGATTGGGATCAACCGATCCGGCAGGGCAATGATTTCGTGGTCTGTCAGGCGGCCAAACTGCCCTTGGGAAGTGCGCCGCAATGGATGCATGAAACCTATGGGTTTTTCCTTGCGGTCCTGACCTTTGCCATCGTGTTCGGGGCATTCGCGGCCAATGTTCTATTCGGGGCCATGCGCGCCGTGCCGCGCGCCCAGATGGAAACCGCCGAGGCCTATGGCATGACGCGGCGCCAAAGCTTTTGGCGTATTCTCGTGCCGCAGATGTGGGTCTATGCCCTGCCCGGCCTAAGCAATCTCTGGATGGTGCTGATCAAGGCCACGCCCCTGCTGTTTCTGCTTGGGGTCGAGGATATCGTCTATTGGGCGCGCGAACTTGGCGGCACCGCCAACCCGCGCTTTACCGCATACCCGCATGGCGACTGGCGGATGTGGTATTTCCTTGGGCTGTTGGTGTTTTACCTCGGCTTTACGCGAATCTCCGAGGTGTTCCTTGAACGGCTGATGATCAAGCTTAGCCATGGGCAGGCGACCACCGGCGGCGAAGCCCAGAGAAAGGCCGCAGCATGAGTTGTTTGCAGACCGTTCAGGATTACGCCCTGCGCAGCATCGGCATCGGCGAGCGCCTGTTGCCGCGCGATAACTTCACCCTCTGCGAACAGATCACCCTGATCGGATCGGGGATGATCTGGAACGTCTATTTCGGCGCACTCGCGCTTTTGACCGGATTTGTGCTGGCCACGGCGGTGGCGCTTGGCAAGGCCTCGCCCAACCCGTTTTTGCGCAAACCCTCCGAGTGGTTCATCTTCGTG
>JAVVFB010000072.1:0-13445 GCA_032251095.1 Roseovarius sp. | reverse complement strand
TATGACGGCGCGCTGAGCCTCTACATCAGCTTCCTGAACATGTTCCAGTTCCTGCTGATGTTCATGGGCCAGCAAGAATAAACTGCGCCCCAGAGCGCGGATAGAGAGGGCCGGTCATCGCGACCGGCCCTTTTTGCATGTCACGCCAACCCGTGGCGCATATGGATCACCGGCAGGTCAAGCTCTGGCGTAAGGCGCATCGCCACCTCGCCAAGCGCGGCAAAGCCGGTCGCGGCGTAGAACGGCGCGGCGTTATGCGGTGTGAGGCAATGCAGCACCTTGATGCCATTGGCCCGCGCCGTCGCAACCACCTCACAGAGGATGGCCCGCCCGATCCCCTGTCGAAGCCTCTCGGGGTCACAGGCCAGATGCCGGATATGGGCATGCCCCGGCGGGCAGGCGCGCCCGAACGGGCTTATATCGCTCCAGCCGCCGACGCCCAGAACCCGGCCCCGGTCCTCGGCCAGGAAATAGCGGCCACAACAGAGTGCCTCCGCGGCGACAAGGGTCATCACCGGAAGCGCCTGACGCAGGGTGGCGCAGGCATACCAGGGCGCAAGCTGCGGCGGATAGCTGCGTGTCAGCAATGTGGAAAACGCCGCATGATCGCGAGGGGTGGCGGGGCGGATACTGAAATGGGACATCGGTTTGACTTTCGGGTAAAATCCGCCGACCCCGCAGCACGCCCCAAATAGAAAAAGCCGCGCTGTGGTGGCGCGGCTTTGTCTGTCTTGTCTGTCAGGCGATCTTACTTGATCTTGCCTTCCTTGTACTCGACATGCTTGCGCACCACGGGATCGTACTTACGTACGGTCATCTTTTCGGTCATGGTGCGTGCGTTTTTCTTGGTCACGTAGAAATGGCCCGTGCCCGCGGTCGAGTTCAGACGGATTTTGATGGTCGTCGGCTTCGCCATTTTTCATCTCCTGCGCCGGGCAGTCCTGCCGCCCGTGAATATCTCATGAAGTTTGCCTTTTAATGACGCGCGCGCCCGAGTCAACCGCGATTGTCATGTTTGGCAAACAATAACATGGTTTTCGCCCATCCGGCTTGATCCGGGTGCGCAAAAACCGGAATGCTGCGATTTCAGTTCTGTGAAACCCGCGTCGGCTGGCGATAGAAGTGATGCACACCGATGGTCGCGGTGCGCGGGAAATGGCGGGCCCAACGCGGGCTGACGGCGCGGGTGTGGTAATGCGTCGCCCCGCTGGTCAGTTCGCGCCGCGCGCCATCGACCATGAACTTGGCGACCTTGCCAACCCGGCGGAACGCCTTGGGCTCGCTGATCACCTCTTTGACACCGTCACAGGTATAGGTGAACTGGCACTGGAACTTGCGCCCCGTGCCCTGATGCACCACGCCGCAGACCGTATCGGGATAGCTTGGGTCATCGACCCGATTCAGGATCACCTCGGCCACGGCAAACTGGCCCTTCACGCTTTCACCGCGCGCCTCGAAATAGAGCGCCTCGGCAAGGCAACGCCACTCGGGACCGCCTTTGACAAGCTCTTGCTGCGACAGCCACGTCTTGGAATATTCCACCTCGGTCTCTGGCCGGGTCAGATAGCTTGCCATCCGATCCCCGGAAATCGAGCGCAGGGCGCGCATTTCCTGATCCATCAACCTGTTTACCGGCGCATCCGCGATCGCCGGCGTTGCCAGCGCCGCGAGGGTCGCGGCCAGTGCAATCCGTCTCATGCATGATCTCCTCGGTGATCGCGGTTGGTTCCGCTGCATCGGTGGGAGGTATCTAAAATTGTCCCTTCCGTCTACCCTGCTGGCCTGTGGCACAAAGGGCACGGCAATTTATGCCAAGCAAAGCCTTGGTCAACATGCCCGATATTGCGGCAATCGCGTCGGCGCCTACCCGATCTTGTCTTTCACCGCCAGCTGTGCGGCAGCAAGTCGCGCCACCGGAACCCGGAAAGGCGAGCAGGATACATAGTCAAACCCGGCATCGCGACAAAAAGCGATTGATTCGGGGTTACCGCCATGTTCACCACAAATCGACAAAACCACCGTCGGATTGGCCGCGCGGCCGCGCTCGGCCCCGATCTTGAGAAGCTCGCCCACGCCGTCAATATCAAGCGTGTGAAACGGGTCTTCGGGGTAAACGCCCTGCTTGACGTAATCCGACATGAACCGCCCGGCATCGTCGCGCGACAAGCCATAGGTCATCTGCGTCAGGTCATTGGTGCCAAAGCTCAGGAACGACACCAGCGGCGCAATATCCCCGGCGCGCAACGCGGCGCGCGGGGTTTCGACCATGACGCCCAGACGATAGGTGAAATCGCGCCCGGTCTCATTGCGCACGGCCGCCGCCACAGCATCGATCCGGGTCTTGACCAGTTCGACCTCGCGGCGCGCGCTGACCAGCGGGATCATCACCTCTGGCACCACCGGCGCACCTTCTTTGCTGGCCTCGATCGTGGCCTCGAAGATCGCGCGCGCCTGCATGTCATAGATTTCCGGCACGGTGATGCCAAGGCGCACGCCGCGCATGCCCAGCATCGGGTTATATTCGCTCAGCGCCTCGACCCGGCGGGTCACATCCGACAGCGGCAGGTCAAGCGCCTCGGCCAGTTGCAGATGCCCGGCCCGGTCGGTTGGCAGGAATTCGTGCAAGGGCGGGTCAAACAGGCGGATACAGACCGGCTGCCCCTGCATGATGCGGAACAGATCGGTGAAATCGGCGCGCTGCATCGGCAGAAGCCGCTCAAGCACCGCCGCGCGGTCCTTGCTGCTATCGGCAAAGATCATCTCTCGCATCACGGTCAGGCGGTCTTCCTCAAAGAACATATGCTCGGTCCGGCACAGCCCGATGCCGCGCGCATTGAAATTGCGTGCGACCTCGGCGTCGGCCGGCGTGTCGGCATTGGCACGCACCGCGATATCACGGATACCGTCGGCCCAGCTCATCAGGGTCTGGAAGGACGCATCGCGCGCGGCCTCAAGCAGTGGGGGTTCCCCGGCCAGAACAAGGCCGTTGGTGCCGTCAATGGTGATCACATCCCCGACCTTGAGCACCCGCCCGTCGGGCATGGTCAACTGATTGCGCCGGGCCTGAAAATGGATTTCCGAGGCGCCCACGACACACGGCAGGCCAATCCCGCGCCCGATCACCGCAGCGTGGCTTGTCATGCCGCCCCGCTCGGTCAGAACCGCAACAGCGGCATGCATGCCGCGAATATCCTCAGGGCTGGTTTCGCGCCGCACCAGAATGCAGGCCTCGCCGCGCGCCTGTGACGCCTGTGCCTCGGCGGCGGAAAAGACGATTCGCCCACTGGCCGCGCCGGGGCTTGCAGCGATCCCGCGCGCCAGCACATCGCGGGGCGCGTCGGGGTCGACCTGCCGGTGCAGCAATTCGTTGAGCGCGCGCGGCTCAACCCGCATCAGCGCCTCTTCGCGGGTGATGATGCCATCCTCGGCCAAACTGACGGCGATGCCCACCGCCGCGCGGGCATTGCGCGCCACGCGCAGGCCATCAAGCAAAAAGACCTTGCCGTCTTCGATGGTGAATTCGGCCTGCATCTCTTCACGCAGCTTTTTGCGCATCATCGCAGTATAGGATTTGAGCGCCTCAAACGCCTCTGGCGCCAGATCTTCCAAGGAGGGGCCACGGGGATCACGCTCAAGATAGAGCGAATCCGCCCCGCCGCGCAGCGCCTCTCGGCCCTGGCTCTGGCTCAGGTAACGCCCGGTGATCTGGCGCTCTCCGGTCTGGCTGTTGACCAACTGGATCACGCCAGAGCCACATTCGCCCTGCCCCAGACCAAGCGCCAGTTCCTGCACCACAAGCCCAAGCCCGGCATCGGCCGGGGCGCCCTTGGCCTGACGCAAAAGCCGCGCTGTCGTGCCCTCCCAGGCGCGCGCCATCGAGCGCAGCACCTCGGCCAGTTGCACCGCCGGGTCTTGCGGAAATTTCTCTTCGGTTTCGGCCTCATAGGCACGCAGGGCCTGTGTCAGGCCAAGCTTGGGATCGCTTGAGACATCATCAAGGATATCGGGATCAAGCCGCGCCACGTGAATGGCGTAGGATTGCACGAATCGCAGGTAAATCTCGGCAGCGGCCACCTCGCCCAGCTTGTCGGAAAGATCGACATAGGTCGCGTCATTGATACCGATATTGAGGACCGCGCCGGGGCCACCCCAATCGGGGTCTTCCGAAGACGGGCGTACGCATAGCAACGGGGCATCGCCGAAGGGCGCCAAAAGCGCCTTCATGTCCGGCATGTCCCCGGCGGCAATTGAATGCACGGCGTCAAACGAAAGGGCAATCGTGCGCGGCACCGGCAGATTGAGCCGCACCAGACGTTGCAGACATTTCGCCCGCCCGCCATGGGTGTTGGCGTGCATCTGCGCATCCGGCGTGATCAGGGTGATGTTTTTCTCGTTTTGCTGCACTGCGGCACCTTTCCTTTGATCGCACCATACGCCCGGGGGCGCACAAGGCAAGGGAAAGCCGCAGGCTCGTCCGGCCCTGACGTGCCAGCCTCGCGGGAATCCCCGAGGCGGCCTGTCAGGGCCGATGAGGGCGCTAGCCTTCGATCCGCGTCAGATCGGCCACCTGCAAACAGATTGCACGAATGCGGCTCAACAGGTTCAGGCGGTTGCGGCGCAACACCTGGTTCTCGGTATTGATCTGCACCGCCTCGAAAAACGCATCCACCGCCGGGCGCAAGCCCGCCATGACGGCCATCGCCGCCGCAAAATCCTCGGCCTCAAGCGCGCGCGCAATCTCGGGTTCGGCCGCGTCAAGCGCCGCGAAAATCGCCTTTTCGGCGTCGTTTTCGGCGAATTTCACATCGGCGCCATAGGAATATTCAACCCCGTCCTTCTCTTCGGCCTGGCTCAGGATATTGTTGGCGCGCTTGAAGCCCTGCAACAGGTTCTCGCCCTCTTCAGAGGCCAGAAACGCCCCAAGCGCCTCTGCGCGCTTGACCAGCAAGGTAAGATCATCCGCGCGCGGCATCACAAGACAGGCGTCGATCACGTCATGACGCACGCCTTCGTCGCGCAGATGCACCTTGAGCCGCTCATGCAAAAACGCCAGCAAATCCGCCGACAGCTCTGGCAAGGAGGTCTCAACCCCGTTCAGAACCGTGCCATCGCCCGCCTCGGGCACTTTATCCTGCGCCGTCAACCGCGCCATCACCGCCTGATAGGCCGCGCCAAAGACACCATGATCGGCGATCTCTTCCACCACTTCCTCAAGCGTGTCGATCTCGCCAGAGGTGGCCTTGTGCCGATGCAGAGTGATTTTCTGGCGCAGCAATTGCGCATCAATGAATTGCCCCAAGGACAGCCGCAAATCATTGGCCAGAATGATGCGGATCACCCCAAGCCCGGCCCGGCGCAGCGCAAACGGGTCTTTCGATCCGGTCGGCTTTTCGTCCATCGCCCAGAAGCCGGTCAGCGTATCAAGCTTATCCGCCAAGGCCACGGCAACAGATACGACACCCGTCGGCACGGCGTCAGACGGGCCGAGGGGGGAGTAATGCTCTTGGGCTGCGGCGGCCACCTCGGGCGCAAGCCCCTCGGCCTCGGCGTAATAGCGCCCCATGAGCCCCTGCAATTCAGGGAATTCATAGACCATTTCCGATTGCAGATCGGCCTTGGCCACCTTTGCCGCAAGCCCCACCATGTCCACATCTGCGCCCAAAGCAGGCGCAAGATCACGCGCCAGCGCCTCGATCCGGGCAATCCGCGCCGCTTGCGAGCCAAGCTTGTTGTGGAATGTCACCTCGGAAAGGCCCTCGGCCATGCCCGCAAGCCCCTTGTCGCGCACAAGGCGCAGGTCGTTTTCCCAGAAAAACTTGGCATCCGACAGCCTAGCCGACAGAACCTTTTGATTGCCCGCCAGAATGGTCGCGCCGTGATCGGCGGTTTCGACATTGGCGACGGTGACAAAGCGTTCGATCCGCCCCGTCTTGGGGTTCCTGACAGAAAAGAATTTCTGATGCTCGCGCATGCTGGTCTGAAGCACCTCGCCGGGCAGGCCAAGGAAATCCTCACCGATCTGTCCCATCAGGACCACCGGCCATTCCACAAGGCCCGACACCTCGGCCAGAAGGCCCGGATCGGCCACAAGCTCAAGACCGGCGGCAAAGGCCTGATTGCTGGCTTCCTGCCAGATGTGATCGGCGCGTTCCTGCGCCTCAAGCACCACATGATCGCGCCGGAGCTTGGCGCGGTAATCGTCAAACGACCTCACGGCGAACTCGCCATGGCCCATGAAACGATGGCCTTGCGTGATGTTGCCGGCCCGAATGCCGTCAACGTCAAGGTCAACCACCGTGGCCTCGCCCATCTCGTCGGTCAGGATGCACAGGATCGAATGCAGCGGGCGCACCCACCGCAGGCTTCCGGCCCCCCAACGCATGGATTTTGGCCATGGGAAATTGCGGATGATCTTTTCAAGCTCTTCAGCCACGATTTCGGCGGCGGGTCGCCCCGGACGGGTGATGGTGGCGTAATAGACCTGACCTTTTTTCTCGTCGCGGATCTCCAGATCCTCGCGCGAAACACCCGCGCCGCGCAAAAAACCCTCAATCGCCTTTTCCGGCGCATCCACGCGCGGGCCCTTGCGCTCTTCGCGTAGGGTGGGTGATGAACCCACCACCCCCTCGACCGCCAGAGCAAGACGGCGCGGCGTGGCGAAACCGGCGGCCCCGCCATAGGTCAGGCCAGCCTCGACAAGGGCGTCGGTCATGCGTTTCTTGAGGTCTTCGGCCGCGCGCGCCTGCATGCGGGCGGGAATTTCCTCGGAAAACAGTTCGATCAGAAGGTCCGGCATATCACTCAATACCCTTTGGGTGGTTCGGGGCAGTCATCGGGCGCGCGCTGACCATCAAAGACCACCGCGCCACAGCGGTTGATCTGATGCCAGACAAAGCCGCGCCCATCGTCGGTAATGGCAACCACGCGGTCAACGCCATAAGACACGTCGCGCTGTCCAAGATAGGCAAGCGCCCGGCCCTCTTCCAGCGCAAGGCCGATGGCCTTTGCATCATAGCAGTCAAACCAGCCCGGCGCGGTCAGCGGTTCGGCGGTCTCGTAAATCTCATAGGTCTCGCTGAGCATGGCGTTGCTCATCGTGGTGGTGAAACAGGCGCGATAGCGGATCGGCGAACTGTCGGCATCAATCGCCGTAAACCCATCATAAAGCACCGGCTCTGCCCTGCCCGACACCAGCGATGTCAGCTGAACATCATCGGTGCCCCGCGCCGCTACCTCTTCGTAAAAGTAATAGACCTGCAAATAATACATGGCCACACCGGCCACCAAAGCTGTGATCAAGATCACCCCCGCCAATATCTTGCCCATCATGCGGCGTATCCCCCCGCTTCGGTCTGCACGAAGGCATCGGCGCATTTCTTGGCCAGCGCCCGCACACGCCCGATATAGGCCTGTCGTTCGGTCACACTGATCACGCCGCGCGCGTCCAGCAGGTTGAAAAGATGGCTGGCCTTGATGCATTGATCATAGGCCGGATGCACCATGATGATGCGCTGCCCGGTCTTGGGGTCTTCATGCGGCTGGCTCAGGATCGCCTCGCATTCGGCCTCGGCCTCTTCAAAGTGGCGCAACAACACCTCGGTGTTGGCCACGTCAAAATTCCAGCGGCTGTATTCCTGTTCGGTCTGGCGAAACACATCGCCATAGCTCAGCGGGATCGGTGCACCGGGGTCATTGAACGGCATGTCCATCACATGATCGACGCCAAGCACATACATCGCCAGACGCTCAAGCCCATAGGTCAGCTCGCCCGAAACCGGCGCGCAATCATGCCCGCCGACCTGTTGGAAATAGGTGAACTGGCTGACTTCCATGCCGTCGCACCAGACCTCCCAGCCAAGCCCCCATGCGCCAAGCGTCGGGCTTTCCCAGTCATCCTCGACAAAGCGGATGTCATGCAGCTCCATGTCGATGCCAATCGCCTTGAGCGAGCCAAGGTAAAGATCCTGCATGTCGGGCGGGCTTGGCTTGATCAGCACCTGATACTGGTAATAATGCTGAAGCCGGTTCGGGTTCTCGCCATAGCGCCCATCGGTGGGACGGCGCGAAGGTTGCACATAGGCCGCCGCCCAGGGGCGTGAGCCCAACGAGCGCAGCGTGGTGGCCGGGTGAAACGTGCCGGCGCCGACCTCCATGTCATAGGGTTGCATCATGGCACAGCCATGCCCCGCCCAATAGGTCTGAAGCCGCAGGATGATGTCCTGAAAACTGCGTGGTTTGCCGTTTGTTTGCGCCATCTTCGCCCCCGGGGACCGCCCCTGAAATTGCCAGTTGTACCTACGACCCCGATGCGTCAGGGTCAATCAGTCCACAGCGCATATTTTGGGTGCATCGCGCGGCATTTTTGCTAAAACCCCTTAAAGCCCCGATGCGAACAGACCGGGCAGGAATTAAGGGAAGCCGATGACGCGTTACTTTTTGGGATTTATGTTAACGATTTTGCTCTGCGCGCCTGCGGCCTGGTCACAGGAAGAACCGCTTGTCTGGGTCCAGATCGAAGCCCAGCCAAGCCTTGCCGAGGCCCAGACCAGTGCGCGCCGCTATGGCGCGGATCTACAGGATGTGAACGGCTTTTCCCTGGGGGGCGGCTGGTATGCCATCGCCCTTGGCCCCTATCGGCGCGACGAGGCCGAGCGCGTGCTTCAGGTCTATCGCAACGAAGGCGTGATCGCGCGCGACAGCTATATCGCCGAATCCTCTGAGTTTCAGCGTCAGTTCTGGCCGGTCGGTGCCAACCTGTTGACGCGCAGCGAACCCGCCACGCCCCAACCGCTTGCGCAGGCCGCCGAAACCGCCCCGGTGTCAGACCCCGCCGCCCCGGATGAGACCCCGCGCGAGGCCCGCGCCAGCGAGGGCCTGCTTGATCGTGACGGGCGCGCCGCGCTTCAGATTGCCCTCAAATGGGCCGGTTTTTATGGCGGCACGATTGATGCGGCCTTTGGTCAGGGCACCCGCGCCTCGATGGGTCGCTGGCAAGAGGCCAACGGCTTTGACGTCACCGGCATTCTGACCACCGCGCAACGCGCCGAGCTTTTGCGCCAGTATAACGCCGTGCTTGAGGGGCTTGGCCTTGAGGTGGTGCGCGACACGGCCACCGGCATCGCCGTCAAGCTTCCGATGGGCGTGATAGAGTTCGACCGCTACGAACCGCCTTTCGCGCATTTCAAACCCAAAGGCGATATCGACGCGCGGGTGCTCTTGATCAGCCAGGACGGCGACCAAAATACGCTTGCCGGGCTTTATGACATCATGCAGACCCTTGCGATCGTACCCGAAACCGGGCCGCGCAACCTTGAGCGCGACAGGTTCCGCCTGATTGGCGAGGGTGCGCTTCAGATTTCACATACCGAGGTCTGGCTGCGCGATGGCCAGATCAAGGGCTTTACCCTGATCTGGCCTGCGGGCGACGAGGAACGCCGCAGCCGCCTTCTGGGGCAGATGCAGGACAGTTTCGAGTGGCTGAGCGGCACGCTTGACCCCGCCGCAGGCAGCAACGCAACCCAGAGCATCGACCTGATTTCAGGGCTGCAAGTGCGCAAACCCAAGCTGTCACGCTCCGGCTTTTACGTTGATCAGGGCGGCGCGGTTCTGACCACGTCAGAGGTGGTTCAGAACTGTGGCCGCATCACCATTGACGACATGTATGACGCCACCGTCAGCCTTGACGATCCCGCACGTGGCATCGCCCTTTTGCGCCCTTCCGAGCGCCTTGCCCCGCAAATCGTCGCCACCTTTCAGGACATGACCCCGCGCCTGATGTCCGAGGTTGCGGTTGCGGGCTATTCCTATGGCGGTATCCTTGGCGCGCCGACGATGACCTTTGGCCAGCTTGCCGACCTGCGCGGGCTCAATGGCGAAGAGCATCTCAAGCGGCTGGCGATCACCGCGCTTGACGGCGATGCCGGCGGGCCGGTGCTTGATGTGGGCGGCGCGGTTCTGGGGATGCTGTTGCCGCATGTCCAGAACGGGCGCGCCCTGCCCGAAGGGGTTGGCTTTGCGGCCAATACCGGCGCCCTGCGCGAGGTTCTGACACAAAACGGCATCACGCCACTTGTGACGTCCGAGCTTGGCAATATGCCCCCCGAGGCCCTGACCGAGCGCGGCGGCGCGATGACGGTTCTGGTCAGCTGCTGGGAATAGCCCCGCCTCAGTTTAGCACAAATCCTAAGTATTAACGGCGTCCTGAAAGGGGCGCCGTTAATCTTTTGGAAAGGCGATCAGGACACCTTGAACTCATGTGGTGCGGGGTGTTTTCCGGGCGGGGGTCCGGGTTGGATTGGGAATGTTCAAAATGAAGAAGATCACGCTTGTCGCTGCGGCGGCCTTTATCGCAATTGCCGGGGCCGCACAGGCCGATATCAGCACCAGAACCTTGCACGCGACCCCGGTCAAAGGCGTCAAGACAGGTGCGATGCCGGTCGATGGCTATAGCTCGCAATGGTGGACCCATCCGATTGGCTGTCAATATTCACGCGCCGGTCGGCCCGGTGAAACGGTCTGGTACCTGATCATCAACACCGCGCGCCCCGGCTGTCCGACCTATATCGTCCAGCACGGCTTTAGCGACGTCTACTAACGGTTAGCCCGCCGCCAGCGGCGGCGTCATGTAAATCAGCGTCGGGCGGTCCGCAACAAGCGCCGCCCGCACCGCATCCTGCACGTCCTGATGGCTCTGGGGGGCCACGGCATGTGCTCCGTAAGCGCGCGCCAGGGCGCAGAAATCCGGATTATGGGCAATCACCGCATTGGGTGCGATCTGGGCGCGCACCATGCTGTCCTCGATCTCCTTGAGCTTGCCATTGTCCCAAAGCAGGATCGGCAGAGGCAGGCCAAGCTCGACCGCGGTGCCAAGCTCCTGCACGGTATATTGAAACCCGTAATCGCCCGCGATGGCGATCGTCGGCTTGCCGCGCCGCGCCACCGCCCCGCCAATCGCGGCAGGCAAGGCATAGCCAAGCGTACCAAAGCCGCTCGGGTGATGCCAATGGCCCGGATGGGCCATCGGCCAGACCTCTTGGGCGACATAGGCAAATTGCGTCATGTCCGAATAGATCATCGTATCCTCTGGCAAGACCGCGCGCAGCACCTCACAGAGCGGGGCGACGCCGGGGCGTTCACTGTCGCTCTCGGCGCGCCACCGCGCCCGCGCCGCCGCAACATTACCGGCCCGCCAGCCAGTCGTGTGGCGCAACGCGCGCGTCAAAAGAGCATCTCCCAAAGCCCCGGCATCGGCCAAAACCGCAGTATCGCAATTGGGGGCCCCGCCAAGCTGTGCCGCATCAATATCCACCCGGATCAGCGGCGCCGCGTGCCCCAACTCGTCGCGCCAGAGATCATTTTGCGACAGTTCCGTGCCCACGGCCAGCACAAGATCGGCCTCGGCAATCACGGATGCACTTTCGGGGCGCGCGAGGTACGCGCCGAAATCAAGCGGGGCATCAAGGCCCATAATCCCACGACCGGCATAGGTGGTGAATGTCGCCGCGCCAAGCCGCGCCACCACCTGCCGCCAGGCTTTGGCCGAAAGCACCGCGCCGCCCCCGAGGATGACAAGCGGCTTTTGCGCCCCGTTCAACGCCTCGGCCACGTGATCGACCAGGGCATCGGCAATCGCAGGAATCGCCGCCACCGCGCGAGCATCGGGGGCCGCATCCGCCACCCCTTCGAGCGCGGAAATCGACACCTGAATATGTTTCGGGCGCGCGCGCGTGCTGGCGAATTCGGCCAGTGCACGGTCAATCAGGTGATAGGCGCTTTGCGCATCGCGGGCCTCATGGCTCCAGTCACAGACACAAGCCGCCGCGCCGCATTGATCCAGCATCTGATGCAATTGCCCGGTCTTGGCCGCCACCTCGTCAAGACAGGAAGACAGCACCAGAACCGGCACGGAATCCGAATAGGCCTGCCCCATCGGCGTCATGATATTGCACAGGCCCGGCCCGGTGATCACATAGGCCACCCCCGGCTCGCCGCTGGCGCGGGCATAGCCATCGGCCATAAAGCCCGCCCCCTGTTCGTGGCGCGCCAGAACATGGGTGATGCCCGCCTCTTCAATGCCGCGATACATTTCCTGATTATGCACGCCCGGAATACCAAAGATCACCTCGACCCCGCGCGATTTGAGCATATGGCTGATCTGCGCCCCAAGCGGGGTCTGCGCGCGAAAAGTGCCAGGGTGATCAGCCATTTGAAGTCTCCAAAAACAGGGTCAGGGCCGCCAGAATGCCGGCAAAAGCAACACCACGACCGCGACGATTTCAAGCCGCCCCATCAGCATCGCAAGAGTCATCAAAACCTTGGCCGTATCGGGAAATGCCGCCAGCGAGCCGGTCGGCCCCACGCTTGAGCCAAAGGCCGGGCCGACGTTGAAAATCGCCGTCCAGGCCGCTGTGACCGATTCCAGCAAGGTCAGACCGGTCAACTCCAGCGCCACGCTGAAGAACCCGAGTGACAGGATGTAGAAGGTGAACAAAAGCATCACCGATTGCAGCACCTCATCCTCGACCTGCCGCCCTTCGTGGCGCAGGATCATCACGCCTGAGGGGTTGAAAATCCGCCGCGTCTGTTGGGCCAGTGCGCGCAGCATGAGCTGATAGCGGAAAATCTTGATCGAACAGCCGGTCGAGCCGGTACAGCCGCCGATTGCCCCGACCAAGATCAGTACCACAAAGGGAAAATTACCCCAGGCGGTCACATCGCCATCGCCATATCCGGTACCGGAAAAGATCGACACCACATTGAACAGCCGCGCGCGCAGACTTTCTTCCTCAAAGCGGCCGTTGACCAATAGGTCATAGGCGGCGACCAGAACGAACGCATAGGCAAGCCAGCGTAGATAGGTGCGCACCTGAGTGTCACGATAGAGCGGCTTGATATTGCCATGCACCCCCTGCATCATCCGCACGAAGGGCAGGCTGGCCATGATCATGAACACCACACAGGCATATTGCGGCGCTCCCGGAAAGGCCGCGAAAGAGTTGTCAGAGGTGGAAAAGCCACCCGTCGACACCGTGGTCAGCGAATGCACCGTGGCATCGAATGCCCCCATGCCAAGGACAATATAGGATAGCGTGCATATCGCCGTCAGGCCAAGATAGACGTTAAGCACCCCCTTCGAGATATCAATCGTGCGCGGCAGCGCCTTGCCAAAGGTGTCAAACCCCTCGGCGCGAAAGAACTGCATGCCCCCCACCCGCATCTCGGGCAGGAAGACCAGCGCCACGATCACGATCCCAAGGCCGCCCAGCCATTGCAGGATGCCCCGCCAAAGCAAGATGCCCTTGGGCAGATCATCAAGCCCCGCAATCACCGTGGCCCCGGTGGTGGTCATCCCCGACATTGATTCGAAATAGGCATCAGCGAATCCAAGATCGGTTTCCCCAAGCATAAAGGGGATCGCCCCAAAAAGCGGCAGTATCGCCCAGACC
>JAVVFB010000071.1:0-13564 GCA_032251095.1 Roseovarius sp. | reverse complement strand
ATTGACCGGGGCGGGGCGGGCAAGGCCGTTCATGCGCTCACGCAGGGGCGTCAAAAGATCGGGGGTTTCGATCAGGGTGGCGCGGATTGCCTCGCCAAGCACAGAGCGCGATTGCGTGACCGGCGCCTCGGCCATGGCCGCGAAAGGAACCAGCAGCCCCAGTGACAGGGCTGCTGCTGCGTTGAACAGGGACATTGGCTTAGTTTGCGCGGATGTCGTTGGCGATCTCTTGCATGGCATCTTGCGGCAGATAACCGCGCAACATCTGATCGCCCATCACGAAAGACGGGGTGCCGCTGATGGCGAGGCGCTGACCGAGCGCATGATTGTCGGCAATCACCGTATCGACGGCGGGGCTGTTCATTTCGGAAATGATCCTGTTGGCATCGAGCCCAAGAGTGTCGGCAAGGCGGCTGAAGCCGGGTTCGTTCATCGCGCCGCTATAGGTCATCAGAGCGTCATGCACCGCTTTATAGGCCTCGTCACCGGCAACCTGAAGCGTGGCGATGGCAAAGCGCGAGGCGAGAACGGATTCGTCGCCCAAAATCGGGAACTCTTTGACGATAAAGCGGATATTGCCGTCTTTTTCCAAAAGGCCGGCAACCTCGTCATGGGCGCGTCGACAATAGCTACAGCGGTAATCCATGAATTCCACCAGGGTTATATCACCCTCGGGATTGCCCCCCACCCAAGAGGCCGGATCGTTGAACAGGGCCTCGGCATTGACCTTGACCAGATCGATATCGGCCTGGCTTTGCTGCTGGCTTTGGCGCTGTTCGAGAACCGCGACGGCCTCCATGATGATCTCGGGGTTGTCGAGGATATAGGCGCGGATCTCATTGCGCAGCAGGGCGCGATCGCCCTCTGACAGGGAGGAAAGATCAAGCGCCTGTGCGGGCAGGGTCAGGGCAAGGCAGAGCCCGGCGGCACTCAGAAGGGGGCGTATCAAGGGCATTTTTCTCTTATCTCCGTTTTTCAGCAGCTTGCGCGGCAGAGAGCACATCTTGCGCCCGTTGCCAAGCCGCAGATCCGCGCGCCAACAGATCAGAGGCGCGGGTGGCGTGGATTTCGGCGTCTTTCAGGCGTCCGATCATGGCATATCGTTCCGCCGTCAGAACCGAGGCCATGCCGTTATTGCCCTGCTTGGCGTAGGTCACCGCAAGGTCGCGCAGGATGCGCGGGTCACGGCCATCGCGCGCGCGCGACTTTTCCAGAAACTGCTGGGCCTTGGAAAATTGGCCATCCGCCAAAAGAGCGCGCCCGTAAGAGCCAAGGATAAGGGCGTTGTTCGAGGCAAGGTTGGTGGCGCGCGCATAGGCGGCGACGGCCGGCTTGATCTGGCGGCTTTCCATCAGGATTTGCCCGCGCAGTTCATGCAGGTAGGGATCCTTGGGGCGCAGCGCCACCGCGCCATCAATCGCCGCAATGGCGCGGCGCAGGTCGGCCTGACGGTGATAGGCCACCGCCTGGCGCATCAGTTTCACATCCTCAAAGCCGCTTTCCCCGGCGCGCGTCAGGGTCCATTTCGGCGAACGCTGAAAGGCCGAAAGCTTGCCCTTGGCACGCGCAAACCAGTAGCTGGCTTGCGGGTCGGGGGCGGGCGGCGTGGTCTGGGTGCCGGCGATCTGGTTGATCACGCGGTAGCGATCCCGCGAGAGCGGATGGGTGCGTGCATAGGCATCCTGACGCCCGAGCGACAGCGCCTCCTGGCCACGAAAGATATCCATCACCTCGACCGATCCGTTGAGATCGACACCGGCCCCCTTCATGAAGCGCATGCCGCTTTGATCGGCGGCGTTTTCTTCGGCGCGGGTGTGCGAAAAGAAGCTGCGCATCGCAGCGCCCTGAAGGCCGGCGGCGGCCCCGGCGGCGAATTCACCACTGCCTGCGATCGCCCCGGCGGCGACGGCCAGAGCAGCGCCGAGGCCGGCCGCGGTGCGCGCGTTGCGCGCATTGACGGGGCGGCGCATCAGGTGGCCATTGGCAATATGTGCGGCCTCATGGGCGATCACCGATTGCAGCATCGCCGGAGTGTTCATCCGCAGGATCAGGCCGGAATGAATGAACATGCTGTCGGAATCAACCACGAAGGCATTGAGGTTGGGATCGTCGATGATCAGGATATCGACCCGGTTCGCGCTTAGCCCGGCGGCGCGCAGGATCGGGGTGGCCAGTTCGCGCAGCGCATGTTCGATGTCGGGATCGCGCAGCAGGGTAATGGCGCGCGCGGGGGCGCCAAAACCAAGCGTCAGGATCGCGCAAATCAGAAGAAATCGGAGAAGTTGCATTGACGGCAGGGGCCTTTCCCAGTGAAACGAGGGATCAAACACACACAGTCTAGGAGCAAAGCGATGCGGAACTCAACCCGGTCACAGGTCGATGCCTTTATCGTGATGGATGTGATGGAGGCGGCGCGCCGGGCCGAGGCCGCAGGCCGTCACATCATCCATATGGAAGTGGGCCAGCCGGGCACGGCGGCCCCCTTGGGCGCGCGCGCGGCCCTTGGCCGGGCCATGGAGCAGGACGCGATGGGATATACCGTGGCGCTTGGCCTGCCGGACTTGCGGGCGCGCATCGCGCGGCTTTATGGCGAGTGGTATAATGTTGACCTTTCGCCCGAGCGGGTGATCGTGACGCCGGGCTCGTCAGGGGCGTTCATTCTTGCGTTTACGGCGCTGTTTGATGCGGGCGACCGGGTGGGAATCGGCAGCCCCGGCTATCCCAGCTATCGCCAGATTTTGCGCGCGCTTGATCTTGTGCCGGTGGGTATTCAAACGACGGCGGATAATCGCCTGCAACCGGTCGCGGGCGACCTCGTCGGCCAGAACCTGAGCGGGCTTTTGGTGGCAAGCCCGGCGAATCCCACCGGCACGATGCTGGATCGTGGGGCGATGTCCGATCTTATCGCGGCGGCGCAAGGGCAGGGGGCAAGCTTTATCAGCGACGAGATTTACCACGGCATCGAATATGAGGCCAAGGCGGTGAGCGCGCTTGAGATCACGGATGAGTGTTACGTGGTCAACTCGTTTTCCAAGTATTTCAGCATGACCGGCTGGCGGGTCGGTTGGATGGTGGTGCCCGAGGATCATGTGCGGGTGATCGAGCGGCTGGCGCAGAACCTGTTCATCTGTCCGCCGCATGCAAGCCAGGTGGCCGCGCTGGCCGCACTGGAATGCGGCGCGGAACTTGAGGCGAACATGGCGGTTTACCGCGCCAATCGCGCGCTGATGATTGAAGGATTGCCCAAGGCCGGGTTTGACCGGATCGCGCCACCGGATGGGGCGTTTTATATCTATGCCGATGTCAGCCATATGAGCAATGACAGCCGCGCCTTTGCGGCCGAAATCCTTGAAAAAGCCGGGGTTGCGGTGACGCCGGGGCTTGATTTCGACCCTGTGCGCGGGGCTGGCACCCTGCGGTTTTCCTATGCCCGCGCCACGGCGGATATCGAAGAAGGCTTGCGGCGGCTGACGCGGTTCATGGCAGAGCGTGCTGCACGACCAGAGCGCGGAATTTGAGTATTTATGGAACAGTGAAATTCACGACTGCCAGAAATTTGCCGCAATTCGCCCGGTAAATGGTCACAATTTTTAGGCAAAGCTTAAGAAACGCAGATCAAACCAAGGTGTAGGACGCCATGCAACATATCAAACAGGGCTATCGCGGGCTGAGCGTTCTGGTGAACGTCAATGCGGATTTGCTGCTCTATGGCACGACGCTTGTTGTTGCGTTTGTTTGCGCAGGATTTCTTGGCACGCTCTGAAGGGCCTGCCGCGCCAACTCGCGTTTTGACAAGGCCAGACAGACGGGGTACTGACATCTTCAATTGGATGTCTGACTGGGTTTGAGCAATGAATCACAATAAAGTTGACCAACTGACGCGCCTTGGGCTCTTTTCGATAGTGAAGAGCATGAAGGGCGCGATTTGTGCTGTTTTGCTGGGGCTTGTCATGATGGCGGGCGCGGGGCAGGCAGAGGCGCAATCCTATCGGTTTTCCACTGTGACGATCGAGGGCAACCAGCGGATCGAGCCGTCGACGATTCTTACCTATGCCGGAATTGCGCGAAACCAGACGGTATCGGCGGGCGAGTTGAACGAGGCCTATCAGAAAATCCTTGCCAGCGGCCTGTTCGAGCGGGTTGAGATGGTGCCGCAGGGCAACAGTCTTTTGATCCGGGTCACCGAATATCCCACGATCAACCGCATTGCCTTTGAAGGCAACAGGAAGCTGAAGGATGAAGACCTTTCTGGCTTTATCAAAAGCAACGTGCGGCAGGTCTATAGCCCGACACAGGCCGAGCGCGACGCCGCGACCCTGGCCGAGGCCTATAGCCAGAACGGCCGGATCTCGGCGCGCGTTACGCCCAAGGTGATCCGGCGCAGCGACAACCGCGTGGACCTGGTGTTCGAGATTTTCGAGGGCAGCAAGATCGAGGTTCAGCGGATCGGCTTTGCCGGCAACCGCGCCTATTCGGACCGTCGCCTGCGCCGGGTGATCCAGAGCAAACAGACCGGCCTGTTGCGCGCGCTGATCGAGCGAGACACCTTTGTCGAGGACCGCATTCAGTTTGACCGTCAGGTTCTGACAGATTTCTACAACTCGCGCGGCTATGTGGATTTCCGCGTCACCGGCACCAATGCCGAACTCGCGCGCGAGCGGGACGCCTATTTCGTGACCTTCAATGTTCAGGAAGGCCAGCAGTTCCGGTTTGGCGAGATCACAACCACAAGTGACATGAACGGCGTTGAGGCCGAACCCTATCACAACACTCTCAAACTGCGCCCCGGTGTGGTCTACTCGCCCACCCTGGTCGAGAATTCGATCGCGCGGATGGAACGCCTTGCGATCAAGAACGGGGTGGATTTCCTGCGGGTTGATCCGCGCATCACCCGCAATGATCGCGACCTGACGCTTGATGTGGAATTTGTCCTTACACGGGGGCCGCGTGTCTTTGTCGAGCGGATTGATATCGAGGGCAACACGACGACGCTTGACCGGGTGATCCGGCGCCAGTTCGATGCGGTTGAGGGCGATCCCTTCAACCCGCGCGCCATCCGTCAGGCGGCGGATCGTATTCGCGCGCTGCAATATTTCTCGGATGTGAATGTCAATGCGCGCGAAGGCTCGCGCCCGGATCAGGTTGTGATCGAAACCGATGTCGAGGAAACCACCACCGGCAACGTGTCGATCGGTGCCAGCTTTTCGACCAATAGCGGGCTTGGCATTCAGCTTGGCTTTAGCGAGCGTAACTTTATCGGGCGCGGCCAACAGCTTACGGCGCAGATTGCGGCCAGCAAGGATACGATCAACTATAACCTTGGTTTTGTCGAACCTGCCTTTCTTGGCCGCGACGTGGCCTTCGGGCTTGATTTCGCCTTGCAGGAAACCGAGGACGACAACAGCCTGTTTGACACCACAATTGGCACCTTCCGCCCAAGCCTGACCTTCCCGATCAGCGAAAACGGACGTTTGGGCCTGTTCTATAATGCGACCTATGAGGATATGTCGAAATATCGCGGCATCTCGGGCATTTTGCAGGCCGAGGTCACACAGGGTGCGCTTTGGACAAGCGCGCTTGGCTATGAATTCTCGCATGATACGCGGCGCACCGGGCTTAACCCGAATGCGGGTGTGTTGCTGTCCTTTGGTCAGGAATTTGCCGGGATTGGCGGCGATAACGAATATATCAAGAGCACGGGCCGCCTTGTTGGGCAGACCACGGTCATGAACGAAGATGTGACCCTGCGCGCCATTCTGGAAGGTGGGGCGATCAATTTCTCGAAAGGTCAGGACAGCCGCTTTTTGAACCGCTTCAACAACCAGATCATCCGCGGGTTCGAACCCAATGGGATGGGGCCGGTCGAGGGCGACGAAGTTTTGGGCGGGAATTACTTTGCGGCTCTCAAGTTCGAGGCCGAATTTCCGCTTGGTCTGCCGGATGAATATGGCATCTCCGGCGGGGCGTTTTATGATATCGGGTCGATCTGGGGGATCAATTCGCGCAATGCGACTGGGGCGGTGGGGTCAAAAAACTTCAATGATCGCCACGTGATCGGGGTATCGGTGTTCTGGTCATCGCCGTTCGGGCCGCTGCGGATGAACTTTTCCAATGCTCTGAAAAAAGAGCCGGGCGATTTTGAACAGACCTTTGACCTGACGGTCAAAACGGAATTCTGATCATGCGCGGGGGCCTTGCCCTTGCGGGGCTCTTGCTGGCGCTTTTCGGTGCTGTTGACGCGCCCGCACGCGCCCAGCAGGCTGGCGTTGTGCAAAGCGACATTCTGGTGCTAGACCCTGAGCGACTGTTGAATGAAACCCTTTACGGTCAGCGGCTCTTATCCGCCATTCAGGCCGATCGCGATAACCTGCTCGCGCATAACCGCGGGATCGAAGCAGAGCTTGAAAGCGAGGAAAAATCGCTGACAGAGCGGCGCCCCAGTCTCTCGGCGGAAGAGTTTCGCGATCTGGCCGACGCGTTCGATACCAAGGTGCAGCAATTGCGCCAGAACAGCGAACGCATGTCACGCGATCTGGAACGACAGCGCGAGATTACGCCGCTTCAGTTCATGCGTGTGGTCGAACCGGTTCTTGGCGATATCCTAAACGAGTCCGGCGGGGTTGTGATCATGGATGTCAGGGCCGTTCTGCTGCGCTCTGGCGTGGCCGATATCACCGATCTTGCCATTCAGCGGGTCAACGCGCAGATTGGGCAGGGGCCGGAAAGTGGCCCCAGCCGCAATGCCGTCACGCCGCCCAAGCCGACCGCCGAATAGGCCGTCTTTGCCAACCCTCGACGCATCCTGTCGGGGCAACCTCCATAATGACGCATAAGGACGATCCATGACCGAGCCCCTCAAGACTGCTGATATTCACCTGATCCAGCGGATTATCCCGCATCGCTATCCGTTCCTGCTAGTGGATAAGGTGGTCGATATCGACAGCTATCAGAGTGCGCGCGGACTGAAGAACGTCACCATGAACGAGCCGCATTTCCAGGGCCATTTTCCCGGCAAGCCGATCATGCCCGGTGTCACCATTGTCGAGGCGATGGCCCAGACGGCTGCGGTGATGGTGGGCACCGCGCTTGGCATGGAGGACCGCGAGATGCTGGTCTATTTCATGGCGATTGATAACTGCAAGTTCCGTCGCATGGTTGTGCCGGGGGATGTGCTTGAAATGAAGCTCAAGACGGTGCGCGGCAAGCCCGGCGGCAAGGTCTGGAAATTCAGCGGCGTTGCCGAGGTCGATGGCGAAATGGCCGCCGAGGCCGATTTCACGGCGATGATGGACCTTCCCAAAGAGTGAGCCCGATGACCGAGACCCGCGTTCACCCCAGTGCTTTTGTCGAACCGGGTGCGGTCATCGGTCAGGGCTGTGAGATTGGCGCGTTTTGCCATGTCGGGCCTGAGGTGCGCCTTGGCGACAGGGTGCGGCTCAAGTCGCACGTGGTTCTGGCCGGCGATACGGTGATCGGGGATGATACGGTCATCTTTCCATTTGCCTGTATCGGGGAGGTGCCGCAGGATCTCAAGTACAAGGGCGAACCGACGCAGCTTGTCATCGGGGCGCGCAACCGTATCCGCGAACATGTGACGATGAATACCGGCACCGCGGCCGGAGGCGGGATCACCCGGATCGGCGATGACGGGCTGTTCATGGCCGGATGCCACGTGGCGCATGATGTCCAGATCGGCAATCGGGTTGTCGTGGTCAATGGCGGTGCTCTTGCCGGGCATTGCGTGATCGAGGATGATGTCATCATTGGCGGTCTGTCGGGCATTCATCAGTGGGTGCGCGTGGGGCAGGGCGCCATCATCGGTGCGCTAAGCATGGTGACCAATGACGTCATCCCCTATGGGCTTGTCCAGGCCCCGCGCGGGGCGCTTGACGGGCTGAACCTGATCGGGCTCAAGCGGCGCGGCGTGTCGCGTGACGACATCATCGCCCTGCGCGCCGCGTTTCAGATGCTGGCACAGGGCGAGGGCACATTTCAGGATCGCGCCCGCCGCATGGGGGAGGAAACCGATAGCCCCTATGTGCGCCAGATCGTCGACTTCGTGACCGGCCATGCCGACCGGTCCTACCTTACACCGGGACGGGACTAGGGGTGGCGGGGCGTCTGGCGATCCTTGCAGGCGGCGGCGCTTTGCCGGTCGCGCTTGCTCGGGCCTATCCAGAGGCGGTGCAGATCGGCTTTGCCGGTGTGCCCCACGGTCTTGGGGCCGGGGCCGGGGAACATCGGTTCGAAACCCTTGGCACCCTGATCGCTGCGCTGCGTCGTGCCGGGGTCAGCCGCATAGTTCTGGCCGGCAGCCTTGCCCGCCCGAGCCTCGATCCGACGGCGTTTGATGACTTCACCAAGGCTGTCGCACCGCGCCTTTTGGCGGCGATGCAGGGCGGCGATGACGGGCTTTTTAGCGCGGTGATTTCGATCTTTGAAGAGCAGGGGTTTGACGTTCTGGGCGCCCATGAGCTGTTGGATGACCTGGCCGCCGGTCCGGGGTTTCTTGCCGGGCCGCTCATGGATGCCGAGGCCGAGGCCGACGCGGCGCGCGCGGCCGATATCCTCGCGGCCCTGTCGCCGCTTGATATCGGGCAGGGCTGTGTCGTGGCGGGCGGGCAATGCCTTGGAATCGAGACCGCGCAGGGCACCGATGCTCTTTTGGGCTTTGTGGCGGCGACCGATCCCGCGCATCGCCCCAAGGCAGCGGGGGTTTTTGTCAAGGCGGCCAAGCGCGGGCAGGATCTGCGCGTGGACATGCCGGCCATTGGCCCGACCACCATCGCGGGCGTGGCGGCGGCGGGGCTGGCCGGTCTGGTGATCGAACCGGGACGGGTGATGATCCTTGAGCGGGATCAGACCTTTGCCGCCCTCGCGCAGTCGGGCCTATTTCTCGCCACCCGGTCGCTCTGATGCGGGTGTTCGTGATTGCCGGCGAGGCCTCTGCCGACAGGCTTGGTGCGGCGCTGATGGCCGGTCTCAAATCCCTGACCGAGGTTTCATTTTCCGGGATAGGCGGCCCCTTGATGCAGGCCGAGGGCCTGCAAAGCCTGTTCCCGATGGACGAGCTGAGCGTGATGGGCCTTGGCGAAGTTCTGGTGAACTATCCACGGCTCAAACGGCGCCTGAACCAGACCGTCGCGGCGGTCATGGCCGAGGCGCCGGATATCCTGATCACCATTGACAGCCCCGATTTCTGCCTGCGCGTCGCGCGCCGCGTCAAGGCCGCAAGCGCGATCCGCACTGTGCATTACGTGGCGCCCTCGGTCTGGGCGTGGCGGGCCGGGCGGGCGGTGAAAATGGCGCGCTGCATCGACCATGTGCTTGCCCTTCTGCCGTTCGAGCCGCCCTTTATGACCGCTGCCGGGATGGAGTGCGATTTCGTCGGCCATCCCGTGGTGGCCGAGCCGCGCCCGAGCGCGCAGGACGTGGCCGCGTTTCGCGCCCGCCACGGCCTGACCGATGCGCCGCTCTTGATGGTGCTGCCCGGATCGCGGCGCACAGAGGTGAACCGCCTGACCCCGGTTTTTGGCGAGGTGATTGCCCGGCTGGCGGTCGAGCGCCCCGAGACTCGCCTCGTCTTGCCGACCACGCGGCATCTCGCCGATTTGGTGCGCGATCTGGTTGCCGACTGGGCGATCAAGCCATTGGTTTTGGCCCCGGAAGACGGGCAAGCTGCGGTGGCTTTTACAGAGCAAAAAGCCTGTGCCTTTCACGCGGCGGATTGGGCGCTTGCGGCCTCTGGCACGGTCTCGCTTGAACTGGCGGCGGCGCGCACGCCGATGGTGATCGCCTATGACATGAATTGGCTTAGCCGCACGTTGATTTCGCGCATGCTGCGGGTGGATACGCTGACGCTTGTCAATCTGGTGAGCGACACCCGTGCCGTGCCCGAATTCATCGGCAAGGCCTGTCGCGCCGAGCTTATAACGCCGTCCTTGCTTGGCTTGATGGACAATCCCGGCACTCAAAGCCCGGCGATGCAGGTCACGCTTGAGCGCCTTGGCGCGGGCGGCGAGGCGCCGGGCCTGAGGGCGGCCCGGGCCGTTTTGAAGCCTGCGTCTACTTGGTCGCGTCCGTGAGGGTGATCGCCTCGATCTTTGGCATCATCACCGGCATCGCCTTTTGCAGCACGGCCGAAATCATCGGCTGTTGGATCTGAGCAAGCTGCGGCATCTTTTCCATCACCGCGCGGCCATGCTCGGACAGGTAGAAATCGCGCAGCGCGGTCAGTTCCTCAAGCGTCATCAGATCGGCCATGATCCTGTCCTGTTGAAGCATGACATCGGTCAAAGGCTGGGTCAGCTCGTCCGAGAACAGCTTTTCGATCTGGTCGATTTGTTCGGGCGACATCGGCTGGCGGTTATTGGCCATTTGCTGGATCATAGGGGTCCAAAGCTGGCGGATGAAATCCTGGATATCCATATCCTTCATCGTGGCCTCGACATAGTCCTTGGCAACGGCCACACGGGCGTCGCGGGCGTCGCTTTGCGTGTCGGCAAAGGCAGGAAAGGCAAAACAGAGGGCGGTGGTCGCCCCGATCAAAAAACGCATTTCAGGTCAACTCCAACGGTATAAATCCGCCGAATGACACCACCTTGTAGCGGCCGTGTCAATGCACCCGGCTGGAGTGATGGCTTGCGAAGCGGGCGCAGGGTTGTTATCTGGCTGTGAGAAAAACCCGATAGATTTGATCGGATAGACAAGAGGCCCCGGTGCAGACCCAGGAACCCCGGTTGGAAATCAAGCATATGCTGCGCCGTTATGACGGCCGCACTGTGGTGAATGACGTCTCTCTTCGGGTGATGCCGGGGCAGGTGACCTGTTTGCTTGGGCCGTCTGGCTGTGGCAAATCGACGACGTTGCGGATGATCGCGGGCGTGGAGATGCAGGATGCGGGCGAGATCTGGGTCGATGGTGCGCTGATCTGTGACACGGTGTTTCGCGTGCCCCCCGAGCGACGCCATATCGGGTTGATGTTTCAGGATTTTGCCCTGTTTCCACATCTAACTGTGGCGCAGAACGTGGCGTTTGGCCTGAGCGGTGACAAGACGGCAATGGCGTCGCGCGTTAAGGAATTGCTTAACCGGGTTGGCATGGGGCGCTATCTTGACGCCTATCCGCACGAGCTTTCGGGGGGCGAGCAACAGCGCGTGGCGCTTGCCCGTGCCCTTGCGCCGCGCCCGCGCATCATGCTCATGGACGAGCCGTTTTCCGGGCTTGATAACCGCCTGCGCGATGGCATCCGCGATGAGACCCTCGATATCCTGCGCGAAGAGGATACCGCGGTCCTGCTGGTCACACATGAACCCGAAGAAGCCATGCGCATGGCCGACGAAATCGCGCTCATGCGCGACGGGCGCATCGTTCAACAGGGCGCGCCCTATAACATCTATAACGCCCCGGTGGACCGAAGCGCGGTCGCGTTCTTCAGTGATATCAACGTGATACGCGGCACAGTGCACGGTGCGTTGACGCAAACGCCGTTCGGGCATTTTCTGGCGCCCGGCGTGCCGGACGGTCAGGAGGTCGAAATCGTCATTCGCCCGCAGCATATCAAGATCGACTTTGATCGCGCCGGGCGTGGCCCGAACCCAACCCCGCAGGACGGCACGCCGGCACGCGGCGTGGTGATGCGCTCGCGCTTTATCGGCTCAGAGAGCCTGGTGGAGTTTCGCATGGATCACGACGGCTCGATCCTGCGCGCGACGGTGCCGAACGTGTTCCTGCCCAAGCCCGGCAAGCCGCTCTGGCTCATGCTGCGGCGGGATCGCTGTTTCGTCTTTCCGATCAAGAACGATTAAGCCCGGCGCGGGTATGATGCCTAAGAGCATGTCGCGTTCATTAACATTCACGCAACACGCCAACCTATTGAGAAAGCACGTTCTGCAAGCTCTAGATCTTGCCGATTTTCAGCTTGGTGATCCGGTTGTCCTTGCGCGCGACAACCTTGAAACGAAAACCGTGAAAGATGAATACCTGATCGACTTTCGGGATCATCTGCGCCTCATGAATGACAAGGCCCGCCACGGTATTGGCGGCCTCGTCGGGCAGGGTCCAGTCCGTCGCGCGATTGAGATCGCGGATGGTCATCGCGCCATCAACCAGAAACTGGTTGTCGTCACTCTTGCGGATCGCATGTTCGGCGTCGGGGTCGAATTCATCGGTAATCTCGCCAACGATTTCTTCCAGAATATCCTCAAGCGTGATCAGGCCCTGAAGCGTCCCGTATTCATCCACCACAAGGGCAAAATGGCTGCGCATGCGCAGGAACTGACGCATCTGATCGTCAAGGGTGGTGGTTTCCGGTACAAAGTAGGGTTTGCGTGCAACGCTGGTAATATCGAACTTGCTCAACGCCTTAACGCTCGCAGTTGATCCTGTCACAAGCTTGTGCATGGCGCGCAGCAGGTCCTTGGCATGGACCACGCCGATGATGTTCTCGGGGTCGTCGCGGTAGATGGGCAGCCGGGTATGGGTGGATTTGAGGCATTGCGCCAGGATCGCCTCGGGCGCGTCGCCGGCGTCGATCATCTCGATCTGGCTGCGGTGCAGCATGATCTCCTCGACCGCGCGCTCGCCCAGGTCGAGCGCGCCCAGAATGCGATCACGGTCTTCCTTTTCGACCACGCCCTCGGAATGGCCCAGATAGAGCGCGCCGGCGATTTCCTCGCGCACCGCCAGGATATGGCTGTCGGGGTCGGCCTGCACGCCGAAGACGCGCAGCACGCCGCGCACCAGCCAGCGCACGGCCGAGACCACCGGGGCGAAGACCCGGATCACCTGCACGATGATCGGCGCGGTGCGTGCCGCCGCGGTTTCGGCATTGGTGATGGCATAGGTCTTGGGCAGCACCTCGGCGAAGATCAGCACCAGCAGGGTCATCACCAGCGTGGCGAGTGCCACGCCAGATTCGCCGAAAAGCCGGGTAAAGAGGGCGGTGGCCAGCGATGCGGCAAGGATGTTGACCAGGTTGTTGCCAAGCAGCACCGAGCCGATCAGCCGCTCGTTGTCCTCGGTGATCCTGAGCGCGAGTGCCGCCCCGCGAGAGCCCTTGTCAGCCTGCGCCCGGAGCTTGCCGCGCGAGGCGGCGGTAAGTGCGGTTTCGCTGCCCGAGAAATAGGCGGACAGCACCAGCAGCGCCAGGATCGCCCCGCTGGTCACCCAGAAGGTGGCATCGAGAAAAGGTGGTGAAGGGTCCATTCTGCAATCGTTATTGTACGTGTCGCTTACGGTTATGGGCAGCGGCGGCGTCGCGATCAAGTCACCAATTGACGCGGGGGGGTGCGGGCGCGTTCGCGCCTAGCCGTCATCGGACGTGTCCTGCGGTGCGCGCCGTGCCAGCGGGTGGTGATCGAGCACCAGCGTCTTGAGCCGCTCGTCGAGGATATGGGTATAGATCTCGGTGGTCGCGAGGTCCGCATGGCCCAGCAATGTCTGGATCGCGCGCAAATCGGCGCCGCCGGCCAGCAGGTGGCTGGCGAAGGCATGGCGCAGCGTGTGCGGCGTGACCTTTTGTGGCGCGATGCCGGCTTCGACGGCGATTTGCTTGATCAGAAGA
>JAVVFB010000070.1:0-13620 GCA_032251095.1 Roseovarius sp. | reverse complement strand
GCGAGCATCGCCGCGCCCATAGGGGCCCATGCGAAACTGTTCCACCAGCAAGACGCGGTCACTGGCCGGATCATAAGGCAAAACCAACGCCGCATCGGTGGCCACAAAAACCTCGCGGCGCAGGGGCGCGCTCATCGTGCCGTCAAAGCGTGGGTGGCTCAGGGTATAGTCGCGACTTAGAAAAAAGCCCGCATGCGTTATTGCCGAGTCGTATTCTTCGACCCCGCTTGCGGGTGTCGCAGATCGCAGATCGGCCGGAGCGTCGGCCTTTGCCGCCAGCCGGGCGGCCGCACGCGACAGGATCATCGGCACGCGTCCGGCCATTTGCCCGGCCTCGAACTCTGCGGCAAGCTCGGTCAATTCATCCGCCGCAGTCGCCAAAAGATCGCCCCACCGCTCGGCCCAGGCCCCCTGGTGCCAGCGGCATGCGCCGGGATGGCCGGGAAAGGTTTGTGCCTCGGCGCACAGGCCCGCATGATCGACCGTCACCGGGATCGGCGCGCCAAGGTCAAAAACCTCGGCCACATAGCTCAGGCGTTGCACCGCGTCGCGATCCGATACAAACCAGCCTTCGGCCTGCCCGGCGCCGGGCGCAAGGCCCGCCATGATCGCGGCCTCGCCGGTGCTTGTCACCTCAAAGCCGGGCAGATGTGCGATGCGCAGATGCCCAACCCCTTCAGGCCCCAAAATCCTGCGTAAAATCGGTGTAAAACCTAGCGGGCCATATATGAAAAGCGGTCCGTTCACGACCACCGATGCGAGGCCCATTCCGCCACCAGGCCCACAAGGATACCCCCGGTCAGCAACAGCCCGATCAACGGACCGTTCAGCATATAGGCGCCGTATTCCACGCCAAGTTCCATCACCGCCGTAAGCCCCTCGACCGGGCCATCATAGCGATTATCAAGCGCGCGGCGCAGCATTTCATTGAAACTTTGCAGGAAAAGCGCCCAGAACACCAGCGCGCCAAGCCCGGTCAACCCCGCGCTAAAGCCCTCG
The DNA here is from genome assembly GCA_032251095.1 of Roseovarius sp. Lineage (GTDB taxonomy): Bacteria > Pseudomonadota > Alphaproteobacteria > Rhodobacterales > Rhodobacteraceae > Roseovarius. The sequence continues at coordinate 12,621 of JAVVFB010000070.1, read as the reverse complement.
GCATAGCCATAGCCAAGCCGCTTGCCCATCACGAACCAGCCACAGAGCAGGCCAAGCACGACATTGACCTCGTTGAACATCCCGAAATTCGTTTCGGGCGGCATAAGCGGGCGAAACACCTCTGAGGCGATCCACCCCAATGCTCCTAGACCGACAGCGGCAACCATCTTGGCCGCAGTCGGCATTTTATCTGTTACGGGCATTCATCTTGGCCTTGTGATCGTGATTTGTGTCACGTCACAGTTACCCACGTGAAAGGTCGAGGCACAAGAGGTGAGGTAAAAATTCCACATCCGCCGGAACCGATCGTCAAAGCCCATGGCCGCGATCTGATCCCATTTCGCGTTGAAGGTCTCATGCCAGCGGCGCAGTGTCTGATCATAGCCCTGGCCAAATTCGATCGAGCGCGCCACGACAAGGCCGGCCTTTTCCGCCTCGGCGCGCAACACGCTCGGGCTTGGCAGCATGCCGCCGGGAAAGATGTATTTCTGAATGAAATCAACACCCTTGCGATAGGCCTCCCAACGGCGATCCTCGACGGTGATGACCTGAAGCGTGGCCATGGCACCGGGGCGCAGGCGCTCGCGCACGGTCTCGAAATAGGACGGCCAGTATTTTTCGCCCACCGCCTCGAACATCTCGATGCTGGCGATGCCGTCATAAGTGCCACGCTCGTCGCGATAATCCTGAAGCTTGAGGTCCACCATATCCGACAGGTTGGCCTTGGCGATCCGATCCCTGGCATAGGCAAGCTGTTCGCGGCTGATGGTAAGCCCGGTTACCCGCAAGCCACGCTCGCGCGCCGCATATTCGGCAAATCCACCCCAGCCACAGCCGATTTCAAGCACGTGATCGCCGGGCTTTACCCCCATCTGATCAACCATGCTGGCGTATTTCGCGATCTGGGCGCGCTCAAGGCTTTCCTGCCCGGTTTCAAACAGCGCACTGGAATAGGTCATCGTTTCATCAAGCCAAAGGCGATAGAAATCGTTGCCAAGGTCATAGTGATGGCTGATGTTCTTTTTCGCCTGTCGCTTGGAATTCCCCCTGAGCCAATGGCGCAGCCGCTCATAGATGCGCACAAGCGACATGCCGGGAAAGCCGTCATAGATCACATCATTGTCGGTATGCACGAAATCCATCAGCGCCTGAAGATCGGGCGTATCCCACCAGCCATCAAGATAGGCATCCGAAAAACCAAGGTCGCCCTCGCGAATGAGGCGTGCAAAGCAATCGGGGTTCTTCACCACCACCTCGGCCACCGGGCCGGGATTGGGCCCCTCGGCGCGAAACACCCTGCCATCGGGCAAAACATAGTCAAGGCGCCCGGCGTTGATCTTTTTGGTAAGCTCAAACACCTGCGCGAAATAGCGCGGCAGGTCTTTCTGGCCGGTGGTGTCGGTCAGGATCATGCGCTGTGTCCCCATTATTTCTTGTGCATAGACTAGGGCCTCAGGCCCAGATTGATCAATATCATTCATGATTTTCAGAAGTCCCGGCCGCTATAGGCCTCTAGGGCGCGCTTGCGCCCCTCGGCCAGATCGACCAGCGGCGCGGGGTATTTGTCCTGCGGATCAAGGCCCCAGCGGCGCGGGATCGCCGCGAAATAGGATAGCGCCGTGTCGGACGGATTTGCCTCGGTTTCGGCGATCCAGCGGCGGGTATAGACCCGCTTGGGATCGAACTTGTCAAGCTGGGTTTCGGGGTTGAACACCCGGAAATAGGGCGCCGCATCCGGGCCACAGCCCGCCGCCCATTGCCAGCCCATGGCATTGGCGGCGATATCCCAATCGGTCAGGCACTCGGCGAACCACTCAAGCCCGACGCGCCAATGGGTCATCAGGTGCTTGGTCAGGTAACTTGCCACGATCATCCGCGCACGGTTGTGCATGCGCCCGGTGACATACATCTCGCGCATGGCGGCATCGACAAAGGGCACCCCGGTGCGCCCCTGTTTCCAGGCCAGAACATGCGGCGCATCACCATCCTCGTTCCAGGGGAAAGCCGACCATTCCCGGCGCCAATTGTCATGCAGGATATGCGGCGTGTGATACATCAGATGATAGGCAAACTCGCGCCAGATCAACTCCTTGATCCAGGTCTCCGCCCCCTTGGCGCCCTCATGCAGCGCGCGTTGCCCCGCATGCCAGCACTGGCAAGGGGAAATCTCGCCCCAAGCGAGGTTTTCCGACAGGCCCGAGGTGCCATCCACCCCCGGAAGGTTGCGATCATCCTTGTAACCGCCAATTGCGCCGCTGGTGAACTCATGCAACCGCTGCATCGCCGCCGCCTCGCCAACCCGCTGATAGGGCGCGCAAACCGCCGCGCCGCGCCGCATCGCGGCGGCCATCTTCCAATCCTCAAGCGCATCGCTTTCGGGCCACTGGTCCGGCATGGGGATCGTCGCGGGCGCCACGAGCGGTGGGGCAACGTCGCGGTCCTTCACCGCGCGCCACATCGGGCTATAGACCTTGTAATAACCGCCGGTCTTGGTCTCGACGCTCCAGGGTTCGAAGAGCACGTGGCCGGCATGGCTCTGGGCATCGACGCCGTCCTCGCGAAGCGCCGCCTTGACCGCCTTGTCCCGCTCGATGGATTGCGGATCATAGAGCCGCGACCAATGCACCGCCCCTGCCCCGGTTTGCGCCACAAGCGCGCGCAACACCTCAAGCGCACCGCCCCGGCGCAGAATAAGCCGGCTGCCCTTATCCTCAAGCGCGCGCGCCATTTCGGCCAGAGACAGGCCAAGCCGCCATCTCGGCGCGGCGCCCAAGGCATCGACGCTATGGTCATGGATGAAAACCGGGATGACCGGCGCACCGCTCTTGCAGGCCGCAACAAGTGCGGGATGACCCGCAAGACGCAAATCGCGCCGCAGCCATAGGATTGTCGGTCTGTTGTCACTCATGTCCTGCCCCGGTCTTTTCAAGTCATACGTCGCGGCGCGGGGCGCGGATCAAAGAATATCGTCGAGGGCCGTCAATAGTTTATCAATCTCGTCGCGGCTTGTGTAATGCACGAAACTCAGCCGTAAAACGCCCTGCGCGGGATCAATCCCCATCGCCGTTAGCGGGCGCACCGCGTAAAAGTCGCCGCCCCCCGCCATGATGCCGTGTTTGGCAAGCGCTGTCGCCGCCTCTTCGCCGGGTCGGTTCAGGGCAACCGCCACGGTCGGCGCGCGGGTTTCGGCGCGGTCGGGGCCCAAAAGCCGCACCGAATTGCGATCCTTGAGGTAATCCAGAAGCGGCTGCAACAGCGTTACCTCATGGCCGCGCATCAGGTCATGCACGCCAATCGCCCGCGACGAGGCGTCGCCGGTGATGCCGTGATGCGCCGCCAGATCGTCGAAATAATCCGCCATGCCCGCACTTGCCGCGACCTGTGCATGATCGGGGCCCGCGGGGGTGAAGCGTTTATAAAGCGTATCGGCATTGAAATAATGCGCCTGATTGGGCAACAGCTTGCCAAGCTCGCGGCGGATCACCATGATGCCCTGATGCGGCCCATAGGTCTTATAGGCCGAAAACAGATAGATGTCCGGCCCCATCCCGCCCACATCCGGCAGGCCATGCGGCGCATAGCTAACCCCGTCGACACAGACAAACGCCCCCGCCGCATGTGCAAGCGCGGTTATCGCCACCACCGGGTTGATCGCGCCAATGACGTTGGAACAATGGGGAAAACACACAAGGCGCACCCGCTCATCCAGCAGCGGCTCAAGGTCTTGGGGGTCAAGCACGCCGGTCTCGGGGTCAACCTTCCATTCGCGCACCTCGAACCCCTCTTCGGCCAGACGCCGCCAGGGGCCTGAATTGGCCTCGTGGTCCTGATTGGTGACGATGATGGCATCGCCCGGTTCCATCCATTTGCGCACCGCTTGCGCCAGCACATAGGTATTGGCCGTGGTCGAGGGGCCAAAGCTTACCTCGTCGCTGGCCACGCCAAGCATCGCAGCAAGGCGCGCGCGGGCCTCATCCATTTCCTCGCCCGCAAGGCGGCTCGCCTCGTAAGGCGCATAGGGCTGCACCTTGCGCTGACGATAATAGCGCTCAAGCCGGGCAATCACCGGCGCGCAGGTATAGGACCCGCCGGCATTTTCGAAAAACGCCTGTCCCTGAAGCGACGGCTCGGCAAAGGCCGGGAACCGGGACCGTACAAATTCAACATCCAATGTCACCGCGGTATCCCCCTGAAATCTGTGAGTGAAGGCACAAAACAGCAAAGCCCCCCGGCACGCAAGCACCGGGGGGCCATGATCCGCAATTTAGCTTACGCCGTCAGAGGCTTCGCCTTTCGCTTTGCAGACCCCGGAAAATCGCCCAGCACATCACCAAAAGCACAAGCGTGAACGGCAGGCCGGTTGAAATCACCGCCGATTGCAGCGCGGCAAGCCCGCCGCCGACCAGCAACACGATGGCAACCGCGCCCTCGAAGATGCACCAGAACACCCGTTGCGTGACCGGCGCATCCACCTTGCCGCCCGCCGTGATCGTGTCGATCACAAGGCTGCCGGAATCCGACGAGGTGACAAAGAACACCACCACAAGCACAATCCCGATGGTCGAGGTGATCGTCGCCAGCGGCAATTGATCCAGCATGTAAAACAGCTTGAGCTCCAGCGATGCATCCTTGGCCAGGGTATAGCCGTCATTGACGACCTGGCTGATGGCGGTGCCGCCGAAAACGCTCATCCACAACACGCAGACGAGGCTTGGGATCAGAAGGACGCAGATCAGGAATTCGCGCACCGACCGGCCCCGGCTGACGCGGGCGATGAACATGCCGACGAAGGGTGACCAGCTGATCCACCAGGCCCAGTAGAACGCGGTCCAGCCCTGCATGAAGTTGGTGTCCTCACGGCCGAACGGATTGCTGAGTGCAATGAGGTTTTGCAGATAGGCCCAGAGGCTGTCCGCGAAGAAGGTCAGCAGAAAGATCGGCCCGCCGACGAGCAGCGTGAACACCAGCAACAGCGCCGCCAGCCCCATGTTGATTTCGGACAAGACCTTGACCCCGCCATCAAGGCCGCGCACGACCGAGATCAGGGCAATCGCCGTGATCCCCGAAATCAACAGCACCAAAAGCAGGCTCGAATTTTCCACGCCGCTTTCCGCGCTATTGCCGTAGGGGATACCGATGAAGCTTCGCGTGCCCTCTGCCGCATCGCCCGACCCGTAAAGGAAGGTCAGCCCCGAGGCCGCCTGTTCGGCGCCAAAGCCAAGCGATGTGGCAAGGCCGAACAGCGTGGCAAAGACCGCCAGCGTGTCGATGACATGCCCGGTCCAGCCCCAGACCCGCTCGCCGAAGATCGGATAAAACGCGCTGCGCAGGGTCAGAGGCAAGCCCTTGTTATAACTGAACAGCGCCAGTGCGAGGGCCACCACCGCATAAATCGCCCAGGGGTGAAGCCCCCAGTGAAAGATCGTCGCCGCCATGCCAAGGCGCGTCGCCGCCGCCGCGTCATCGCCCGCCGCGCCAAGCGGCGCCCAGTCGGTCCGCAGGCCGTTCTCGCCCAAGGACGTGCCACCCATCGAGCTTGCGAAATGGCTCATCGGTTCAGAGACGCCAAAGAACATCAGGCCGATGCCCATGCCGGCGGCAAACAGCATCGAGAACCAGCCGACATAGGTGTAATCCGGCGTCGCCTCATCCCCGCCAAGGCGAACACTGCCAAACGGGCTTAGGATCAGGAACAGGCAGAAGATCACAAAAATATTCGCCGCCCCCAGAAAGAACCAGTCAAACCCCTTGGTCACGGCCGAAAACAGCCAGCTGAACACGGCACTGGCCTGATCGGGCAGCGCGAGGGCGTAAAAGACGAACAAAACGATCGACACGCCGGAAATGAAAAACACCGGGTTGTGGATATCAAGCCCGAACGGCCCCACTTGTGGTTGCACATTATCCTGACCGACCTCGTAATCGGTGTCGATCAGGTCGGATTGACCATCGGGCGCGGGAATGCCCGTATCTACTGTTTCTTCGGCCATGACGGCCCCCTTTTGATCTTAGCCGTCCTGTTGACCTTGCGCGCAAAAACGCCCGCCTTTGGGCAGGCTTTGGCGAAATGCGGCCACGCAGGATGTGTCGGCTAGTGTTGCGTTCTGGGTCCGGTGAGGCGCCAGGCGACCGATGCTTGCGCCCTGTCGCGAGACCCCGAAAAGACCCGCCTGATGCACCAGCCTAACAAGCCCGCACCCGGCCGCGCAACCGTCGACAGGGTGAAATTCGCCAAAAACGACGCTTTTGGCGTCGCAAATGCGCAGTTGTGGCCCTGCAGAATCGCACATGACCGACCGCGCCGCCCGCAACCCGGTGAGGATTCGGAAACTTCACGTTTCCTGTTTCGCACTAAAGCATTGCTGAAATACCGGGGAAATGGTGTTCCTTCGGGCGCGCAAAGAGTCGCAAACCGGCGGTCGAGCGCCGTATTTATCCGCATCGCCAAACTCCGCCTTGTGAGACACTCTTGCGATGGGGCGAACGGTCGCATCTCGCGCGACCTTGACCAAGGCACGACCCACAAAGATCCGCCCCCAGCCAAGATGAAACGGAACAGGGAAAAATCACTTATGAGTATCAAACCCCCCTTTACCGATCTGGAGATCAAGACCGCTCCATCGGGTTTTTACGAAGGCTATAGCCTTCCGATCGCGCTTATCTCCAAAATGGCCATGGTGCTTTTGGTGATCTGGGCACTGGTCTTTCCGCTGAATGCGAATGCGACGCTGTCCAGCCTGAACTGGAAGCTTCTGGAAGGCTTCAACACCTTTTACATCATCGCGACCGGCGTTTTCGCCTTTTTCCTGTTTATCGTGGCGCTTCTCCCGGCCACCGGCCGCCGATTGATGGGGCGCGAGGGCGAAACGCCCGAATTTTCCAATTTTTCATGGTTCTCGATGATGTTCGGCGCCGGTCTTGGCGTCGGCCTCATGGTGTTCGCCACCGCCGAGCCGCTTGGTCTCTGGGGATCGAACCCGGTGATTGTCGCAGGCGGCGTCGAGGGCAATACACCCGAGGCGGTGACCTCGGCCTATCGCTATACCTTTGCGCATTACGGGTTTCACGCCTGGGCGATCTATGTGGTGACCGGGCTTAGCCTTGCCTATTACGCCTATACCCGCGATATGCCGCTGACGATCCGCTCGGCGCTGACGCCCATTCTGGGGCGCGCGGCCAATGGCATCATCGGGGATCTGGTCGATATTCTTGGCGTTGTGGCCACCATTCTGGGGGTCTCTGTGACCATCGGCTTTGGCGTGTCGCAATTCGTCGATGGCGTTTATGCGGTCACCGGCATGGAATGGCTGATGAATTCGAGCGGTGAGACGCCGAAGCCCTCGACCGTCGGCCTTATCGCGGCGCTTCTGGCGATCATGGGCATGTCGATCATATCGGCGGTCTCTGGTGTTGGGCGCGGGATCAAGTATCTGTCGAACCTCAACCTTGTGCTGTCGGTCATCCTGCTTTTGGTGTTCGTGATCTTCGGCTCTTTCGCCTTTGCGATGACCAAATATGCCACCGCTTTCGTCGATTACATCCTGCATTTCGTGTCGCTGTCGTTCAACGCCTACGGGCCGTTGTCGTCGGATGCCTTTGCCGCCGCCCTGCCCGCCGAGGCAGCACCGCTTGCCGGGGATCTCTTTGGGGGGGCCACCAATGCCTGGGGCAGCTATTCCGGCTTTGCCAGCGGGCTGACCGGCGCCGCCGCCGAATTGCCCGAGGCCACCAAGATCGCCGCCTATGAGGCTGGCACCCAAGGCCGTCTGTTCGGCTGGCAGGCCGGTTGGACCACCTTCTATTGGGCCTGGTGGATTGCGTTCTCGCCCTTCGTCGGTCTGTTCCTGGCGCGCATTTCCAAGGGGCGCACCGTGCGCGAATTCATCCTTGGCTGTGTCATCGCGCCGGCGCTTGTGTGTTTTGCCTGGATGACCATTCTTGGCGCCACCGCGATTGACCTTGAACTGAGCGGCGTGGCCCAAGGCGCGATCATCGGTGCCTCGAACACCAACAAGCTGTTTGCGACGCTCAGCTTCATGATCGACGGCGGTCTTCTGACCGGCATCACCATCATGTGCGTGGTGCTGATCATGACCTTCCTGGTCACATCGGCGGATTCGGGCATCCTTGTGATGAACACGATCATGTCGGGCGGTCAGGCCGAAACCGGGGTCAAGCACCGGATCATCTGGGGCATCATCCTGACGCTGGTGATTGGCGCGCTGATCATTGCGGGCAATTCGGGGGCGGCGGCCGATCCGTTCGAGGCGCTGAAAAACGCCATGATCATCGGCGCCCTGCCCTTTACCATGGTGATGGTGCTGATGGTGATTGCGCTCACCAAGGCGCTTTACCGCGACAGCCTGCGCGACAAGCATGGCGTGGCAGAGCCCCAGCCGGCCGAGTAATCAGCCGCTTACAAACAGAGAAATGGCGTCGCATCGCTGCGGCGCCATTTGTCGTTTCAGGACAGGGCCCGGTAATGGCGCAGGACGTAAAGCCGGATCGCCGAGGCAAGCCCGATATCAACCCCGCGCTCCGCATCAATTTCGGCAGCCAAGGCGTTGATTGGTATCTGTTTTTGCGCAGCTATTTCGCGAAAGGCCTGCCAGAATTCCGCCTCAAGCGACACGCTGGTACGATGGCCCTTGAGGGTCAGGGAATGCTTGACCGGGCGCGCGCTCATGCGGGTCCGTTCAAGGGGGCGCTGCCCCCGTCCCGGATTTCATCCGGGACTCCCCCGGGATATTTCCAGCCAGAAGAAACCGCCATCAATTCTCTTCCCTGCGGTGCAGGTCCAACACCCGGCGGACCTTGTCGGCGCGGGCCTTTTCAAGCTCTTTTTGCGCCTTGCTGCGCCCGAACGTGACGGCGTTTTCATCGGCGCGGGCCTTGTCCTTGGCCCGCGCCTTGTCTTTTCGGAACCGGTTCAGGTTGACCGGCCCCGAGGTCATTTCGGGCCGATCATGTCTTCCGGGCGCACGACGCGATCAAAGGTCTCGGCGTCAACAAGTCCAAGGGCAATCGCCTCTTGCTTGAGGGTGGTGCCGTTCTTGTGCGCGGTCTTGGCGACCTTGGTGGCATTGTCATAGCCGATGGTCGGCGCAAGTGCCGTAACCAGCATGAGGCTTTCCTTCATCAGCTTGTCGATGCGCGGCTCGTTGGCCTTGATGCCGTTCAGCATCCGCTCGGTAAAGCTATCGGCGGCGTCGCCCAAAAGCTGAATGGATTGCAACAGGTTATAGGCCATCATCGGGTTATAGACGTTCAACTCGAAGTGCCCCTGACTTCCGGCGAACTTGATCGCCGCGTCATTGCCCATGATATGCGCCGCAACCTGGGTCAGCGCCTCGGCCTGGGTCGGGTTGACCTTGCCGGGCATGATCGAGCTGCCGGGTTCGTTCTCGGGCAGGATCAGCTCGCCCAGACCGGAGCGCGGGCCGGAGCCGAGAAAGCGGATGTCGTTGGCGATCTTGTAGCAAGAGCCGGCCACCGTCGCCAAGGCGCCGGACATGAACACCATCGCGTCATGGGCGGCCAAAGCCTCGAACTTGTTGGGCGCGGTCACGAATGGCAGGCCGGTGATTTCGGCCATATTGGCCGCCACGGTTTCGCCCCAGCCATGCGCGGTGTTGAGCCCGGTGCCAACGGCGGTGCCGCCCTGTGCCAGTTCGTAAATACCGGGCAGCGTGGCCTTGATGCGGGCAATCCCCTGGCGGATCTGATGGGCATAGCCCGAGAATTCCTGACCAAGGGTCAGCGGCGTGGCATCCTGGGTGTGGGTGCGGCCGATCTTGATGATATCCTTGAATTCTTCGGCCTTGGCATCAAGCCCCGCCAACAGCTTTTCCAGCCCCGGCAAAAGCACGTCGCGCGCGCTCATCGCGGTGGCGATATGCATGGCGGTCGGGAAGGTGTCGTTGCTTGACTGGCCCATGTTGCAATGGTCATTCGGGTGCACCGGGTCCTTGGAGCCAATGACGCCGCCGAGGATTTCAATCGCACGGTTGGCGATGACCTCGTTGGCGTTCATGTTTGATTGCGTGCCCGATCCGGTCTGCCAGACGACAAGCGGAAAGTTGTCGTCGAACTTGCCCTCGATCACCTCGCCTGCGGCCTGCACGATCGCGGTGCCCAGTTTCGTGTCAAGCTTGCCGGAGGCCATGTTCGCCTGCGCACAGGCCTTTTTGATGACACCAAGCCCACGCACGATGGCGATGGGCTGTTTTTCCCAACCAATCGGGAAGTTCTGGATCGAGCGCTGCGTTTGCGCGCCCCAGTATTTATCGGCGGGAACGTCAAGCGGGCCAAAACTATCGGTTTCGGTGCGGGTCTCGGTCATGGCAAAGCCTCTCTCTGGCGGTTTGTGCTGTTCATACTGCACGCACCGGAAAGATCAATACTGTATACCGTAGGATACAGTGCCGCGCAGGCGCTTGTGCCCCTGCACTCCGGGTTATTTGCGAAAACTGTCCAGGCTGACAACATCGGCATTGTTCTTTTCCGGCTCTGCCTCAAGCGATAACGGATCAGACGAATCATCATCGTCGTCGTCATCGTCGTCATCGCTTTCCTGCGTTTCAAACCGCAGCCCGAATTCCACCGATGGATCAACGAAGGTCTGAATCGAGTCGTAAGGCACATAAAGCGTCTCGGGCGCATCGCCGAAATTCAACGTGACCGAAAACCCGTCATCGGTAACCTCAAGGTTGTCGTACCAATGCTGCATCACAACGGTCATTTCCGCCGGATACCGTTCTTTCAACCAATCGGCCAGCTTGGCGTCAGGGTGGGTCGTGTCAAAGGTGATGAAAAAGTGATGCGAGCCGGGCAAACCGTTGTCGCGCACCCCGATCAACACCTCTTGAATCAGGCCACGCATGGCCCGGTGCATCAGATTTCCATAGTCGATTGAGCGAGACATGCGTTACCCCGGCGAATTGCTGCGCTTCAGCATAGGGGATTCGAAGCAAAACAAAAGACCCGCAATGCGCGGCGTTAGCTCAAACCATGCAGAGCCCCGGCAAACAACACCATGAGCCCCAAAACACGCAGCATAGACAGGCGCAGCCAGAGCAATAAAACGCCGGCAAGCCCCAACATGGCGAAACTGAGCGGGGAAAAGCTTGTGATGTCCGGCACCGGGCCGAAACGGGTATCGGTAACCGTGCCAAACAGCACATGTAGCGCAAACCAGACCGAGAGATTGGCAATCACCCCAACCACCGCCGCCGATATCCCCGCCAGAGCGCCCTTGAGGCGGGGTCGCTCAAGCAGGTGTTCTATGTAGGGCGCTCCGGTGAATATCCATAGAAAACAAGGTGTAAACGTCACCCAAAGGGTCATGATCCCAGCCAGAATGGCCAAACCCGGCCCGCCTTTGGCAAAACCCGCCAAAAGCCCGACAAACTCCGTCACAAGAATCAGCGGCCCCGGCGTGGTTTCCGCCAGGCCAAGCGCGTCGATCATCTGTGCCGTGCTCAGCCAACCCTTTGTCGCCACAACCGTTTCGGTCATATAGGCCAGCACCGCATAAGCGCCGCCAAAGGTCACCAGCGCAAGCTTGCTGAAGAACAGCGCCAGATCGGTCAGAAAGGTCGCGCCAAGCGCCCAGGCGATGAGGATCGGCGCCGCCCAAAGAGCGCCCCAGAGCGTAGCCGTACGCAGCGTCGCCCCAAACGGCACCGACTTGGCCACGGATGGCGCGGGAACCTGCCCCCGGCTTGCCACATAGCCCCAGAGCGCCGCCGCCGCGATGATCAGCGGAAACGGCACCGACAGGAAAAACATCGCCGCAAAGCCAAGGCATGCGAGGGCCCAGCTTTGTCCGCCGACAAGCGCGCGGCGCGAGAGGTTCAAAAGCGCCTGAAGCACGATCACCACAACCGCCGCCTTGACCCCCAGAAACAGCGCCTGCACCAGCGGCAGTTGGCCATAATAGGCGTATCCCATCGCGAGGCCCAGAATGACAAATGCCCCCGGCAGCACGAATAAAAGCCCCGCCAAGAGGCCCCCCGCCACCCCGCGCAAGCGCCAGCCCGAATAGGTCGCCAATTGCATCGCCTCAGGCCCCGGCAACAGCATGCAAAACGACAGCGCGCCAAGAAACTGCTGCTCGCTCAGCCACTTATGACGCACAACCAGGTCTTCGTGCATCATGGAAATTTGCGCCGCAGGGCCGCCAAAGGACAACAGGCCGATGCGCCCAAAGACACGGAAAATCTGTTTGAAATCCGGGCTATGCATCGCGTTCTTCACCTTATCCGGCGGCACCCTCTGGCCGTCGTGCCAATCAAAATCGACATAGCACACCCAGGGATGAAACAACCAGCGGATAGAGCCGCAGCATCCGAAATGCCGAGGGTCATCATTTGGTTTATTGGGAGGGAAGTGCAGGCTTCTGTTGCCAGGTGCCTGCGAACCCCGCCTTACGCTGCTAGGCGCAAGGGCTTAGTTTCGGCGACTCGAACTGCTTACGCAGCCAGAGCCATTGCCGGAGCACGGTTGTCATTGGCAACTGTACGTTTCGGACCGATAACGGTGGTACCTCACCGGGACAAAGCATAACCCCTTTAGACGTTCGTCGATCCTGTTTCGGCCCCATTTTCCGCCAATGACGGG
>JAVVFB010000006.1:0-35635 GCA_032251095.1 Roseovarius sp. | reverse complement strand
GGCGACGAACCTGGCGGACGCCATCACCAGGCCGGCGCTGACCCGCACCGCGTCGACCGAGTTCGATCTCTACTGTCGCCAGTCCTTCCTGGATAACGTGCTGCGTGGCGGTTTGCCGCTTGTCTTTCGGGGCAAGAACCGGTGCCACGCAGGCATCCGAGCCATCAAAGATCTCGGCCCAATGGGCAAGCGGATGTTGCGCAAAAATCGCCTCAAGCGCGGCCCCCTGCGCGCGCCATTCAGAGCGCTCGTGCTGGCTCGCGAAAGCCTGAGTTTTCTCAAGCCCCAACAGGCGCAGGAACTCGGCGTAAAACTGTGGTTCAAGACATTGAACACTCAGATATCCGCCACAGCCACAGCGATAGACCCGCGACCAATGCGGCCCATCCAACAGGCTTTGACCGCGCTCTGTGCGCAAATGCCCGGCGGGGGCCATCGACATCAAAAGCGCCATCATATGCGCCGAGCCATCGACAATCGCCGCATCTACCACCGTGCCAACCCCTGTGCGCCCAGCCTGTAACAACCCCGCAAGAACCCCGGCCACAAGATAGAGCGCGCCGCCGCCCACATCGCCCACCATCGTTGCGGGCGTCTGCGGCGGGGTGCCGGGCGCGCCGGCGTACCAAAGCGCGCCGGAGGTTGCGATATAGTTGAGGTCATGCCCCGCCGTCTGCGCGCGCGGCCCGTCCTGACCCCAACCAGTCATGCGGCCATAAACCAGCTTGGGGTTGGCGCGCTGCATCTCTTCGGGGCCAAGGCCAAGCCGCTCCATCACACCGGGGCGGAACCCTTCGATCAGGGCATCGGCGCGCGCGATCAGCGCACGCGCCACTTCAAGATCATCGGCATCCTTGAGATCAAGCGTGATCGAACGCTTGCCCCGATCCAGCAGGTTACGATCCCCGGCCACCAAATTCGCCTTGCCGGGGCGGTGGATCACGATCACCTCGGCGCCAAGCTCGGCCAGCATCATCGCCGCGAAAGGCGCAGGGCCAAGCCCCTCGATCTCGATCACACGGATGCCTGATAACATGCTCTGTCCTTTCCCGATTTGCCCCAGAGTACAAAGCCGGGCGCGAACCCGCCAGCCACCTTTGCACGGCTAAGACTTTCTGCTCTCTTGGCCTGAGCGCAACCCTGCGCTAGGCTTTGCATAACACCCGCAAGGCAAGGAGCGATACCAATGCAGATGAGTGACGAGCGCGATATCAAGGCAGATCGCGCAACGGTCTGGGCGGCCCTGCTGAGCCCCGAGGTTCTCAAGGAATGCGTGCCCGGCGCGCAAGAGGTGACCGGCACCCCCGAAGACGGGTTTGACGCGCTGGTCGTGCAAAAGGTCGGCCCGGTCAAGGCCACCTTCAAGGGCACCGTGACCCTGTCGAACATGGTCGAGATGCAAAGCCTGACCCTGACCGGCGAAGGCAAGGGCGGGGCCGCAGGCTTTGCCAAGGGCGGCGCCAATGTGCGGCTTGAGGATAGCGAAACCGGCACCCGCCTGATCTATGAGGTCGAGGCCAAGGTCGGTGGCAAACTGGCCCAGCTTGGCAGCCGGATCGTCGATGGCTTTGCCAAGAAAATGGCGGAACAGTTCTTTAGCCGCTTTGAAGAGGTGCTTGAGGGCCCCAAGGAAGAGGACGACGCGCCGGAGGCGGAAAAGAAAGGCTGGCTCAAGCGGTTGATCAGCTAACGGCGCGCCTCGTTTTGCGCAATGAGCCGGGCAATGCGGGCGCCAATCGCGGCGCTTGCCTTGGGTGACGGGTGAATAAGGTCAATGGCGTGATAGCTTCGGTCGCCATGCGGCACCAGATCGGCGAGCGTGAGGAAATGCACCCCCCGGTCAAGCGCGGCCAGACGCGCGACGCGACGGTCCATCTCGTCGCCGTCATCGGCGCAGCCCTCGATCGGCGAGGTCACACCGGGCGTGCGCATATAGCCCACGTAAATCACCTGCGCCCCACTGGCCCGCATCCGTGAGACAAAGCCGGGAATGGCGCCGCGCCTGCCGTCCTTGCTGATCAGTTGATCCATCTTGCGCTCGCACCGGCCACAGCCACAGCCGAACCAGATATCGTTGCCGCCCCCGTTGAGCACGACCCAATCCCAATCCCCGGCGCGGTATTGCTTGGGGATACTAAGCCCCGCCGCCCCGGACACCGGCAGGCGATAGACAAACCGCGCGCCCGACACCGCGCGATCAACCACCGGCTCTTTCAGAACGCGCTCGATCCCGTTGGCCACCGATTGCCCCGACATCCCATGCACCGCAAAAAGCGAATCCCCCATCAGCAAGATGCGCGATGGCATGTCACGATTAACACTCTCGGTGCAGCCAAGCAGCGTGAGAATGACAAGAGACAGGGTAAGGACGGGTTTGAACATATCGGGTTTTATTTCACTCTGCGGACGGGCGGAATGCGCCACATGTTGCGATAGACCCCAAAGATCAAGAATTGCTGTTGGAAATTGGCCAAAATCGCGACACATCCAAGGCATCTTGCGCAAATGTGCACAGATCACTCTGCGCCGTGGGATGTTGCACATGACGGGCAAAACCCTAGGTTTGCGACAACTGCGCATGAGGGGCAAAATGGCAACGATCGTTAAGGTGGATGACCTTCGCAAGGTCTATAAAGGCGGGTTCGAAGCGCTTTCTGGCGTATCCCTGTCGATTGAAGAGGGCGAGATCCTGGCCCTGCTTGGCCCCAATGGCGCGGGCAAGACCACGTTGATTTCGGCGCTCTGCGGCATCACCACCCCGACCGGCGGAAGCGCCACGATTGGCGGGCACGATATCGTGACCGACTATCGCGCGGCGCGGGCGATGATCGGGCTGGTGCCGCAGGAACTCGCGCTTGAACCGTTTGAAAAGGTGATCAACACGGTGCGCTTTTCGCGTGGCCTTTTCGGCAAATCCAATGACCCGGCCCTGATCGAACGCATCCTGCGGCAACTCTCGCTTTGGGACAAACGCAACAGCCGCATTCGCGAGCTGTCCGGCGGGATGAAGCGCCGCGTTCTGATTGCCAAGGCGCTTTGCCATGAACCGCGCGTTCTGTTTCTGGACGAGCCGACCGCCGGCGTTGACGTCGAATTGCGCCGCGACATGTGGCAGGTGGTCGAAGGCCTCAAGGCGCAAGGCGTGACCATCATCCTGACCACCCATTACATCGAAGAGGCCGAGGCGATTGCCGACCGCGTCGCGGTGATCAACAGGGGCGAGATCCTCTTGGTGGAAAACAAGGCCGACCTGATGGCCCGCATGGGCCGCAAGTCCCTGCGCATTGACCTCTCCGAACCGCTTGATCGCGTGCCCGAGGCCCTCAAGGATTATGACCTTGAACTGACCGGGGACGGTCAGGCGCTCAAGTATCATTACGACACCCGCGGCGAAGGCACCGGCATCACCCGCCTGCTTCAGGCCCTGGCCAAAGAGGGCCTGTCGCTGCGCGATATCGAAACCCGTCAAAGCAGCCTTGAAGAGATCTTCGTCGGGCTTGTGCACGAGGATGCGCTATGAACCTTCATGCAATTCGGGCGATTTATATCTATGAAATGAAACGGTTTTTCCGCACGATCATGGAAAGCCTGCTGTCGCCGGTGATCTCGACCTCGCTTTACTTCGTGGTCTTTGGCGCCGCCATCGGAAGCCGGATAGATCAGGTCGAGGGCGTTCCCTATGGCGCCTTTATCGTGCCCGGTCTTATCATGCTGAGCGTGATGACCCAGGCGATCAGCAATGCCTCTTTCGGGATCTATTTCCCGAAATTCATCGGCACCATATTCGAGCTTTTGTCGGCGCCGATCAACTTTCTTGAGATCGTGATTGGCTATGTCGGCGCTGCGGCGACCAAGGCGTTGATGATCGGTGTGGTGATCCTGATCACCGCACAGTTCTTTGTCGATCTCGACATTCAGCACCCGGTCGCGATGCTCGCCTTTCTGGTGATGATCTGCCTGTCGTTTTCTCTGTTCGGGTTCATCATCGGCATCTGGGCCGAGAATTTCCAACAGCTTCAGCTTATCCCGCTTCTGGTGATCACGCCGCTGGTGTTCCTTGGCGGGTCTTTCTACTCGATCTCGATGCTGCCCCCGGCATGGCAGACGGTGACCCTGTTCAACCCGGTGGTTTACCTGATCTCGGGCTTTCGCTGGTCGTTTTTCGGCACGGCGGATGTGGCCATCGGCTATAGCCTTGCGGCCATCGCGGTGTTCTTCGCGCTCTGCCTTGGGGCGGTCTGGCTGATCTTCAAGACCGGGTACAGGATCAAGTCCTGAGCCAGCGGGCGTGACCTTTTTACGCCTGGCCCGCCCTAATCAGGGCCGTTGGAACACGCCGTTTGCGCCGCCCGTCTTGTTTGTCGCGTCCGGGCACTCTACATCGGGCGATATGAAACATTTGATCCCCTTTCTGAACCGCAGACCGATGGTCGCGGTCATCCGCCTTGCCGGCACGATTGGTGCGGGCGGGCGCAGCCAGCTCAATGACGAGGCCCTTGGCCCGGTCATCGAAAAGGCGTTCGCCAAGGGCAAGCCGGTTGCCGTGGCGCTGGTGATCAATTCGCCGGGCGGCTCGCCAGTGCAATCGTCGTTGATTGCCGCGCGCATTCGCCGACTTGCCGATGAAAAAGACATCCCCGTGCATGCCTTTGTCGAGGATGTCGCCGCATCGGGCGGCTATTGGCTTGCCACCGCCGCCGATGATATCTGGGCCGATCCGTCGTCGGTTCTTGGCTCGATCGGGGTGATTTCGGCCGGCTTTGGCGCGCAGGTTCTGTTGTCGCGCCAGGGGATTGAGCGGCGG
Source organism: Roseovarius sp. (assembly GCA_032251095.1). Classification (GTDB taxonomy): domain Bacteria; phylum Pseudomonadota; class Alphaproteobacteria; order Rhodobacterales; family Rhodobacteraceae; genus Roseovarius. The sequence continues at coordinate 30,831 of JAVVFB010000006.1, read as the reverse complement.
GTTTACACCTCTGGCAAATCCAAGAGCATGCTTGACCCGTTCCTGCCCGAAAAACCCGAGGACGTGACCCGGCTCAGGGGTATTCTTGAAGATATCCACGAGGCCTTCGTGACCCATGTCAAAACCCGGCGCGGCGACAAGCTTGCCGACAACCCGGATATTTTCACCGGTGAATTCTGGCTTGGTCAGCGCGCGATTGATCTTGGGCTGGCGGATGGCATCGGGCATCTGGTGCCAAAACTGAAAGAGCTTTACGGCGACAAGGTTCGCCTGTCGCGCTATGGCCGAAAACGCGGGCTGTTTCAGCGTTTTGGTGCCGAGATCGCCCAAGACGCCATGATCGCCATTGAGGACCGGGCAAGCTATGCCCGGTTTGGGCTCTGATATGGTGGTCAAAATCGTCGTATTGTTTCTGGTCGCCATGGGTGTGATGGCAATGTTCGGCAAGCTCAAATATCCGGGGCAAAAGCGCCTTGCGCAGGCCAAATGCAAAAGCTGTGGTCGCTATCGGATCGGCAAAGGCCCCTGTTCTTGCCAGAAGGATAAGCGTAAATGATGCCATGGATTTTATCCGGGCTTGGCTTGGTGATTTTGCTGCTTGCCGGGGATGCCCTGGTCAAAGGCGCCGTCAATCTTAGCCTTCGGGTGGGTATTCCCACGCTGATAGTCAGCCTGACAATTGTCGCCTTCGGCACCTCTGCGCCGGAACTCCTGATTTCCGTCAACGCGGTATTGGCGGACAAACCCGGCCTTGCGCTTGGCAATGTTGTCGGCTCGAACACGGCGAACGTTCTATTGGTCCTCGGCATCCCGGCGATGATGTCGGTGCTTCACACCAGCGGCTGTCACTGTTCCAAATCCTATATCCAGATGCTTCTGGCCACTGTCGTTTTCATCGCCCTGGCGTTTCGCGGCACCTTTGATGCCTTGGCGGGTGCGGTACTTTTGGGTGCGCTTGCCCTGATGCTGGCCGATGCCTTTCGCGATGCGCGCAACCACCGTCGCGACACCGCGATCAAGGCCCTCTCCGAGGCGGATGGGCTTGAGGATGTCGAGGGCGCCGACCCTGACATGCCTTGGTGGCAGATCATCACCTTCCTCATGCTTGGCCTTGTCGGCCTGCCGCTTGGGGCGGATATCCTTGTCGATAACGCCTCGATCATCGCCGAACGCAACGGCATCAGCGAAGCCGTGATCGGCCTGACGCTTGTGGCGGTTGGCACCTCGCTGCCGGAACTGGCAACCACGGTCATGGCGGCCCTGCGCAAACAGGCCGATGTGGCGCTTGGCAATGTCATCGGGTCGAACATGTTCAACCTTCTGGCCATTATCGGGGTGACCACGCTTGTGGGGCCCATTCCCGTCGATCCCGAGTTTATGAAATTCGACCTCTGGGTCATGCTCGGGGCCTCTCTCGCGCTTGTTCCGTTTGTGTTTTTCCGCCTCGATATCGGGCGGTTTTGGGGCATTGCCTTGACCTCTACCTATGTGGGCTATGTCACGATTGTGTTGATCTAACCGGAGACAGGGCATGACACGGGCATTGGTAACAGGCGCCGGAAAACGACTTGGCCGCGCTATGGCGCTTGAATTGGCGCGGCGCGGCCATGACGTGGCCGTGCATTACGCAAGCTCGGCAGAGGCCGCCGAAGAGGTGGCCGAAACAATCCGCGCACTGGGCCGCAAGGCGGTCACGCTTCAGGCCGATCTTTTGGACGAGGCTCAGGTGACCCCGCTTGTGGCGCGCGCCGCAGAGGCGCTTGGCGGGCCGATCACCACGCTGATCAACAACGCCTCGATCTTTGAATACGACACCATCGAAAGCGCCACGCGCGCGGGCTGGGACCGGCATATGGAAAGCAACCTGCGCGCGCCTTTCGTTCTGACCCAGGCGATGGCCGAGGGTATTCCCGATCCGGTGATGGATGCGCGGGGCGAGCCGCTGGCACAGGGCCTTGTGATCAACATGATCGACCAGCGGGTGCGCAAGCTGACGCCAGAGTTCATGACCTACACCATCGCCAAGATGGGCCTCTGGGCCTTGACCCAGACCGCCGCGCAGGCGCTTGCCCCGAGGGTTCGCGTCAATGCCATCGGTCCGGGGCCCACGCTTCAGGGTCATCGCCAGAGCGATCGCCATTTTCAGAACCAGCGACAGGCCACGATCATGGCCCGCGGCGCCAATGCCGATGACATCACCAGTGCGCTTGTTTATTTCCTTTCGGCACCCGCCGTGACGGGTCAATTGCTCTGTGTTGACGGGGGGCAGCACCTCGGCTGGCAGACCCCGGATGTTCTTGGGGTTGAATAGCCGACAGGGCTTGACGGCAAAAGTTTTGCACTGGCCGGTCGATGGTCACGCAACCGTTACAAAAAGCCTAATGTTTTCAGTATTTTGCGCACCGCACATTATTTTCCTCAACATTATCAACGCCTTGAGAAACCGCCTAAAAATTAGGCAAATCGACGAAAGCAGCTAAATCCAACAGAAATTTCCGGTTCCCTGAAACTTATCAGCAGAGTTATCCACAGGAATGGTGGAAAGCTTCCCTCTTGCCCTTGGTGCCGTATCATTGCAGCACACCCAAAGAATCATATCTGAGTGTCCATGTCCGAACCCGATCAGGAAATACCGCAAAAATCCGGCCACGAGGTGATCCGCGATTACCTGCGCACGCTTGATGCCTCGCCGGGGGTGTACCGCATGCTCGATGCGCAGGCGCGGGTGCTTTACGTGGGCAAGGCGCGCAATCTTCGGGCGCGGGTGTCGAACTATGCCCGTCCCACCGGGCACACCGGGCGCATTGCGCGAATGATCTCTGAAACCGCGACGATGATGTTCCTGACCACCGCCACGGAAACCGAGGCACTGTTGCTTGAACAGAACCTGATCAAGCAACTCAAGCCGCGTTACAATGTGCTGTTGCGCGACGACAAAAGCTTTCCCAACATCCTTGTGACCAGCCACGACTTTCCGATGATCAAAAAACATCGCGGCGCCAAACGCGAAAAAGGGTCGTATTACGGCCCCTTCGCCAGCGCCGGCGCAGTCAACCGCTCGCTGGCCCAGCTTCAGCGCGTGTTCCAGCTGCGCAATTGCTCTGATGCGATGTTTGAAAGCCGCACGCGCCCCTGCCTGCAATATCAGATCAAACGCTGTACCGCGCCCTGTGTGGGCCTGATCAGCAAGGAAGAGTATCGCGCGCAAGTGGGCGATGCCGAACGCTATCTGTCCGGCAAATCCACCGAGATTCAGGAAAAGCTTGCCGCGCAAATGGCCAAAGCATCCGAGGCGATGGAGTTCGAGCGCGCGGCCGCGCTGCGCGACCGGATCAAGGCGATGACACAGGTCCAGACCGCCCAGGGCATCAACCCGCGTAGTGTGGACGAGGCCGATATTGTCGCGCTTCATCTGGAAAAGGGACAGGCCTGTGTGCAGGTGTTCTTTATTCGCGGCGGGCAAAACTGGGGCAACCGCGATTTTTATCCCCGCGTTGGCGCCGATGTCGAAGAGGCCGAGGTGCTCGAGGCCTTCTTGGGTCAGTTCTACGACGGCAAAGACCCGCCCCGCCAATTGATCCTGTCGCACGAGATCGAAAACCCCGACCTGATGCAACAGGCGCTCTCGGACAAGCTTGGCCGCAAGGTCATGCTGACGGTGCCGTTGCGTGGCGAAAAGGCCGAATTGATCGACGGCGCCCTGCGCAATGCCCGCGAAAGCCTTGCGCGCAAGATGGCCGAGACAGCCACGCAGAGCAAACTGCTCAAGGGGCTGGCCGAGGCGTTCGATCTGCCGAGGCCCCCGAAGCGGATCGAGGTTTATGACAACAGCCACATTCAGGGCACCAATGCGGTCGGCGCGATGATCGTGGCGGGGGCCGAAGGCTTCATGAAGAACCACTATCGCAAGTTCAACATTCAGGGCGAAGGTCTGACCCCCGGCGACGATTTCGGGATGATGAAAGAGGTGCTGATGCGCCGCTTCAAACGCCTTTTGAAAGAAGACCCGGATCGCGCCCAAGGCACCTGGCCCGACTTGTTGCTGATCGACGGCGGCGCCGGTCAGGTCAGCGCCGTGGCCAGCATCATGCGCGAAATGGGCGTCGAGGATATTCCGATGGTGGGCGTCGCCAAAGGCGTCGACCGCGATCACGGCAAGGAAGAATTCCACCGCACCGGCAAGCGGGTGATGGCGCTCCGGCATAACGACCCGGTGCTTTATTTCGTCCAACGCCTGCGCGATGAGGCGCATCGCTTTGCCATCGGCACCCACCGCGCCAAGCGCGCCAAATCCATGGGCGCCACCCCGCTTGACGAGGTGCCCGGCGTCGGCGCGGCGCGCAAACGCGCGCTTTTGGCCCATTTCGGAAGCGCCAAGGCCGTGAGCCGCGCCAATCTGGCCGATCTGCGCGCGGTCGACGGGGTATCGGACGCGCTTGCGCAAAAGCTCTACGATTTTTTCCACGACCGCGGCTGACCTTGCGCGCCAATGGGCGGTTGACAGAAGTATTCCAATCCTGAACATGACGTCAGTTTCATATTTAGGTCGTCCAAATGCCCCAGATTTCCAGAGCCCGCATCGCCGCGCCCGAATTTTATGACTACGCCCGCGTTCTGGCGACCCGGAGCAGCGCCGAAACCAAGGGACAGCGCACCGCGCAACAGATCAGGATCGCCACCTGTTCCTTGCTGCAAACCGAGGCGGTTCAGGATCTGACCGTTGCGGCGATCTGCAAGGCGGCGGGTGTCGCCAACGGCACGTTCTACCTTTATTTCCCGGATCAGACCCAGCTTTTGAATGATCTCCTGTTGGGTTTTGCCCGCTTTCTTCAGGCCAGCATGATCCGCGCCGCCCATGCCGCCCCGGATCAGAGCATTCGCGCCACGACGCGGGCCTATGGCTTGCTGTTCGAGCAAAATCGCGGGCTGATGAAATGCCTTGTGCATCACATTGATCACTTCGCGCAGGCGCGCGAGGTGTTTCACGCCCTCAACCGCGACTGGATCGAAACCGTCGTCGCCGCAACCCAACGTCGGCTGCGACGCGAGGGGCGCCACGATGCGATTTCCGGCGCCGAATTACGCCGCCGTGCCTATGCGCTTGGCGGGATGACGGATCAATATTTCTCAAGCCTCTATCTCTCGGGCGAGCCGGTCCTGATCGCGGTCTCACAAGACCACGAGGCGGTGATTGACACGCTGACCACCATCTGGGAACGGGGATTGAAGCCATGAGCCTGCTGGAACGCGCCGAATTCGCCGGGGCCAAAGCCCTGCGTGATCATCAACAGGGCGCATGGGCCGCACAGGCCGAATATGTCGCAACGCAGTCCGCGCTTTACCGCGATCTCTGGGCCGACAAAGCGCCGCCCAAAGACCTCGGCGATCTGGCGCACTTGCCGCTGTCGGACAAGGCGCAACTGCGGCTTTCACAGGCCGCCCATCCGCCGTTTGGCGATTATCTTGCCGCGCCCCCGCGCGCCGCCGTGCGTTTGCACCGCACATCGGGCACCACCGGTCAGGCGATGAACCTCGCGCTTTCGGCGCGCGATTGCGCGATCACCGAGGCGGTCGGCGGGCGCTGTCAGTCGGCAGCGGGGCTGACGCCCGATCACACGGTCGTGCATTGCCTGAACTATCAGATGTGGATGGGTGGCCTGACCGATCACATGACCCTTCAGGCGACCGGCGCGCTTGTGGTGCCCTTTGGCGTCGGCTCGACCGAGCTTTTGGTGCGCACCATTCAAGAGGTGGGGATCACCGCGATTTCCTGCACGCCGTCCTATCCTTCGGTGCTTGAACGGGTGATTGCCGAAAAATTTCCCGGCCTCAAACCGCGCGATCTCGGGCTCAAGCTTGGCCTCTTTGGCGGTGAGGCCGGGCTTGACGATCCGGCCTTTCGCGAGCGCCTGCGCCGGGTTTGGGGGATGGAGCCACGCAACGCCAATTACGGCGTTTCGGATGTGTTTTGCAATTTCGCGGCGCAATGCGAACATGACAGCCGGTTGCATTTCATGGCCGCCGATGTGCTTTATCCAGAGCTGATCGACCCCGAAACAGCCGATCCCCTGCCGCTTGAGGCCGGGCAAACCGGCGAATTGGTCCTGACCCACCTTGCGCGCGACTGTCAGCCGCTGGTGCGGTTTCGCAGCGGCGATATCATCGCGGTGGATGAAACCGATCCCTGTACCTGCGGGCGCACGGGGTTTCGGTTTCGCGTGGTCGGGCGCTCGGATGATATGGTTGTGGTGCGCGGGCTGAACCTGTTTCCGACCATGGTCGCGGCGGTGATCAACGACTTTGCCGCGCTCTCGGGCGATTACCGGATCACGCTGAACTCGCCACCGCCCTATGACGCCCTGCCGGTCTCGGTCGAGCTGGAGCCGGGGCACGCCCCGTCAGACGCGCTTGCGCAAGAGGTGGCGCAGGCGATGAAAGCCGCGCTTGGCGCCACCGCCCGCGTCACCCTTTTGCCCAATGGAAGCCTGCCCCTGACGGAGGGGAAAACGAAACGCGTGATACGGGAGTATTAGATGACCGATTTTACCTATCAGACCGTGCTCAGCAGCCTTGGCGACGGTGGCGTGCGCACCATCACCCTCAATCGCCCGCAAAGCCTTAATGCGATGAACCGCCAGTTGATTGACGATGTTGCGCGCGCCTTTGAGGATGCCAATGGCGACCCGGCGACCCGCGCGATCATCTTTACCGGCGCGGGCAAGGCGTTTTGCGCAGGCGATGATCGGCGCGAACATGTGCATCCCGAAACCGAGGAACAGGCCCGCGATCTTGTGCAGGCGATTCAGCGCGCGACCCATGCCATCACCCTTGGCGCCAAGCCGGTGGTCGGCGCGATCAACGGTTGGGCCGTGGGCGGCGGGTTTGAATGGGCGATAAATTGCGACTTCCCTGTCTGGGCAACATCGGCGCGCGGGTTCTTTCCCGAGGTGTCGCTCAACCTGTTCGTCACCGGCGCTGTCACCAGCCTTTTGCCCGCTTTGGTCGGCCTCAGCAAAGCGCGCGAGATGCTGTTTTTCGGCGACCGCTATGGCGCGGATGAGTTGCACGCCATCGGACTGGCGTGGAAAACCGTTGAAGATGAGGCGCTTATCGGCACCGCCACAGAGACCGCCCGCCGCCTCGCCGATCTTCCAATTCTTTCGGTCCGCGCCATGAAAAGGGTGCTGAACACCGCCGCGATGCCCGATTTGCACCGCGCCCTGCGCCTTGAAACCGACGCGACGGTGGCTGGCTTCATGGACCCTGAAACCACCCGCCTGCTGAGTGATTTTTGATCGACCGCGACCGTGTAAGGGCGCTTTCCCTCGGCGTTGCGACAGGATAGAACCGAAAGCATGACTTGGACCGTGCCAAATTTCCTGACCGTCCTCCGCCTGCTGGCCGCGCCGGCGGTGGCGGTGATGTTCCTCTATTTCACAAGGCCCTATGCCGATTGGTTCGCCCTTCTTCTGTTTGTCAGCGCCGCGATCACCGATTGGTTTGACGGCTATCTTGCCCGAAGCCTCAAGCAGGTCACGAAACTTGGCACCATGCTTGATCCGATCGCGGATAAGGCGATGGTGGTGATCGCGCTGATGGTGATTGTCGGATATTCAAGCATGTCGCCCTGGCTTGTGCTGCCGGCGACGGTGATCCTGTTCCGCGAGGTCTTTGTGTCCGGCCTTCGGGAATTTCTTGGCGATACGGCGGGCACGCTCAAGGTCACAAGGCTCGCCAAATGGAAAACCACCGCACAGATGGTCGCGATTGCCGTGCTCTTTGCCCAAGGCGTGTTCGAGCATTATTTTGGCATGTCGGTCATTGGCATGGATAATGATATTGTGATCGGCATTCTGGATGGGCGCGAAGAAGACATTCACGGGCTGCACTGGAAATACACCGGCATGATCTGGGCCGGGCATGTGGGGCTCTGGCTGTTGTGGCTGGCGGCGGCGCTTACTTTGATAACCGGGATGGATTACTTCAGAAAATCAGTCCCATTCCTGAAGGATACCCAGTGATGGATGTGCTTTATTTTGCCTGGGTGCGCGAACGCGTCGGGCACCCGAAGGACCGGATTGAAACAAATCCCGCAACGGTGATGGACCTTGTGAACGATCTGCGCGCCCGCGAGCCGCGCTATGAGGCGGCGTTTTCCGACCTTGGCGCGCTGCGCGTGGCGATTGATCAGGAATTGGCCGATTTCGACGCGTCATTGACCGGCGCGCGCGAAGTGGCATTTTTCCCGCCGATGACGGGCGGCTAGGCGATGGATATCCGGGTAGAGGATGCGGCCTTTGATCTTGGCCACGAAACGAACGTTTTCGCGACCCGGCAATCGGGCATGGGCGCGGTGGTGACCTTTACCGGCATCGTACGCGATCTCGACAAGGGCGCGCTAAGCGCGATGGAGATCGAGCATTACCCCGGCATGACCCAAAAGGCGCTTGAAAGCATCGCGACCGAGGCCAAGACCCGCTGGAATTTGGGCGATGTGCTTGTCATTCACCGCTATGGGCGGCTGCACCCGGACGAGATGATCATGATGGTCGCCACCTCTGCGCGCCACCGGGTGGATGCCTTTCAGGCGGCTGAATTCCTGATGGATTTCCTGAAATCCCGCGCGCCGTTCTGGAAAAAAGAAGTCACGCAGGACGGCGCCGAATGGGTCGCCGCCAAGGACATCGACGAAGACGCGCTCAAGCGCTGGTAAGGAGAGAGCATCGTGACCAGTGTCGTTGACGATTATATCGCCAATCTGACCCCCAAGGCCAAAGGCCAGATCAGGGGCACCGCCAGGCTTGAGATCACCGATCATGGCAGTGTCATGCTTGACGAAACCGGCGCGAGCGCGGGCGACGGCCCCGCCGATGTGGTTCTAAGCGCCAGCGACGAGGTGTTTCGCAACATCCTTTCGGGCGCGCAAAACCCGATCACCGCCTATATGTCCGGCAAACTAAAGGTCGAGGGCAACCTTCAACGCGCTCTCAAGGTCAGCGCGATTCTGACGGCTTAAATCCGCAGGAACGGCTGCGCCAGTCGGGGGATCAATGCGCGAAAGCGCAACGGCGCGTCAGTGGCGGCAAGACAAATACAATCGGCCCCGATATCGGCCACCGGCGTGTGATTGAGGTCCTCATTGGCGATCTCGATGTCGCCGGGCCCGAAATGATCGACCTCATCGACAAACGCGCCTTGCAAGACCAACGTCAACTCGGTGCCGCGATGGCCGTGATCGGGCACCGCCGCCCCCGCCGGGATATACAAAAGCCGCGCCGTCGCCGCTCGTGACGTGGGCAGGATCGCCTGTTTCACGCCCATCCCGACCGAGCGCCACTTGACCGCGTCAAGATCGCCGCCGATGTAATCGTGCAACGGCTGCGGAAGGCTGCTTTTGGCGCGGGGGGCTGGTGCGGCCAGGGGCCCGGCGGCGCGAATACGTCGCATCGTCGCTTCAAGACTTCCGGCACTCATCGCGACGCTGTCACAGCGCTCTACCATCGCGCCGCCCATGGCATCAAACGCCCCAAGCCGGGCACGACAGTCATCACACATCGAAATATGCGTTGCCACCGTAAGGCTGAAGGCCTCTGGCAGGCTACCTGCGGAATAGGCCATCAAAAGGGCATCGGTCAGGTGATGTTTGATTTCAATATCGGTCATATCGGTCACTTCATTGCGTGGCGCAAACGATCGAGCGCCAGTCTGATACGGGATTTGATCGTGCCAAGCGGCAGTCCGGTCTGCTCGGCAATCTCGGAATGGCTGAGATCGCTGAAATAGGCCTTTTCAATCAGCACCCTTTGTTTCTCGGGCAGGGCGGCAATCGCGTCGCCCAGTTGGTCACTTTCTTCTTGCAGCGCCAGAACATCGGCCTGGTCCGGCTCGGGCTCGTTGCCCCAGGGCAAATCCTCGGGTTCGGGCCGCTTTTGTTTGCGCAGCGCGTCGATCTTGCGGTTGCGCGCGATGGTAAAGATCCAGGTCGCGGCACTGGCGCGGCTTGGGTCGAACAGGTGGGCCTTTTGCCAAAGCGTCGCCATCACCTCTTGGGCGCACTCCTCGGCCAGGGTCGCATCTGCGCCCGAGCGCATCAAAAACGCCTTAACCCGAGGCGCGAAATGGGCAAATAACCGTGCAAAGGCGGCCTCGTCCTGGGCCTCGCGGATACGCGAAATACAGGCCACCCAATCTTCGTTTTCCTTGCGTTTCCTGTCTGTCGTCGGTGTCACGTGCGCCGGTCCTGACCGTTTAACTGCTCTTTCGACCCTCCTAGCATGCAGGGCGATCCCCGGCGAGGGGGCTGGCCGATCAATTAGGGCGCAATCGTTGAACATAAAGCTGGTACGGGGTGAAATCCGGATCGGATCACAGTTTTGCAGAATAATTCATTCTAATCCGTTCTCACCGATCCTGCGTATGCCTTGAACAACAATAAAAAACGGGTTCACAACGTCATGCCATTTGAGACAAGCGCCGCGGCGCGCAAGAAAGTTGCCGTGATCGGCGCCGGTATCTCGGGGATGGGGGCGGCGCATCGCCTCGCCGACACCCACAACGTGACCCTGTTCGAGGCCGAGCCACGCCTTGGCGGTCATGCCCGCACCATCATCGCCGGCAAGCGCGGCGATCAGCCGGTCGATACCGGGTTCATCGTGTTCAACTATGCCAATTATCCCAATCTGGCGGACCTTTTTGCCAAGCTGGATGTGCCCGTCGTCAAAAGCAACATGAGCTTTGGGGCCTCGCTGCGCGGCGGGGCGCTTGAATACGGGTTGGCCAGTGCCGAGGCGTTTTTCGCACAGCGCCGCAATGCACTTAACCCGCGCTTTTTGCGGATGCTGCGCGACATCTTCCGCTTTAACGCCCGCGCGCTTGAGCACGTGAATGACCGCAAGCTGACCGTCGGTCAGTTTCTGGACAAGCTCGGCACCGGGTCATATTTCCGCGATTATTACCTGTTGCCGCTCTCCGGCGCGATCTGGTCAACGCCAACCGAGCAAATCCTTGATTTTCCCGCCCATGCGATGATTCAGTTCTTCGAGAACCACGCCCTGTTGAATTATTCCGGCCAGCATCAGTGGTACACGGTTGAAGGTGGTTCAGTCGCCTATGTTTCGCGCCTAGAGACGGCCTTGCGCGCGCAAGGCGTAAACCTGCGCCCCGGCACCCCGGTGCAGGGCGTGCGCCGGATTGACGAGACCGTTGAAATCCGCGCCGAGGGCGGCGAATGGGAGCGCTTTGACGAGGTGATCTTTGCCACCCATTCCGACGATGCCCTGCGCCTGTTGAGTGACCCAAGCGAGGCCGAGCGCATCAACCTTGGCGCGGTTGCCTATCAACCCAATGACATCATCCTGCACGCCGACACAAGCGTGATGCCCAAGCGGCGCGCGGTCTGGTCGTCGTGGAATTATACCGAAACCGCGACCAAGCGGGATGGTCAGATCGACCTCACCTATTGGATGAATTGCCTGCAGCCAATCCCCGAGGATGACCCGCATTTCGTCACCCTCAATTCCACCCGACCAATCCGACAGGAGTTGATCTATGATCAGGTCACCCTGCGCCATCCGGTCTATGATCTTGCGGCGCTGAACGCTCAGGATCGTGTGCGGATGACCAATGGCGCGCAAAACACCTGGTTCTGCGGCGCCTGGATGGGGCACGGCTTTCACGAGGATGGCCTTGCCAGCGGGCTTGAGGTGGCTGAGGCGCTTATCGACCGCTCCGCACTCTCCATGGCGGCCGAATGAGGGTGATCGACCATATCGCCGGCCACACCTGGCATGGGCGCAAGGGGGCGGTGGAAAACGCCTTTCGCTATGGCATCGACTATGTGCTGCTGGATGCCGAGGGCGCGCTGGATGCGCCGCGCCTGTTTGGCCGCAACAAGGGCGGGCTTGCCTCGGTCTGGGATAGCGATCATGGCGGCCCACCCCGGCAAGGGCAGGGCGCGGCATGGGTGCGCGAGGTGTTGGCGGCGCATGACCTTCCGGCCCCCGAGCGGATCGAGCTTCTGGCGCAGCCGCGCATTCTTGGCCATGTGTTCAACCCGGTTGCCTTCTGGATCTGCCGCGACGCGCAGGGCGACATTCCGGTGATCATCGCCGAAGTCACCAATACCTATGGCGAGCGGCATTCGTACCTCTGTCACCGCGATGACCTTGCCCCGATCACCGCCAATGACCGCCTGAAGGCCAACAAGGTTTTCCATGTCTCGCCGTTCCAGAAGATCGAAGGCCAGTATCAGTTCCGCTTTGATCTGCGCCCCGACCGGATTGGCATCTGGATTGATTTCACCGGCGGCAATGGCGGCGTTATCGCCACACTTGTCGGCCCGCGCAAACCGCTCAGCAACGCCGGCCTGATCCGCGCCATCCTGCGCCGTCCCTTTGGCTCGCGCCGGGTGCTTGCGCTTATCCACTGGCAGGCGCTCAAGCTGTGGTGGAAGGGTGCGCGCTTTCGCTCGCCCCCCAAACCCCCGACCGAAGAAATCAGCCGATGAGCCACGCACTCACAGCCCCGGCAACCGCGCCGCGCCTGTCCGGCTTTGCGGTGTTTGCCGCGCTTCTGGCCTCGGCCGGCCTGCCGCTTTATATCCACGCCCCCAAGTTTTACGTGGATGAATACGGCGTGTCACTGGCCGCGCTTGGCACCGTGTTGTTCGCACTGCGGCTCTTGGATGTGGTGCAAGACCCGCTTTTGGGCCGCCTCTCGGAACGCCTGCGCATGCATCGCGCAATGACAGTGTGGATTGCGGTGCTTTTGATGTCCGGGGCGATGCTTGGCCTGTTTGCCGTGACCCCGCCGATTGCCCCGCTGTGGTGGTTTGCGCTCATGCTGACGATGGTGTTTTCCGCCTTCAGCTACCTCACGATCTGTTTTTATGCGCAAGGTGTGGCAAGCGCCGATCACCTCTCTGGTCAGGGCCATCTGCGGCTGGCCCGTTGGCGCGAGACAGGCGCACTCTTGGGTATCTGCGCGGCGGCGGTCGCGCCGCTTGTGCTTGGCGGCTATGCCGGTTTTTCACTGGCCTTTCTGGGGCTGGCCCTTGTCGCGATCTGGGCCATGGCCGGTCAGTGGCAAGGCGCGGATTTGCCCCCAAGCACCGGCTTTGGCAGGGTTCTGCGCGATCCCATCGCGCGTCGTTTATTGCTCGTGGCGCTGATCAACGCCGCCCCCGTCGCGGTAAGTTCGACGCTGTTTCTGTTCTACGTCGAAAGCCGCCTTGCCGCGCCGGGATGGGAGGGGCCGTTCCTGTTGCTCTTTTTCCTCTCCGCCGCCGTGGCCGCGCCGTTCTGGGGGCGGCTTGCCGAAACCCACGGCGCAAAACCCGTGCTGCTTGCGGGCATGGCCTTGTCAATCGCGGCCTTTGGCGGGGCGATCCTGCTTGGGGCGGGCGACCTTTGGGCCTTTGGCGTGATCTGTCTGATGTCAGGCGCGGCACTTGGCGCGGATATGACGCTTTTGCCCGCCCTCTTCGCCACAAGAATGGCCGTGATTTCACCCAATGCCGCAGAGGGGTTCGGCCTTTGGTCATTCGTGTCGAAATTCACCCTTGCCCTGGCCGCCGTATCGCTGTTGCCGCTTTTGCAGGCGGGCGGATTTCAACCCGCTCAAGACAACAACCCACAAGCGCTCTGGCTGTTGAGCCTGCTTTACGGCGCTGTGCCCTGTGTTCTGAAACTCTTGGCCATCGCGCTTTTGGCCCGCACACCGATTGACGAAAGGAAATGATCCGATGGAAGCCCTGAGCTATATCCTTGTCGGCGCGTTGTTGATGCTGGCGCTGGCCCTGCTGCGCGGGCGATTTGCCGGTTTTCGCGCTCAAAACCCGGATGATTACGCAAGCGAGTCCAACCAGATCGACCTGCGCGAGCATCTCAGTGGTGCAATCAAATGCGATGGCGTGATCTATGGCCCCACCGGGCGCGTTGTGTCGCGCTTTACCGGCGATTTCATGGCGAAATGGCAGGGCAATCGCGGCGTGATGCAAGAGCATTTCGACTATGACAGCGGCAATAGCCAAGATCGCGAATGGCGCCTTGAGCTTGGCAATGATGGCACGATCCGCGCCGAGGCCGATGATCTTGTCGGCATGGGGCATGGTCGCCAACTTGGCTCGGCGGCGCGGCTTTGCTATCGCATCCGCCTTCCCAAAGAGGCCGGCGGTCATGTGTTGAGCGTGACCGACTGGATGTATCTGACCCCGAACGGGGCGGTGGTGAACCGAAGCCAGTTCCGCAAATTCGGCATCAAGGTGGCCGAGCTTGTAGCGACCATGCGCCGGGTCGATGCATGATGGAGTGGCAGGGTAAAAAATACTGGCTTGTCGGGGCAAGCGAAGGCCTTGGCGCGGCTCTGGCCCATAAACTTAGCGCCGCAGGGGCCGAGGTTATCGTTTCGGCGCGCAGCGCGGATCGGCTTGACGCCCTGGTGGCCGAACTTCCGGGTCGCGCCCGCGCCGTAAGTGTCGATGTGACCGATGCCGCGAGCGTGGCCAAGGCCCGCGCCGAGATCGGCGAGATTGACGGCATGGTCTATCTCGCCGGGGTCTATTGGCCAATGACTGCGGGCGAGTGGAACGCCGAACACGCCATCGCCATGGCGGATGTGAATTTCACCGGCGCCTTGCGGGTCGCCGGGGCGGTTCTGCCCGGCATGGTGGCGCGGGATGCGGGCCATGTGGTGATGACCGGTTCTCTCTCGGGCTTTCGCGGCCTTCCCGGCGCAATCGGCTATGGCGCGTCCAAGGCCGGGGTCATGTCGCTGGCGGAAACGATGCGCGCCGATCTGTGGCGCACCGGGGTACGGGTGCAACTGGCCAATCCCGGTTTTATCAAGACCCGGCTGACCGACAAGAACGACTTCAAAATGCCCTTCATCATGACGCCACAAGCGGCGGCGCAGGAAATCTTCGAACTGATGTGCGACGACACCGCCTTTGTGCGCCATTTCCCGCGCGGCTTCAGCTATCTCTTTCGCCTCTCGCGGTTTTTGCCGGATTGGGCCTATTACCGGCTATTTGCGTAAGATCAAGGACGCTCGCCCCCCGGCGCGGCATTTCTGTGGTAGGATAGCGCAACAGGAGAGAACCCATGCTGGACATTTCAGTACATAAGATCGCTCAGGTCATCCTTATGGCCCGAGAATTGGATCGCGCCGAGGGCGAACTCAGGGCCTTCATCGACCAACTCACAGACGAGGAAAAGGCAAGCCTTGTCGCGGTCATGTGGATCGGCCGCGACAGCTTTGATGCCTCGGAACTGGAAGAGGCGAAGCTCACCGCCTTTGAAGAGGCAACAACCCCGACCGCCGATTACCTGCTCGGCTCGCCGCATCTGTCGGATCACCTTGAAAACGGGCTTGAGGCGCTTGGCCTCTCGGCAATGGATGATGAAGACGAACTTATCCGCGGCGGCTAATCGCCGTTGCCCTTACAGACCGCCCCCGAAACGAGGCGGCCTGTAAGGGCTGACGAGTGGCCGGCAAACGTCTCAGGCGAGATGATCAACCACCTGCAAATGCTGCGCAAGGCGTTCCACTTCGGCCAGAAAGCGGTTCACCAGTTTCGGGTCGTGTGGCGCCGGGCGCACCCCGGCGGGGATTTCACGGTTCAGCACCGCCTCGACCGCCAGCGAAACCGGCACCGACACCAGCCGCGCCATCGCGGTGCCGCGCGCATCGCCCCAGGCATCCATCACATAGGTTTTATGCCAGACCGGTACGCCCGCCTTTTCAGCCTTGAGCCCGACACACATCACAACGCGGTCCGGCTCGCCCTCGTCATAGGCATTCTCGGTCCAGAAGGTATCCGACATCTCTTTGAGACGCGCGTCGCCTTCGGGGCCCGCAAGCGTTTCGATCTCGGCAAAGACATCGCCCCAGGCCTCTGCCCAGCCGTTCAGCCGCAGCGTGCCGCGCACGAATTCCTTGACGCGCCAGGCCGGATCGAACCGGTAATCCTCGATGAACGGCAGGGAATCGCGGTTGGGGTAAACCTCGAAGGTCTCAGGCGTCGGCAAGGGCGCGCCATAGCTGCTGATCGCGTCCCAGGGGCGCGCGACGTTCAACTCGCTATAGTCGCGGATCGAGCGCGACGGCGAGCGCAGCGCCTTGAGCACGCCAAGCGGCGACCAGCTGAATTTATAGCGGAACGGATTGGGCTGTTTCGGGATGCCGCCGCAATAGGAAATGAACGAAATGTCATTGCCGACATCATAGGCCTCCGAGGCGCGGTACTCCGCCACAAGGTGATGCGCCATCAGGTGGTCGATGCCCGGATCAAGCCCGATCTCGTTGACGAAACTCAGCCCCTTTTCGCGCGCCGCCGCGTCCAGCGCGCGCATTTCCGGCGCGATATAGGACGAGCTGACGAAATGCGCGCCCGTTTCAAGGCAAAGCTCGGCCAAAGGCACATGCCAATCCCCCGGCAGCATCGACACCACCAGATCACCAGCCTTGAGATCGCCCGCCAGAGCATCGCGATCAAACGCCTTGATCGCCTGCGTGAGATCGCCCACAGCGGCCTCGGCCTTGTCAACCGAGCGGTTCCAGACCGTCACGGGATGCCCGGCCTCGATCAAACGACGCAGGCCGGGAATGGCCGAAAGACCTGTGCCGCACCAATGAATAGTCATCCTCAAATCCCCTTCATGTTGTCGTCAAACACCGCCTGTGCCCGCGCCCAGACACCGGCGTCAAGCCGGTCGAGCGTCGCCAGCGAGGCCCAAAGCTGTCCTGCGTAATCCTGCGAGGCTTCGACCGGCAAAAGCGAGGGCAGGTTGTCGATCGCCATAACGTCAAGCACCGGATGGCGCGCCACCCGCACCACCGGTTCTTGCCATGTGGTGGCGCGCTCATAGACCGGCACCGGGTTGTAATCGCTATCGGGATCACAGGCCACATCGCCAATCACCGACAGGCGGCGCGGCGCCTCAAGCGCCGATTTCGGCACGAAGACCGGCGTGCCGGGGCGCGCAAAGATACAGTTCAGGAACAGGTCATGGTCAAGAATTTCCGGAAACGGCCCCCCGGTGGCGGTCTCGGCCATGTCCCATTTGGTGGTGCTCACCCCGAGCGCCTCGCAAAGGTCGGCCGCGCCGGTGCCCACCCGACCAAGCGCGCCGATCACGATGGCACTTGGGCGCGGTTTACCCGCGCCATCAAGCCGCCCGCGCAGATCATCAAGCAAGGCATCGCGCCCGCCAAAGGTCGCCACCGGCGCACAGGTCGTGCCCGCCCGGGCCGCCGCCCATGCCATAAGCGACACCGCCGCCCCGGCATAGCCCGCCCAATAGCCAAAGGCGGCCACACGGCGACCATCCGCGTCGACAAGATATTCCAGATCATAAAGCGTGCCGCCCCCGGCCTTGAACCGCTCAAGCAGTCGACGGCCAGAATGCTGCCCCTTGAAGGCATGGCCGAACATGATGTGGCGATGCGGCAGGGGCGTGCCATCCTCGGGCAATTCCTTGAGGCCAAAGATGATCGCGTCATTGGGCGCATCCGGCCAGCTGTTCTCGGGCGCGATCGCACATCCCGCCGCGCGATAGCCCTCGATCGGGATCGCGCGCACATGGCTTTGCTCGACCGTGACCTTGATGCCCTTGGCAATCAGCGCCGCCGCCCCTTCGGGCGTCAGGCCGACGCGTTCTTCATTGGGGCGCTGTTCGGCCCTGACCCAGAGATGTGTCATGTGACCCCCTTAAAGCATACCAAGACCGACGGCGCGTTCCACCGATGGGCGCGCCCGCATCGCCGCCATGAAGGCCTGAATTTTCGGGAAATCGGCAACCTTCACGCCATCCCCCTCAAGCCAGTTACAGGCGATGAAAAGATACGGATCGGCCATGCAGATTTCGTCACCCAGAATATACGGCCCGCTCAGCACGTTGTTTTCGATGAAGGTGGCGCTGTCGGTCATGGTCTGCACCATCTTGGCCTTCATATCCTCGATCGAGCTTTCCTGATCGGCCCAACGGGTGCCGCGCGCGCCATGGGCGTGGTTTACATGCATGGTCGAGGCGAGGTAATACATCACCGCCCGCACCTGCGCGATCTCGTAAGGATCGGTGGGGCGCAGCTTGGCCTCGGGCGCCAGATCGGCGATGTAATCAAGCAAGGCGCCGGTCTCGGTCAGAATGCCCCGGTCGGTCACCAATGCGGGCACCCGGCCCTTGGGGTTGATCTTGTGATAGTCGGCCTTTGTCTGCTCCGCGTTGCGGAAATCAAGCCGGATCGGATCATATTCGATCCCGGCCTCGTGAAGGGTGATCGCCACGGCAATCGCGATGGTTTTCGGCGCATAGTAAAGTTTCATCCTGCGTCCTTTCAGGGTCAGACAAGGGTCAGATAAAGGTGCGGGCATGGGCCCGGTCCGGCGTATCAAGATGCGGCGTGGCGTTGAACGCCCCCAGCATGAGCATATCGTGAACATGTTCCAAACGGTGCATCGAACTGTTCATGACCTGAAGCATGACCTTGGCCATGCCCGGCGTCTCAAGCCCGAGCGCGTGACGCATCACCATCCCGATCACCCCGCCTGAGGTCACGATAAGGATGCGGCCATGCTGATCACACAATTCACCGATCACCGCGGTGATCCGCCCCGCAAACTCTTCAAAGGTTTCGGGCACATCGCTAAGCGCGCCGCGCGCCCAATGGTCGATCACCTGCGGCAGGTAGCGGGCAAATTCGACCGCCTGTCGCGGGGCCGGAATGCCATGTTCGACCTCAAGCGCCTTGGCCAGTGCGAAATAGCTAAGCTCGTTCAGGCGCGGATCATGGGTGGTGATGCCATAGCCCATGGCAATCGCCGTCTCCACCTGACGGTTGAGGGTTCCGGTCAGAACCTGGTCAAAATGCGGATTGGTGGTGGCGAGATGCTCGCCAAGCCATTTCGCCTGACGTTGCCCGAGGGCGGACAGCTGATCATAGCTGGCCTCGCTGGTGGCATGGCTGTTGGCCTGCCCGTGCCGCACCAAAATCAACTCTGCCAAGGTTCGCGTCCTTCCCTGCCCCACTTTCGCGCGACGTTAGCGCCGGGAACGCCGGGGTTAAAGGTGCGCCAGGAAATATTTGCGCGGCGGCCTGCGACCTAAGGACCACTGGGCGCGCTTCGTCGCCGATACGAAACTTCTGGTCCTGCGGTGGCGTAAAAATGCGGTGAGGTGTCGGGATTAGCGGACTCACTTTTCACAACGCATGGTCTAACATCGTCAACAAAGGAGACGCGCGCATGTCTGACAGGATCACATTCACCCTTGATGGCAATCAGGTCGAGGCCGAGGCCGGCCTGACCATCTGGGAGGTTGCAAATGGCCGCGGTCTGGTCATTCCGCATCTGTGCCACAAACCCGCCCCCGGCTATCGCCCGGATGGCAACTGTCGGGCCTGCATGGTCGAGGTCGAAGGCGAGCGCACGCTTGTCGCATCCTGCATCCGCGAGGCCCGCGATGGCATGGTCGTCACCACCAATTCCGCGCGCGCCGAAAGCGCCCGCAAGATGGTCATCGAAATGCTTGTCGCCGATCAGCCCGAGCGCGCAAAGGCCCGCGACAAATCAAGCCACCTCTGGGATATGGCCGATGCAAACGGCGTCAGCCAGAGCCGCTTTCCCAAGCTTGAAGAAGGCCGCATTCCGCTTTTGGATGACAGCCATGTTGCGATGCGCGTCAACCTTGATGCCTGCATTTCCTGTGGTCTTTGCGTGCGCGCCTGCCGCGAGGTTCAGGTCAACGATGTGATCGGCATGTCCGGGCGTGGCCATGACGCCTATCCGACCTTTGACATGGCCGACCCGATGGGCGCCTCAACCTGCGTCGCCTGTGGCGAATGCGTTCAGGCCTGCCCGACCGGCGCGCTGATGCCCGCCACGGTTCTTGACGATGCGCAACAGGGCGACAGCGCCGATTTCGACAGTGAAACCAAGAGCATCTGCCCGTTCTGCGGTGTCGGTTGCCAGATCAGCCTCAAGGTCAAGGACGGCCGCGTCAAATATGTCGAGGGCCTCAATGGGCCTGCCAATGAGGGTCGCCTTTGCGTCAAGGGGCGCTTTGGGTTTGATTACATCCACCACGCGCACCGCCTGACCAAACCGTTGATCCGCCGCGACGATGCGCCCGCCAAGGGGCTGAACGTCGACCCCTCGAACTGGCAGGAATATTTCCGCGAGGCCGAGTGGGACGAGGCGCTTGATCTGGCGGCGGGCAAGCTCAAGGCGCTCAAGGACACCCATGGCGGCAAGTCGGTTGCGGGCTTTGGCTCGGCCAAATGCACCAACGAAGAAGCCTATCTTTTCCAGAAATTCATCCGCCAGGGATTTGGCCACAATAACGTTGATCACTGTACGCGGCTCTGTCATGCTTCCTCGGTCGCGGCGCTGATCGAAAACGTCGGCTCGGGCGCGGTGACCGCCACCTTCAATGAGATCGAGAACGCCGATGTGGCGATCGCCATCGGCTGTAACCCGATCGAGAACCACCCCGTCGCAGCGACCTATTTCAAACAGTTCACCAAGCGCGGCGGCAAGTTGATCGTGATGGACCCGCGCGGCGTCGGCCTGCGCCGGTTCGCGACGCATATGTTGCAATTCCGCCCCGGTGCGGATGTGTCGATGCTCAACGCGATCATGCATGTGATCGTCGAAGAGGGGCTGTATGACCAGCAATATATCGACGCCTATACCGAGAACTGGGAGGCCGAAAAGGCCCACCTCGCCGATTTCTCGCCCGAAAAGATGGAAGGCATCTGCGGCATCCCGGCCCAGACCCTGCGTGAGGTCGCCCGTACCTTTGCCGGCGCCAAATCCGCGATGATCTTCTGGGGCATGGGGATTTCCCAGCATATCCACGGCACCGACAATTCCCGCTGCCTGATCAGCCTTGCCTTGATGACCGGACAGGTCGGGCGCCCCGGCACCGGGCTGCATCCGCTGCGCGGTCAGAACAACGTTCAGGGCGCATCCGACGCCGGCCTCGTGCCGATGTTCCTGCCGGATTATCAGACGGTGACGGATGACGGCGTGCGCCGTGCCTTCACCGAGGTCTGGAAATCGGGCGACTTCAGCGCCGAAAAGGGCCTGACCGTCACCGAGATCATGGATGACGTGCATGCGGGCAACACCCGCGGCATGTATATCCTCGGCGAAAACCCGGCCATGTCCGACCCCGATGTCGAACACGCCCGCGATGCTCTGGCCAAGCTCGAACATCTCGTTGTGCAGGATATCTTCCTCACCGAAACGGCGAACTATGCCGATGTGATCCTGCCCGCCTCGGCCTTTGCCGAGAAATCCGGCACCGTGACCAACACCAACCGCCAGGTGCAAATGGGCCGCCCGGCCATGCCGCCCCCCGGCGATGCGCGCGAGGATTGGGCGATCACCACCGCGCTTGCAAGGCGGATCGGCCTCAACTGGGATTACGATTCCCCCGCCGATGTCTTCGCCGAAATGAAGCAGAACATGCGCTCGCTCGACAACATCACCTGGGAACGGCTGGAACGTGAAAACGCGGTGACCTACCCCTGCCATGGCCCCGATGAACCGGGCAAGGCGGTGGTGTTCGGCGACGGTTTCCCGCGCCCCGAGGGCCGCGCGCGCTTTACCCCCGCCAGCGTGATTGCGCCCGACGATGTGCCGGATGAGGATTACCCGATGATCCTGACCACCGGGCGCCAGCTCGAACATTGGCACACCGGCTCGATGACCCGCCGCTCCACGGTCCTCGACGCGGTCGAGCCCGAGGCCAACTGTTCGATGCACCCCTCGACCCTGCGCAAGCTTGGCGTCGAGCCGGGCGGCATGGTGCAACTGACCACCAAACGCGGCACCATTCAGATCATGGCCCGCGCCGATCGCGCGGTCTCGCCTGACATGGTGTTCCTGCCCTTCGCCTATGTCGAAGCCGCAGCAAATATCCTGACCAACTCGGCGGTCGATCCCTATGGCAAGATCCCCGAGTTCAAATTCTCTGCCGTCAAGGTCGAGGCCGCGACATCACAGGTTGCCGCCGAATAAAATCAACGGGGGCGGCCCATACACCGCCCCCTGCTTCTTCTTGGCAAAAATACTCGAATCCCGCCCTATCCCCCATAGCGCCTGACGAAGTTGCGCAAGATCTGCTCGGGGGCATGGACATCCGCCGCCCGGCACATCGCGATAAGGTCCTGCGCCGTCTCGGGCGGAAAATAGCCCTTGTGCCGATAGATATTGATCCGGGTTTCAAAGCCTGCGCCGTCGGCCTCTGGGTGAAACTGCGTGGCATAGACATGCGCACCGTGGCGGATCATCTGAAAGGGGCAGGACGGCGCACGCACCAGGTGAACACATCCCGGCGGCAGATCCTGTAACGCTTCCTTATGCCCGACAAAGGCCTGAAACGCGGTCGGCACCCCGGCCAGAAGCGGATCATCGCGCCCCGCCTCGGTCAGGCTGCAATCGGCGGTGCCGACCGGCTCGCCATAAGCCGCCTTGCTGACATCGCCCTTTAGATGCTTGCCCAGAATGCCAATGCCATAGCAACAGCCGAGATAGGGAAAATCCTCTGCGGTGATCTGTGGCATGAGCGACATCACCTGCGCCTCGATCCTTGCCTCGACCGGGGTTTTATCTTCGGGGGCATCGCTGACACAGCCCGGCCCGCCGCCCACGATCACCCCGGCATAGTCCGACAGCCGCAGATCGGGCGGCAGGGCCTCTTGATCCAGCCGGATGCGACGCGCGCGCTCCGCCAAAAGTCGGCCCTTGCGCAGGATCGCGGCATATTCGTCATCGGCGGCCTCGGTCTCGGGGCGCAGTTGCAGGATCAGGAAAGGTTTGGTCATGGGCACGGCCTTTGCAAGGATGCCTCTGTGCTTGCCCTGCGTCCGCCGTCGCGTCAACCCGGCACCCTGCCCGGTGACAGGCGCGCCATCGCTTGACCCCGCGGCGCAATAGAATACCCTGCGCACAGCCAAGGCATTCCTGAGGAACACCCCTACCCATGACACAGCGCCTGCATCTGGTCTTTGGCGGCACATTGCCCAACCCGTCGCGCAGTGACAGGGCCAAGAGCGTTGCCGTCGAAAATCCGGACTGACCAGCGATGAGCCGCTCGCTCAGCCTTGCGGCGTATCTCGCCTATGCCCGCCGCACCGGCAATCCCGGCATCGTGCCCGACACAGCCCGCCCCAAGGGGCCGCTGATCTGGGCGCATGCGGTCGATGCGGCACGCGCCGATACGCTTGTACATCTGGCCGAGCGCCTGGCGCAACAGCGCCCCGGCGCGCACATGGTTCTGACCACGGCAGGCAAGGCCCCTGAACGGCTCAAGGCGCGCGGACCGGTGATCTGGCAACCCCTGCCAGAAGATTCGATCCCCTCCGCCAAGGCCTTTCTCGGCCATTGGCGGCCTGACATCGTGCTCTGGACGGGCGGCGATCTGAAACCGGCGCTGCTCATCTGCGCTGATGAAGCTGAAATCCCGCGCTACCTTGTGGATGCCGATGAGCCTTTGCTTGAACGTCCCGCCTGGCGCTGGTTCCCGGATATGCCACGCGCCATCCTGAAGGGGTTCGTGACCATTCTCGCCCGTACCGAAGCGACCGCGCGGGTTTTGCGTCGTTACGGTGCGCCCGATAGCATCATCACCGTCACCGGCCCCTTTCAAGAGGGCACCATGGCCCTGCCCTATACCCATTCGGAACGTGAAGAGCTGGCAGGCCTGTTGCGCAGCCGCCCGATCTGGCTCGGTGCGATGATCCAGGTGGCAGAGCTTGAAACCCTGCTCAACGCCCATCGCGACACCAGCCGCCTGGCGCATCGCAGCCTGTTGATCATCGTGCCTGATGATCTTGCCGATAGCCCTGCGATCCGCGAAAGGCTCGACGCAGAGGGCTGGCGCTATGTGGTCTGGTCCGAAGGCCAGTTGCCGACCGAAACAACCCAGATCATCCTCGCCGATACGCGCGGCGAAATGGGGCTTTGGTATCGCCTTGCGCCGATCACCTTCATGGGCTCGTCTCTGGTCTCGGGGCAATATGGCCGCGATCCCAATGAACCCGCGGCGCATGGCTCGGCCATTCTCTATGGGCCGAATGTCGGGCGCTATCTCAACCGGTATTCGCGTTATGCCGAAGCGGGCGCCGCACGGATCGTGCGTGATACCGGCACGCTTGGCGCCGCGCTTCAGCGGTTGATTGCCCCCGATCAGGCCGCCGCCATGGCGCATGCGGCCTGGGATGTGGCCTCAAAGGGGGCGGCGGTGACCGACAATATCCTTGATATGGTGTTGGACCAGCTTGACCTGGTGGAGGCAAAGCGATGAAAACGCCCGCATTCTGGTTTCGCCCCCCGAAACGGCCGGGCCTCAAGGCGCGCCTTTTGACGCCGCTTGGCGCGCTTTACGCGCGTGGCACCGCCCGGAGGCTGGCCGAGGGCGAAGGCTGGCGCGCGCCGGTGCCGGTGATCTGCGTCGGCAATATAAATGCGGGCGGCACGGGCAAGACCCCGACCGTTCTGGCGGTGGTCTCCTATCTTCAGGCCATGGGCAAAGAGCCCGCGATCCTGTCGCGCGGCCATGGCGGGGCCCTGAGCGGCCCCATCCAGGTAGAGCCACGCAGCCACACCGCCGCCGATGTTGGCGATGAGCCGCTCTTGGCGGCGGCCTTTGGCCCGACCTGGATCGCGCAGGACCGCGCCGCAGGCGGGCGCGCACTGTTGGCCGCCGCCGAGGAACAAGACGACCCGATTGATTGCATCGTGATGGATGACGGGTTTCAGAACCCCGACCTGATCAAGGACATCTCGATTATCGTGGTCGATGCGGTCAAGGGCTTTGGCAACGCCCGTTGTATCCCCGCCGGACCGCTGCGCGAGCCGGTCAAGGCGGGCATGGCGCGCGCTGATCTGTTGCTGTCCATCGGGCCGCAGAGTGCACAGGAAAAATTCGCCGCTGACTGGGGCAGCCAGATCACAGTGCCGCACCTGAAGGGACAGCTAGAGCCGCTCAAGACCGGGATGGATTGGAAGGGGGCCAGATTGCTGGCCTTTGCCGGCATTGGGCATCCGGGCAAGTTCTTCGCCACCCTGCGCGGCCTTGGCGCGACACTGGCGCGCTGTGAGGCGCTTGAGGATCATCAGCCGCTCACCCCGGCCCTTATCACGCGGCTAGAGCATGAGGCGAGCGTTCTTGGCGCACAGCTTGTGACCACGGAAAAGGATGCGGTGCGCTTGCCGCCCGATTTCCGGCGCAAGGTTCTTACCCTGCCGGTGCGTTTGATTGTCGAGGATTGGGCACCGTTTGATGCGGCGCTTGCGCGTGTCGGGCTGGATTGACCCGACACGCTTGCGGCCGGTTACTCGGCCAGCTTTTCTTCAATGATCGCCTTGAGATCGGCGTAGTTCATGTTGCTGTATTTCTTGCCATTGATCACCAGCGTCGGGGTCGATGTCACGTCATCGGCGGCGGCGTGTTCCTGATACCAGGCGACAAGCGCCTTGGCCTTGTCGGCGTCGTTCAGGCAGGCCTCGACCCGCTCTGGAGCGATCCCGGCAATCTTGCCGATGCGGCGCAGGTTATCGGCGATTTTGGTCGGCTCGCCATCGGTCCATTCGCGCTGTTGGGTATAGATCATGTCGGAAATGCCAAAGAACTTGTCCGGCCCGGCACAGCGCGCCACCATCGAGGCCCACAGGCCAAAACGGTCAAAAAAAACATCGCGGTAGATGAAGGTCACCTTGTCGGTATCCAGATATTCGGCCTTCAACTCCTTGAACGGGCCCTTGTGAAAGTTCGCGCAATGCGGACAAGTGAAGGACGCGTATTCGACGATCGTCACCTTCGAGGTCGCGGCGCCAAGCGTCATTTCGACGATGCCCGAGGTATCGACATCCGCCGCCTCTTGCGCCGACACGGCCCCAAGCGGCAGGTCGGCTTTGGGCGCGCTTCCGGTGCTGCCCCAAAAGGCCGCGCCCGTGGCGACGGCAAGGCCAACAGCCCCGATTGCAATCAGTTTATTCATCATCTCACCTTTGCAGTTCAGCGTTTCGATTTTGATATAACGTTTCGCCCCAGAGATTCCAGCGCCTGGCGCAAACCATCGTCCCCCACGGGGGCGGTAAGCTCGGCTGCGACCGCTTGCGTTTCGGGGGCATGTTGGGGGCCGGTTTTGGCCTTGGGGCGGTGGGTAAAGTCGACCTGACCCTCGGCAAATCCGGTCGGCGCGGTCTGGGTGATGCGCAGCCGGGAAATGGCGTTATAGCCATAGACCGCATTGACCTTGGTGCGCAGCTTTTCTTTTTGCATCTCAAGCATCGGCGCCTGTGCGCCGGTGGTCAGAACAGTCAGTGTCGCACCCATCCCCTGACGACCATAGGATATCTCGACGGGTCGGGCGATGGCGGCGATATCTTCGCCGGCAATCTCGGCCCAATGGGTCAGAAGCCGCGATTGCGCAAAGCCACGCGTCTCCGAGGCACGCCGAATGCTGTGCTGAAGAAGCGACGAGGTGCGTTTGAACCCCGAAGATTTCGCCTTGTGGCTGGCCATGGCTGGACTCCTGTTCAGATGGTCTATTTTAGGGCATGTAACGGGGCATACCAGCCCCAAACCCTTGGCAAGGATAAAACATGCGTGACACCGCCGATCCGCTGGACTTGCTGGACTGGTATGACGCCAATGCGCGCGATTTGCCGTGGCGTGTGGCACCCGGCGCGCGGGCCAGCGGCGTTGTCCCCGATCCCTATCGGATCTGGCTTTCCGAGGTGATGTTGCAGCAAACCACCGTCGCGGCGGTGCGCACCTATTTTGAGCGTTTCACCGCGCTTTGGCCCAGCGTGGCCGACCTTGCCGCCGCAAGTGACGGCGATGTGATGGGCGAATGGGCCGGGCTTGGCTATTATGCGCGCGCGCGCAACCTGTTGAAATGCGCCCGCGCCGTTGTGGCCGATCACGGTGGCGTCTTTCCGGCCACCCGCGAGGGCCTGCTTGGCCTGCCCGGTATCGGGCCCTATACGGCGGCGGCGATTTCGGCGATTGCCTATGACCGGCCCGAAGTAGTGGTCGATGGCAATGTCGAACGGGTGATGGCGCGGGTGCACGACATTCACACGCCCCTGCCCACCGCCAAGCCAGAGCTGACCGCCGCCGCCGCCGCCCTTACGCCAAAGGCGCGCGCGGGCGATTATGCGCAGGCGGTGATGGATCTTGGCGCGACAATCTGTACACCTAAATCCCCGGCCTGCGGGATTTGCCCGTGGATGCGCGCCTGTGCGGCGCGCGCGGCGGGCACACAGGCCGGGTTGCCAAGGAAACTGGCCAAAAAGCAAAAGCCGACCCGGCTTGGCATCGCCTATGTGGCGCGGCGCAGCGATGGCGCGCTGTTGTTGGAACGGCGCCCCGAAAAGGGGCTTTTGGGCGGCATGCTTGGCTGGCCCGGAAGCGATTGGAATGACGCCCCCACCCCGGCCCCGCCGATTGAGGCCCCATGGCGGATGCTTGACGAAGAGGCGCGCCACACCTTTACCCATTTCCATTTGCGCCTGCGCGTCGCGGTGGCGCATGTCGATGACGCGACCGCGCCTGCGGTTGGGGATTTCATGCCCAAACATGCGTTTCGACGCAGCGACCTTCCGACCGTGATGCGAAAGGTATTTGACCTCGCGCAAGGCACACTGACAGATAGGGCGTAACCTATCCGCAATCCCCCCCGTATCGGAGCATGTCATGGTCCCCGCCGCCCAAGTTTCCAAGGTTCACCGCGCCCTGCCCTTTGCGATGTCTCTCTTGCTGGTCCCGATTGCGTTGATCGGGGCCGTTTACGGCGGCTGGACGGTGATCCTATTGCCGTTGATCACGTGGTATTTCTTTTCCGTTCTCGATGCGTTTCTCGGGCTTAACCTTGAGAATGCCGATCTTGAAACCCGCGAAGATCAGCTAAGCTGGTACAAGGCGATCACCCTGATTTGGGCGCCGGTGCAGTTTGTGCTGTTGTACTGGATGATCTGGTATGTGACCGGGCCGGGCGATGCGCATCTCTCAGTTCTGGAAACGATTGTGTTGTTCTTTGGTGTCGGCGTGATCACCGGCACCGTTGGCATCAATTACAGCCACGAATTGATGCACCAAAAAGACAGGGGCGAGCGGTTCATGGGCGATGCCCTTTTGGCGATGGTGCTGTATTCGCATTTCCGATCCGAGCATTTGCTGGTGCATCACCGCTATGTCGGCACGCCGCGTGATCCGGTGACCGCGCGTTATAACGAGGGGTTTCATCGGTTCTTTCCGCGTGTTCTGCGGTCGAGTTTCATCTCGGCCTTCAAGGCCGAAAAGGCGATGCTGGCGCGGCGCGACAAGCCTTGGTTCGACCTTAAAAACCCGTTCTTCAAATACTGGGCGTTGCAGGGGTTCATGATGCTTCTTGCGGTGCTGATCGGCGGCTGGATCGGTCTTGCGCTGTTTGTCTGGCAGGCCTTTGTTGCGATCTGGCAGCTTGAGCTGGTCAATTACGTCGAGCATTACGGCCTGACCCGCAAACATCTTGGGGATGGCAAATACGAGCATGTCAAACCGCATCACAGTTGGAACGCGGCGCAAAAAGCCTCAAACTGGTTGCTGATCAACCTGCAACGCCACTCGGATCATCACTACAAGCCCGACCGTCGCTTTCCCCTGTTGCAGACCTACACAGAGGAGGATGCACCGCAATTGCCCTATGGCTATCCGGTGATGACCGTCGCGGCGATGGTGCCGCCGATTTGGCGGCGGGTGATGAACCCGCGCGTGCGCCGCTGGCGGCAGATGTATTACCCCGAAATCACCGATTGGTACGCATACAACAAGGCCCTCAATCCGCTGCCGCGCTAGGCCGCTGCCTTGGGTAAATGCCCGGTTTTCATGTAGATAAGACAGCCCGCTTCGGAAAACGGCACGTGCTCAGACATATCAGGGCTGCGCAGCCATGTGCCCGCCGGATAGGTGCCGTGCTCGTCGGCAAGGGTGCCATCAAGCACAAAGATTTCCTCGCCGCCCTTGTGCGAATGCGGTATCGCCCGCGCACCGGGGGCAAAGCGCACAAGGCAGACCTTTTCATTCACGGCGCTGTGCAGCGGCAGGACCGAAATGCCCTCGCTGTTGCCCGGCGCAAACTCGGCACTCGTCGTGTCGATGTGAAACTGCTCGGTATCCGAGGCCGCAAACTGATGCAGCTTTACAAGGATGGTACAGCCCTCTTTGGTATGCGGCTTATGGCTTGTGCCGATAGGATTGCGCACATAGGTGCCCGCCGGATAATCGCCGGTTTCATCGGAAAATACCCCCTCAAGCACGAAAAACTCTTCGCCGCCGCCATGGGTATGGGCATCGAAATAGGATTCGGGCGCAAAACGCACGATGGTGGTGGCGCGGGCCACTTCATCACCGATCCGGTCTAGCATCATCCGCTCGACCCCCACCGCCGGGGATTTCACCCAGTCATAATCATCCGGGCGAATCACGACCCGCTTTGAAAAGTCGGCATTGAGGCGCATGTCATTTCCTTCGTTTCAGACTTGTAATCTTGTAGGTGGCCCCCCGAAAATCAAGCCTGGCAGACGAAAAAGCCCCGCAGGCGAAACCTGCGGGGCCTTTATATCGTATCGCCAGACGCGAAATCAGCGGGTTTTCTTGCCCTTGATCGGCGCCCAGATCCGCTTGTTCGTGAGATAGAGCAGCACCGACAGAAGCGTCAGGAAGATAACCCCGACAAGACCGGCATGCTGGCGCGCCATCATCTTGGGTTCGGCGGTCCACATCAGGAAGGCGGCGACATCTTCCGCCGACTGCTCAAGCGTGGCCTCGGTGCCGTCGTCGAATTCAACGTCGTCACCCCAAAGCGGCTGCCCCATGGCGATCCAGCTACCGGGAACGGTGTGGCCACCATGATCGTCCCTGCAGGAGTCGGGGAAACCGCCGGCGGTAAAGGCCGCGTTATAGCTGCCGGGAAAATCCTCGGGCGCACAGTCGGGCGCGTCGTGGTATCCGGTCATCAGCGAATAGATGTACTCGGGGCCACCCATGCCGTTGAACAGCTGGCTCAGACCAGAGCCGTAGGGGCCGTGAAAGCCCGCACGTTTCTTGGCCATAAGCGACAGGTCCGGCGCGGTCTCAAGCGCCGAGCCGGGGAAATGATCGGCCGGGATTGCCGGGCGGGTGTCGTCCAGCTCCTTGTCGAACACTTCGAACTGCGCGGAATAGGCGCGCACCTGATCTTCGGGAAGATGCGGGCCGCCCTCATCGCCAAGCGTGCGCAGCGGGACATATTGCAGCCCGTGGCAGGCCGAACAGACCTCGGTATATATCTTGAGGCCACGCTGAAGCTGGTTCTGGTCGAATTTGCCAAACGGCCCCTCGAACGAGAACGCGATATCCTCGACATGCGCTTGGGCACCTGCGGCCCATGCGCCACCGGCGGAAAGGGTCAGGGCAGTCAGCGCTGCAATGCCTGTTTTCTTGAACATTGTCCTGTGTCCTTTCTTATTCAGCGGGCGTTTCAGCTTTGCCATAATGCGCATCGAAATCGTCCTCGATGGTGGCAGGCTGAGCCTCGGGTTTCTCGATCACACCCAGAAGCGGCAGGATCACAAGGAAGTAGGCGAACCAATAGGCGGACGCGATCAGCGAGATCGTCGAATAGGGCGGTTCCGCCGGCATCGCGCCGACCCACATCAGGACGACAAAGTCGATGGCCAACAGCCAGAACCACCACTTGAACATCGGGCGATAGCGGCCGGAACGAACCGAGGATGTGTCAAGCCAGGGCGCCAGGGCCATGACGGCGATCGCGCCGAACATCGCCAGGCCCACCGTGAAG
>JAVVFB010000069.1:0-13659 GCA_032251095.1 Roseovarius sp. | reverse complement strand
CGCGCAACCCATTGGGCAACCCGACCTTTACGCCAAGGGCGGAAACACCGGCCACGGCAAGGGTGCTGCCGATCAGGGCCCCCGCCGGTATGCCTGCAAGGGTGGCCAAAGCCGCCCCTGCAAGTCCTGTCACAACCGTTGCCAGGTATGGTCTCGGATCCGGCGACATTGCGTCAGAGTGTTTCCGACGTGGCATTGCCTTGCATCGCGCGGGCGCGTCGCGCCAGCCAGATCGGGGCAACCACAACCAGAATCGCCAGAACATAGAGGACGATGCTTTTGTAGTCCGCGATCAGGATCGACCAATCCCCGCCCGAGATTGAGAGCGCACGGCGCAGATTGTTCTCGAACAAACTGCCGAGCACAAAGCCGAGGATGACCGGCGCCAGCGAGAAATCGAGCTTGCGCAGGAACCAGCCGAACACGCCGAGCCCGGTGATCATCAGCAGATCAAAGGAGTTGCCGACAATGGTGTAGATCCCGATGAAGGCGAGAATTGCGATCAGCGGCGTCAGGTAGTGCTGCGGGATCGTCAACATCCGTGCAAAGAGCCCAACCAGCGGCAGGTTGATGACCAGCAGTGCAGCATTGCCGATATACATCGAGGCGATCAGCCCCCATGCCACTTCGGGGCGCTGCACGAACATCATCGGGCCGGGCTGAATGTTGAACATCAACAGGGCCCCGAGCAGGATAGCCGTCGTGCCGGACCCCGGAATGCCGAGCGTCAGCATCGGCACCATCGCGCCACCGGCGGCCGCGTTATTGGCCGCTTCGGGCGCCGCCAACCCGCGCACATCGCCGGTGCCAAAGGTCTTGTCCTTGTCGGAGATACGTTTCTCGGTTCCGTAAGCGACCGCAGAGGCCACCGAGGCACCAGTGCCGGGCAGGATGCCGATGAAAAAGCCGATGACAGAGGCCCGAACGATAGTCCATTTACATTTCGCCAGATCGGCAATGCTCACAAAGCTCTTGTCCACCGGCAAGGCTTTGAGTTTGCCCGAGACCTGATGTTCGACAAGCGTCAGAAGTTCGGCCATGCCGAACAGCCCCACCACCACGATCAGGAAGTCGATGCCCGCAAGGATATCCGGAAGGCCGAATGTAAAGCGTGGAACGCCGGTGTTGGCGTCAATGCCTATGGTCGCCAGCATCAGGCCGATCGTGGCGCCCAGCAACGTCTTTACCGTGCTCTTGCCGACCAGCGAGGCCAGCGAGGCGAAGGCAAAGACCATGAGCGCCACATAGTCGGCGGGCGAAAATGTAACCGCAAAGGAGGCCAGCGCCGGCGCGAAGAGCGACATCAGGATCACCGCAAAGGTGCCGCCGATGAAGGACGCAATGGCCGATAGCGACAGGGCGCGCCCCGCTTGCCCGGCGCGGGCCATCGGGTTGCCGTCGAGCGTGGTCATCACCGCGCCCGCGTCCCCCGGCACGTTCAGCAGGATCGAAGAGATCCGCCCGCCGTATTCAGCACCGTAGTAGATGCCGGCAAGCAGGATAAGCGCCGATTCAGGGCCAAAACCCAGCCCGTAGGCAATAGGCAGCAGAATGGCCACGCCGTTGATCGGACCCAATCCCGGCAGCGCGCCGATCAGGGTGCCGGCAAAACAGCCCGCGAGGACAAGAAAAAGGTTGAAAGGATCGAGCGCCACGCCAAAACCAGTGGCGAGGCCCGTCAGAACGGTTTCCATCAGGAATTTTCCTTTTCAAAGGTTTCGACAATCGCTTCGTAAAGCTCACCTTCGGGCAGGTTGAGATCGAGCAACGTTGCACAGAGCAGGTAACCCAGCACCCCGGTCGAGACGCCGAAGACGGCCGAGCGCCATATGCCTGCCCCCAGCATCGCGCAGAGTGCGGTGCCAAACAGGATTGTGGCGAGGATGAAACCCAGTGGTTCGTAAAGCTCGGAATAGGCGATCAGCATGATCACCGTGGCCCCGAGGCGGAACCATGTCTGGTGGGCAAGGCCCATTTCAATGGCTTCGGGTTTCCACAAGATCACGAGCAGACAGGCAATCGCGACAAGGGACAGGATGCGCGGCCAGCTTTCCGGGCCAAGCGGGTCATACTGGAAGGGCGCGCTGATGGCGGTGAACGCTATGACTGCATAGGCAAGCGTTACGATCATCAGGACCCCGGCAAAAATTCGGTCGACCATTTTTGTCTCCTCATAGTCTTGGGGTGAGGCATCAAATGCTGGCCCACACCGTCTGACGGTGCGGGCCGCGCGAGCGACGTGCGATCAGTTGATCAGGCCGGCCTCTTTGGCGATGGCGCGCAGGTTCTCGACCCGCTCTTCGATGGACGTCTGAAGTGCGTCACCGGCAAGGTTCAGAGGCAGCAGCCCCCGTTCTTTCTGGATTGCGGCGAATTCGTCGGTGTCATAGGCGGCCTCGAAGGCCTCGACCCAGGCCCCATAGGCCTCGTCAGAGACGTTGCCACCCATGTAAAAGCCGCGCAGGATGGTCCATTCGACGTCAAAGCCCTGTTCCATCGC
Source organism: Roseovarius sp. (assembly GCA_032251095.1). GTDB lineage: Bacteria > Pseudomonadota > Alphaproteobacteria > Rhodobacterales > Rhodobacteraceae > Roseovarius. Next base: position 11,159 of record JAVVFB010000069.1, on the reverse strand, counting down.
AGTCGGGATTTCAGCAAAGGGTGCCTCCAGCCGCTCGGGTGACATCACGGCGAGCATGCGCATTTGGCCGGATTCGATATGCGGCACCATTTCACCCACGTCACCCATGTAGACCTCGATCGAGCCGCCTAGCAAGGCCGCGATTGCATCGCCGCCGCCATCGAACGCGACATAGCGCATGTCCATCGGCTTGGACCCGGCTTCGCGCAGCAAAAGCGCAGCTTTCATCCAGTCCTGCGAGCCGACGGAACCGCCAGCGCCGACAACAACCGATGCCGGGTCGGCCGAGAAATCAGTCATGAGCTGCGACAGATCGCTGTAGGCGCTGTCCGCCCGGACAACCACCGCCCCGAAGTCCGCACCGGCAGTGCCCACCCAGCGAACGTCTTTTTCGGTGAAAGCACCGTATTTGCCGGTGACGATATTCAAAAGCGATCCCGTCGAGAAGGCGACGATGGCCGAACCGTCATCGGTGCGGGTCGAATTGAACAGGCTATAGGCCACAGCGCCAATCCCGCCGGGCATGAAGGTGACCTGAACCGGCGCATCGATATGCGGGTCGAGGCCGGTCTGCGCGATCCGGCAGGTCAGGTCAAAGCCGCCACCGGGGTTCGCGGGGGCCACGCATTCCGGACTTTTGATCTGGACCTGTGCGGATGCGGATGCCGCGAAACCGACGGCGACGATGATGGCCGCGCCAAAGCGTGTGAAACTCATTTGATGTTCCTCCCTGAACGATGTCTCCGGGTTGCCCCGGGGTCCGACATCTATAGAGAGGCTTTCTGATCCAATCCTGACTCCAACCTGACCGGACGCTGACGCAGGCCGCAGACCGCTTTCTTTACCTTCCCGGCGCATTGCTGCTCTGATATCCATAGGCAATGCGGATTTTACTGGTTGAAGACAATGACGAACTTGCCGAGACGATCGTTGATCGGCTTCGGGCAGAGGGGCATTCGGTTGACCGGGAAGGTGACGGCAACGAAGCAAATGAGCTGCTGCGTCACGTCACTTTCGATATCGTGTTGCTTGACGTGAACCTGCCTGGGCGCAACGGCTATGACGTGCTGCGCTCGCTCCGGGCACGGTCAGACCAGACGCCCGTCATCATCCTGACTGCGCGCAGCCAAATTGACGACCGCGTGCTTGGTCTGGATGCCGGTGCGGATGACTATATGATCAAACCAGTCGATTTTCGCGAGCTGTCCGCCCGATGCCGCGTTCTTGCGCGGCGACGTTCAGGCAGTGCCAGCAACGTTTTTACGGTTGGCGCGCTGAACTTCGACCGGGCGGCCAAACGCGCGACGATTCACGGTCAGGATGCACAACTGCGTGCGCGAGAAGTGCAATTGCTGGAAATCATGATCGACAACCTTGGCCGCATGTTGACCAAGGAAGAGGTCGCCGACCGTCTTTATACCTTTGAAGAGACGCCCAGCATGAATGCCGTGGAACAGCTTGTGACCCGTCTGCGCAAAAAGCTGGAGGGCACCCATCTGGTGATCAAGACAGCGCGGGGGCTTGGCTACATGGCCTATGTGTCCGACGATGACTGACCTTCCCCGCCACTCGCTGCAACGGCGACTGCTGTTGAGCATGGCCGCGGGTTTTGCGGTTCTGCTGATCCTGATTTCGCTCCTGCTCTGGACCTATGCCCGCTCGGCTGCGAACCGGACTCACGACCTGCTGCTCGCCGGGGCGGCTCTGTCGATCTTGGAACGGGTGTCGGTCGGGCCAGACGGGGCGACGGTCGACATGCCATATTCCGCGCTGGAAATTCTGTCGCTGAACCCGGTCGACCGGGTGCAATACCGGGTGTTCGTCCCCGGGAAGGCAGAAATCACCGGCAGCGAGGATCTGCCTTTTCCGACGAATGGAGAATTGGCAGCCGAACCTGCGTTCTACGATTCAGACTATCGGGGCGCGGCGTTCCGCTTTGTCCTTCAGGGCAGGCGCCTGAATGCTCCGACGGGGGCAGAGTGGGTGGCCGTGCAGGTTGGGCAGACTGTCGAGCAGCGCGCCTCGCAACAGTGGTCCTTCTTCCTCAGCGGCCTGAGCGGCTTGGGTGCGTTGTCCCTGATCGGGCTTGGTTTTGTGTGGGTCGCAATCCGCACATCGCTGTCCCCGCTTCGGCAGATCGCAGGAGACCTGAGATTGCGCGCGCCGAATGATCTGTCACCGGTCAAAGGCGCGCCGCCGCGCGAAATTCGCGGGCTTTTCGATGCGATCAACGGTTTCATTACCCGGCTCGATCAAAGCCGCACTTTGACCGAAACCTTTATCGCCGACGTCGCGCACCAGACCCGCACCTCGCTTTCGGCGGTGCAAGGCCACCTGGCCCTCGCTGTCGACGCGCAGGATTTCGATGGCATGCGTGCGCGGGTCGAAAGAGCAGAGAGACAGGCCGACCGGACAGTGCGGCTGACCAATCAACTGCTGGCGAATGCAATGGTGATCCACCGGTCGGATCACGCCAGCATGCACCCGGTGGCGCTGAAATCTCTGGTCCGCGATACCCTCGCAGAAAGCCTCAGGGACAGCCGGATGCGCAAGATTGCGCTGTCTCTTGACGACGAAGGGATCACGCCCGGCCGTGATTTGATCCAGGCAGACGAATTGTCGATTCGCGAGGCGCTGCGCAATCTGATCGAGAATGCGGTCCGTCATGGCCCCCCCAACAATACCGTCACCATCACCCTTGATGAGGCCGACGAAAAGCTGCGGCTTAGCGTCGATGACGCAGGACCGGGCATTGCCGAATCCGACATGATGCAGGCCACCGAACGTTTCACATCCCTGTCTGACAAAACCAAAGGCTCGGGGCTGGGCCTGTCGATCGTCAAGGCCGTGGCCGAGGGCCATGACGCGGAGCTGCTCCTTCGGCGGTCATCGCTTGGCGGGTTGAACGTCACGATGATCTTCAAACGCCTTATGGCGTCGTTCCTGCTGATCCTAGGTCTGGGGGTCGCCGGATCAAAGGCGCAGGCGCAGACGCTGCGTATCTACAGTGCGACCGATACCGTCGCCATGCAGCCGCTCATCGACGCCTTCATCGACTCGGCACCGGGAACCGAGGTCGAGTATGTCGAATTCCAGACCATCGACCTCTACCACCGGATATTGGAAAGCGACCCCGATGATATGCCCGATGTCGTGATTTCCTCGGCGATGGATCTGCAAGTGGATTTGGTGAACCGGGGCCTTGCCCAACATGTTTTCGTCCCGGTTGACGTCAGACCGCCAGACTGGGCCGTCTGGCGCTCCGAGCTTTTCGGTTTTACCTTTGAGCCGACCGCAGTTGTCTATGACCGGCGGGCGATCTCGGCCGATGAACTCTCCGCCAACCACCGTGACCTCGCGACCTTTGTGCGCAACAATGAAACGCGACTGAGGGGGCGCATCGGCAGCTATGATCTGCGGCAGTCGGGTGTGGGCTATCTCTATGCCTCCCAGGACAGTCTGCAGGGGCCACAGTCCCAGCGTCTGATCGAGGTTCTGGGTCGCGCGGGCCTGCGCACTTACTGCTGCACGTCAAAGATGGTTGAAGCCGTGGCGCAAGGCGATCTTGCGTTTGCAGTGAATACGATCGGATCTTATGCAAGCACTCTGGCAGAGGGTATTCCGCATGTCGGGCTGCATTTCTTTGAGGATTACAATCTCGTCATGACGCGCACGGCATTTGTCCCGGCCAGCGCCAGAAATCCCGTGCTTGCGGCCGGGTTCGTCACCTTCCTGCTTTCGGACAGGGGGCAACACGCCATTGCGCAGAGAACGCCGCTCATTCCAATCAGGCTTGAAGGCGCAATTGACACCAAAATCGAACGCCTGACCCGGGAAAAACGCAGCACCTTCCTTCCGATCAAGTTGACGCCAGCATTGTTGACGTTTCTCGATGCTCTGAAGAAACAAGATTTCCTGTCCGTTTGGGACACCTCTCTTGCTAGTCTGCCTTGATGCGCGAGAGCATTGACCACCCCTATCTCGGCACCTGAGGAACTGTTCCAATCGGGCATCCTTGGCGCTTGTCATCTCTGGCCATTCAACATGGGCACGACGGATCATTTCGGGACGTGTGGGAAGGTCAGGCTCGACGCGACCTCTGTCATTGATTGCCTCAATGAGAGCTTGGGGCAAACCAAGCGTCAAAGTTTCGGCGTCTTTTGCCGATTACAGCCATGTCCTGCCCGGCACCGAACATTTCGATCCCCCGATCGTCGATACCGGTGATCAAGATAAACAGTTTCGCGGTGACGAGCCGCAGCTTTGCCATTGTCTCGGGGCTATGGTCATCAGACCCGATGTGCGACACATATGTGCGACACACCGGAGTTGGAAAAACCCAACGCCATGATTTCAAAAGGATACCGGTCCATCCACCTCCGGTGGGAGTATTTATGGAAAGATGAAAGTCAGGGGCTCAGGCCTCGACCGCGATATTGTCTATCAGGCGCACCCCGGCAAGCCAGGCGGCCGCCAAAAGGCGCGCGGGGCGGGTTGGTTCGGTCAAGAGGCTGAGGTCGTCATTGGCGCGCATTTCGAGGTATTCGACCTTGGTGAAGCCCGCCAGTTCCAGGCGTTTGATCGCCGTTTCTTGCAGGGGGGCATAGGCCGCTCCGGCGAGGATCGCCGCGGTCATGGTTTCCATTTCCTCGTGCAGGCGCGGGGCGGTGACGCGGGCGCGGTCCGACAGCAACAGGTTGCGCGATGACATTGCCAGCCCGTCAATCTCTCGGATGGTGGGACAGCCGTGAACCGTGGTGGGAATGTCGAGATCGCGTGCCATGCGGCGCACGATCTGAAGTTGCTGAAAATCCTTCTCGCCAAAGAAGGCATCGCTGGCCGAGGTTTGCAGGAACAGCTTGGCCACCACCGTGGCGACCCCGTCAAAATGCCCCGGTCGATGCGCACCACAGAGCACATCGGTCAGCCCAGAAACCGTGACCTTGCTGGCAAAGCCATCGGGGTACATTTGCGCCCCGTCGGGGACGTAAAGCGCGTCGATGTCAAAGCGTTCAAGCTTGCGCGCGTCATCATGTTCGGTGCGGGGATAGTTTTCAAGGTCTTCGGGATTGTTGAACTGCATCGGGTTGACGAAGATCGTCACGATCACCCGGTCACAAACCGCCTTGGCCGCGTCAACCAGCGACAGGTGCCCGTCATGCAGCGCGCCCATCGTGGGCACGACGCCGATTGTCTCACCGGCAAGGCGCCAGGGCAGGGTGGTGTCGCGCAGCACGTCAAGTCGGCGCAGAATGGGGGCTGGCATCAGGTCGGGGCCTTGTCTGCAAAAACATGTTCCGGGCCGGGGAAGGCGCGCGCGCGCACCTCTTCGGCATAAGTGGCAATCGCCGCCTCGCCACCGGTGCCAAGGGCGGCGTAGCGTTTGACGAATTTCGGCTTGAATGCGGTGAACAGGCCGAGCATGTCATCGACCACCAGGATCTGTCCGTCGCAGGCCGCGGATGCGCCGATGCCGATGGTCGGAATGGCGATCTCTGCGGTGATCTGATCGGCGAGGCCGGCAGGGACTTTTTCAAGTACGACGGAAAAGGCGCCCGCGTCACTTACCGCGCGCGCATCGGCCAGAAGCGCCTCGGCGGCGGCCCCGCGGCCCTGAACCTTGTACCCGCCAAGGGTGTTGATCGATTGCGGTGTCAGGCCGATATGCGCCATCACCGGCACGCCGCGCGCCACCAGAAAGCCGATGGTTTCGGCCATGTGACGCCCGCCCTCAAGCTTGATCGCGCCGGCGCCGGTTTCGGCCATCAGAAGGGCGGCATTCGCAAAGGCCTGTTGCGGCGATTCCTCGTAAGAGCCGAACGGCATATCCACGACCATCATCGCACTTCTCAGGCCGCGCGCCACCGCCTTGCCGTGCAGGATCATCATCTCCATCGTCACGCCAAGCGTCGAGGGCAAGCCATGCAGCACCATGCCGACGCTGTCGCCGACCAGCACGAAATCGCAATGCGCATCCATCATCTGGGCCATCGGCGTGGTATAGGCGGTCAGGCTGACGATCGGGGTGCCGCCTTTCATCGCCCGGATATCTTCGGGCATCGGGGCGGTTTTTCGGGCAGTTGCGCTCATGATCTTGTCCGGCTTGTTTCTGCAATGCGGCAGAGGCTAGCAATTGCGAGTGGTGAAATCTACTGTTCTGTTGTTATTCAGTATATTGATTTCACAGCGATTTAGATAGCAAAAGGACAAAGCGCAATGCCAAGGTCGTCAGGTCACGGATTTGCGCGGGCATGAGCGCGCTTGAGATCTCCAATCGCGCGGCGCGTCGGCTTTGGCTTGCGGTCAACGGGCTTGGCGCGGCGCCGCTTGCGGGGCTGCCGGATGTGGCGGCGATGATCCGCGCACTTGGCTTTGTTCAGATCGACACGATCCGCAATGTGACCCGTGCGCATCATCACATTTTATGGAGCCGCGCCCCGCGCTATCGCGAGGCGATGCTTTGGCCTCTTTTGGGGCAAAAGCGGCTGTTGTTTGAACATTTCACCCATGATGCCTCGCTTATCCCGATGGAATTTCTGCCCCATTGGCAGCAACAGTTTCACCGCCTTGGGCAAAAGGCGGCCAATGGCGCGTGGTATCGCTCGGGCCTTGCAAGGGATGAAATCCGCGCCATTCGCGCCCGGATCGAGGCCGAAGGGCCGCTGTCGACCCATGCCTTTGACAGCCGCGCCACCAGCCGCGAGATGTGGGCGCGCCCGCCGCATAAAAAGGTGCTGGATCAGATGTGGTATGCCGGTGATCTGGCCACCAGCCACCGCGAGAAGTTCATCAAGTTCTACGATCTGGGCGAGCGGGTCTTTCCCGATGTGACGCGCGATTGTCCGCCTGCGCGCGATCAAATCGTTTGGCTTTGCGATCAGGCGCTTGAGCGGTTGGTGATCGCCACGCCCGGCGAGGTTCAGCGGTTCTGGGGTGTGGCAAGCGCGCCCGAGGTGCGCGATTGGCTGGCGCGGCGGCGCCTTGTCGAGGTGGCGGTGAGCGGCGCGGATGGCACGATGCAAAGGGCCTTTGCCCTGCCCGATATCGAGGCGCGTCTGGCCGCCTGCGCGCCGGTCGCGCGCCGTCTGCGCATCCTCAACCCGTTTGATCCGGCGATCCGCGATCGCAACCGGCTTATGCGGCTGTTCGGGTTTCACTATCGCAACGAGATGTTCGTGCCGCAAAACCAGCGGATCTGGGGCTATTACGTCTATCCGCTGCTTGAGGGGGATACGTTTGTCGGCCGGATCGAGCTTAAGGCGGATCGCGCGGCAAACTGGATGGCGGTCACCGGGTTTTGGCCCGAGCCGGGCGCGCGGTGGGGGCGTGGTCGGCTGGAACGGCTCGATCTCGAATTGCGCCGCTTTGCCCGGCTGGCCGGGATCACCGATATCCGCTGGGACGTGGCGCGCCCGGCCTGAGCGCGCGAGAGCATGGCGCGTTCATTCACATTCGCGCGACACGCTCTAACATATTGATTTCGCATGTTCGGATCGCTCAAAACCGGTTCCCACTTTTGAGCAACACGCTCTAGGGGCGATATCCGTCGCGACCTTCGGCGCAGTTATAGGGCGATCCATCGGGCAGTCTGCAAAGGCGCTGGAAAACTCCGGGGGCAATCTTGTTGTACTGCGGCAGCGATTTGGTGCTGTCTTGGCGGTCAAGATACGAACTGCAGGAGGCGCGATAGTAATTTTCCCGCCGCCAGGGCGATGCATACCACTGCGCGAATGCGGCGGTCGTCGCCTCGCGCGGGTCGCCACTTGCGTCAAGTTCGCTTGCAAAGGCCACCGCGATGTCCGCGTGGGTTGGCCAGGCTGCAAGCGCCGCCCAGATCTGGGGTTGCCCGGCGTCCCCGAGGGCATTGGCGATAAAAAGGCTTGTGGCACTGGCGTCTGCCTCAAGGGCGAGGGTCGCGCGCGCATTCTCTGACATCGCAAGATGATAGGTCGGGCAGTTGCCGGTTGCATATTGCTCAAGGTGGCGCAATTCATGGATCAGAATTGCGACCTGCATGTCGCGGGTAAGATCACTTTGCAGGATGATGACGTTGTCTTCGGGGCTGAAATAGCCGCGCGCGTCATGCAGGCTTGCCGAGAGGCAGACGTCAGTGGCCTGGGTGGTGAGAAGGTCGCGATAGGTTGGAAATATTTCAAGGACTGGCTCCATGCCATCCATCAGGGCCAGAACCGCCGCATGCGCGCCGGCGGGGCGTTCGTCGGTGGACTTGAAGCAAACAAGATCTGGCGGCTGTGCCGGTGCGGGGCCCGTGACCGCCAAAACAGCCACCAGCCCAATGAGGATGCGGCGCGTCATGTGCTCAATCTCGCCATTGATGTGCAGGCCGCCGTAAGGGGGCAAAGAGGATCATGCCGCCAATCTAGCAGAGACATCTTTCCACCCAATTCGTTCATACCGAATTTTTCAAAAGGTCAGAGAGGACATAGCAGGCAATGATCCGTTCGACCTGTGATAATTAGGAAAGGTCGGTTTTGCACGTTCTTGTGTCGGCTGGGCTGTGCGCGTTTCATCAGGATTGATAAACATCCAGCAACGCATGCACCAAGGGAGTCGCAGCTCATGAAAACCAATGTCAAAGCCCTGGTCGTCGGCGGTGGTGCCGTCGGAACCTCGATCGCCTATCATCTGGCCAAGGCTGGGTGGGACGATGTCATGCTGCTTGAGCGCGACGAGCTGACCTCGGGCAGCACCTGGCATGCCGCCGGTCTTTTGCCGCTGTTCAACATGTCCTATGCGACGACACATATCCACAAATACTCGGTCGAGTTTTACAAGACGCTTGAGGCGGAGACCGGCCTTAACGCCGGTTTTGCCGTGGTCGGCAACCTGCGCATGGCCCAGACCAAAGAGCGGATGGACGAGTACATGCTTTATGCCTCGATCGCCGAAACCTGTGGTGTGCCTTATGAATGGCTGACCCCGGATGAGATCAAGGCCCGCTGGCCGCTGATCAACACCGAAGACCTTGAAGGCGCGATTTACCACAACACCGACGGTTACATTAACCCCGCCGATGTCACTCAGGCGATGGCCAAGGGCGCGCGTCAACGCGGCGTGATGATCGAGCGCAAATGGCAGGCCGATGCGTTCCACTGGACCGGCACCCACTGGGAGGTGACCTGTACCAAGATGATCGAGAAGGGCGGCAACCTTGTGCCCGGCGACGAACAGATCGTCATCACCGCCGAGCATGTGGTCACCGCCTCTGGCAACCACGCCCAGACCACGGCGAAAAAGCTTGGCATCAAGATCCCGGCGATCCCGGTCGAGCATCAGTTCATCGTCATGGATAAAGATCCGGCATTGGTTGAATATCGCGCCAATGGCGGCCAGGAACATCCCGTGGTGCGCGACGCCGACGCGCAGAGCTATGTGCGCGAGGAACGCGGCGGCTGGATCTTGGGCGTCTACGAGAAACACGCCCCGGCCTGCTTTGAATACGGCGTGCCCGATAGCTTCCGCGCCGACCTGTTCCCGCTCGATCTAGAGCGGATCGAAGAGCAGTACATGGCGATGATCCACCGCATCCCGTCCTGCGAAGATTCCGGCCTCAAGGACGATTTCAACGGTCCGATCTGTTACACGCCCGATGGCAACCCTCTGGTTGGTCCGGCGCCGGGACTGCGCAACATGTGGCTGGCCGAAGGCTTCTCGTTCGGGATCACCGCCGCGGGCGGCACCGGCTATTACCTGGCCCAACTCATGGTCGATGGCGAGGCCGAGATCGACATGGCGTCGCTTGATCCCAAGCGCTATTCGCAGAACTGGATGACCACCGAGTTCGCCGCGCGCAAGAACGAAGAATGCTATGACCACGTCTATATCCTGCACCACCCGGATGAAGAGCGCCCCGCTTGCCGCCCGCTGCGCACGGTGCCGGCCTATGACCGCCAGAAAGCGCGCGGCGCGCAGTTCGGTTTTGTGAATGGCTGGGAGCGTCCGAACTATTTCGGTCCGCTTGATGCGCCTGAAAACTTCGACCACGACGCGCGCAGCTTCCGGCGCGGTGGCTGGTGGCAGCATGCCGTCGAAGAGGCCCGCGCGATCCGCGAAGGCGTTGGCCTGATTGATGCCTCGGCCTTTACCAAGCATGTGGTCAAGGGCCCCGGAGCGACACAATTCCTCGATTGGTTCACCTGCAACAAGCTGCCGAAAGTCGGCCGCATCAACCTGACCTATGCGCTGACCGGCAATGGCACCACGCGCACCGAATACACCATCGTGCGCAACGGCGAGGACACCTATTACTTGGTCTCGGCCGGCGCCTGGACAGAATACGACGCCGATTTCCTGCGCAAGTCGGCCGAGGACAAGGCGGCGGAATTCGGTTATATCGAAATTCAGGACGTGACCACGCAATGGGGCGTTTTCGCCATTGCCGGTCCGAAATCGCGCGATGTCCTGAAAGAGGTGATCAAGGACGCCGACCCGGAAACGGCGCTTTCCAACAAGCGCTTTCCGTGGCTGACGGCGCGCAAGATCGAACTGGGCATGTGCCCGGTCAACGCCATCCGCGTGGCCTATACCGGCGAATTGGGCTGGGAATTGCACCACCCGATCGAGATGCAGAACTATCTCTTTGACCTGCTCGAGGCGGCCGGTGCAAAGCACGGTATGAAACTTGTCGGCGCGCGGGCGCAAAACTGGCTCCGCCAGGAGAAGAGCTATCGCGCCTTCGGCAACGAGCTTGGTCGCGATGCCACCCCGCTCGAGGCCGACCTGCCGCGTTTTGTCGACCTTGAGAAAGAGTTTCACGGCAAGGACAAGATGGTCGAGACCGGCGTGCGCGTCAAATGCTGCACGCTCCTGATCGACGGGCCGGAGGACGCCGATCCCTGGGGCCGCGAAGTGCTCTATACCCCCGAGGGCGAGCGCGTTGGCCGCCTGACATCGGGGGGCTATTCGGTGGCCTTCGGGAAATCCATCGGTATGGGCTACGTCAAACCCGAACAGGCGGTGCCGGGCACCAAACTCAAGGTCAAGATGCTCGATCAGCTTTGGAACGCCGAGGTGACCGTCGATAGCCCTTATGACCCCAGGAACGAGACCATCCGCAAGGACGGTTGATCAGACTGACAATCACAAAGACGCGGCCGGGGATAACCTGCGGCCGCGTTTTCTTCTGGCCAAAAATATCC
>JAVVFB010000068.1:0-13759 GCA_032251095.1 Roseovarius sp. | reverse complement strand
GGGTTCGATCCTTGTCGTCGCCGTGCTTGGCTTGGCCTATAGCGCCTGGGGCGGGCTAAGTGCGGCGCTGCGCACCGATGTGTTGCAGATGCTGGTCTTTCTCGGCGTCTTTGCCGCCGCCTTTCTGGCGCTGGTGCTCAGCCCCGGTTTTGATCTTGGCGCGGTGCTGACAGCGCAGGGCACATCGGGGTCGTGGAACGGTCAGGTGCTTTTCCTTGTTGCGCTGCTTCAGGTGTTTTCCTACCCGGCGCATGATCCGGTGATGATGGATCGCGGTTTTCTCGCCGATCCGGAGACGACGCGGAAGTCGTTCCTGCATGCGTTCTGGATTTCGACGCTCTGCATCATTGGTTTTGGCTTTTTCGGCATTCAGGCGGCCCTTGTGGGCGCGGAATACGAAGGCGAGTTGATCGGCACATGGGCGGGCATGTTTCCGCCCTGGCTGTTCGTGGCGCTTTTGGTGTCGCTGCTGATCTCGGCGCTGAGTACGCTGGATTCGGCGCTTGCCAGTGCCGCGCGCCTTGTGGTGGACGAGCTGCGCCTTAGCCCGCGCACCCTTGCCGGCGGACGCACAGCGATGGTGGTGTTCATGGTGCTGGGCACGCTTTTGACTCTTTGGGACAATCAGACGCTGTTTGATGCCACCGCCGTCAGCGGCACGGCCAGCATGTTCCTGACGCCGGTTCTTGTGGTCGGGCTGGCGATGCGCCGCGAGATTGCGCTTTGGGCTTATTTGGTGGCCTTTGGTGCGGCGATGCTTGGCGCTGCGGCTTATTTCGCACGCGGCTCGGACTGGGTGGCGGCGATCCTGCCGGAGGGGCATAAATACGAGCAGCTTCTGGCGATCTGTGTGGTCGTGCTTGCGGTTGGCTTTGCGGCGGTGATTGCGGGCGCGCGTCGGCGCAGCTAAGCCTTGCCAGCGGGCAGGTTTGCATTAGGTCCCCTGGCGTAGACCAACGCCGGGGGGGCCTTTTTCATGCGCGCGATCCTGATCCTTTTGTCGGCCACGCTTTTGATCGGATGCAGCGGACGGCCCGATCTTGGCGATGACCAGCTGAGTTCGCGCGATTTCGAGCTTGAAGAGTTCTTTGACGGGCATGTTGTCGGCTATGGCCAGTTCCAGGACCGCTTTGGCACGGTACGCCGTCGCTTCAAGGTGGATGTCCAAGGTGATTGGGACGGCAAGATCCTGACCCTTGATGAGGCATTTACCTATGCCGATGGAAGCAGCGAAACCCGCGTCTGGCGCCTGACCAAGACCGGCCCAGAGACATGGCAGGGACGCGCTCCGGGGGTGATCGGCACGGCAAATGGCGAAGAGCGCGGCGATGCTTTCAACTGGCGCTATAGCATTGACTTGCCGGTGCCCGATGGCACGCTGCGCGTAAGCTTTGACGACTGGATGTGGCAGGTGAGCGAGGGGCGCGTGCTTAATCGGGCTTATATGGATAAATACGGTGTCGAAGTGGGGGAGGTGATCATCTGGTTCGAGAAGGGGTGATCATGATTTTCCCTTATATCTGGACCGCCGGAAACGGAATTTTCAAAAAATTCCGATCAAGAAAGTTTCAAACTTTCTTGGATGCGCGGGCGTCAGGCGGCTGTCACAGAAGATGCCCCGATTTCGCGGCTTTGGTGGCCAGATAGGCGTGGTTATGGACGTTTTCGCCGAGCTTGAGTGGCACACGCTCGACCACATCAATCCCGTTCTGGCGCATCATCGCGATCTTGGCGGGGTTGTTGGTCAACAGCCGCAGGGCGGTAAACCCCATAAGCCGCAGGATATGTGCGCCGATCCTAAAATCGCGTTCGTCATCCTCGAACCCAAGACGGTGATTTGCTTCGACCGTGTCAAAGCCCTGATCCTGAAGCGAATAGGCGCGCATCTTGTTGGCAAGGCCAATCCCGCGCCCTTCCTGATTGAGGTAGAGCAGAACACCGGCCCCTTCGGCCCCCATCTGCGCCAGGGCGCCGCGCAATTGCGGGCCGCAATCGCATTTGAGGCTGCCCATGAGATCGCCGGTGAAACAGGCCGAATGCAGCCGCGCCAGAACCGCGCTGTCGCGCGGCGGCTGGCCGATCTCGATGGCGTAATGTTCTTCGCCGCCATCTTCGGGCCGAAAGATATGCAACCGCCCGGCCTCTGACACATCAAGCGGCAGGCGGGCGCTGACCACCGGGTGCAGCGGGCTTGAGCGCAACAGGTGCTCTGCGGCGGCCTCTGCATTCACCGAGGTGAGCCCGTTTTTCGCCGCGAACCCCGCGTCGCCGCTCAGCGGCAGAACAAGCGCCGCCGGCAAAAGCCGCGCCGATTTCACAAGCTGCAAGGCGATCCGGTGCAAATCGGCGGCCCCCTCGCGTTGCGATGCAAGCGGGCCTTTCATCGGGGTTTTGAGGTCATCCGCCGGATCAGCAACGCCCAGAATCCAGGACAACGCGGCATCAGGCGGCAGGATCACCCGTGCCAGATCACCGTCATAGGCGCGCGCTTTGAGGGTCTCGGCCCGTCGCGCGGTGATCGCCAGAACCGGCCTGCCGCCAAGCGCGCGCAGATCGGCCAGACGCTGCGCATCGACCGTTTCCGCCGCCATCACCAAGGCCACGCCCACGCCCCCTAAGATCACCACAGGCACCCCCATCCGCAAGTCAGAGCGGGCGCGGGCGATAATCTCGGTGATATCGGGGGCAAGGGTCATGGCGAAACTTTCCGTTGGCGTTCGCCTTTATGTAGGCGGTTTTGTAATGAATTGAAAGAAACGCTCTCGCCGCAACACGTGGGCGTGATTGTTGTGTTGTACACCTTGTCGCAGCGCGCCTTGTCCCTCATGTTCATGGAAAGGACGAGGAAAAGCAAAATGGCACAAGTCAAAAAGATTCTGCTGGTGGACGATGACGACGACCTGCGCGAAGCGCTTGGCGAGCAATTGGTCATGACCGAAGATTTCGATGTGTTCGAGGCGGCAAGCGGCGGCGATGCGATGAACAAGATCAAGGACATGATCTATGATCTGGTCATTCTCGACGTCGGCCTCCCCGATACCGACGGGCGCGAGCTTTGCCGCCTGATGCGCAAGCAGGGCGTCAAGGCACCGGTGATGATGCTGACCGGCCATGATGGCGATGCCGACACCATCCTTGGCCTTGATGCGGGTGCCAACGATTATATCACCAAGCCGTTCAAGTTTCCGGTGCTTCTGGCGCGTATCCGCGCACAGCTGCGCCAGCATGAACAATCCGAGGATGCGGTATTTCAGCTTGGGCCCTATACCTTCAAACCGGCCATGAAGATGCTGATCACCGAGGACGAGCGCAAGGTGCGCCTGACCGAGAAAGAGACCAACATTCTGAAATACCTCTATCGCTCGACCGAGGGGGTGGTGCCGCGTGATATCCTGTTGCACGAGGTCTGGGGCTATAACGCGGGGGTCACCACCCACACGCTTGAGACCCACATCTATCGCCTGCGCCAGAAGATCGAGCCCGATCCCGGCAATGCGCGCCTGCTTGTCACCGAATCCGGCGGGTATCGCCTGGTACTCTGAGCGCGGCCTACGATCAAAGTAGTATGCGTGATTCAGAAAAATGTGCTACTCTGCGTTGCATGTGCGGTAACGCATGTACCTCCCTGTTGGACTACCCCGGCCAATGTGCCGGGGTATTTTTCATTGAGCGCCGGGTTTGATTGCCCGATCCTGCCTTTTTCGCCGGCCCGCGTCGTTCCGGCTGGCACCTTGGCGCGCATCGCTTTAGGGTCTGGCCCGATACCGGCACAGGAGAGGCGGCATGGCGTTTACATTGGCAACCTGGAACATCAATTCGGTCCGCCTGCGCGAGGGGCTTGTCTCGCGGCTTTTGAGCGACGAGGCGCCCGATATCCTGTGCCTTCAGGAATGCAAAAGCCCGGTCGAAAAGATGCCGCTCGCGCGCTTTGCCGAGCTTGGCTATGGCCATGTGGTGGCGCGCGGGCAGAAGGGCTATAACGGGGTTGCGATCCTCTCCAAGCTGCCGATCGAGGATGCCGGTGACAAGGATTTCGCCAGCCTCGGTCATGCCCGCCACGTCGCCGGACGGTTGGAAAACGGGGTTACGATCCACAATTTCTATGTGCCCGCAGGCGGCGATATCCCGGATCGCGAGAAGAACGAGAAATTCGGCCAAAAGCTCGATTATCTCACCGAAATGCGCGATTGGTTCCGCGACAGCCGCCCGGAAAAATCCATTCTGGTGGGCGATCTCAACATTGCCCCGCGCGAAGACGATGTCTGGAACCACAAACAGCTTTTGAAGATCGTCAGCCACACGCCCGTAGAGGTCGCGCATTTCCATGACGTGATGGAGGCCGGCGGCTGGGGCGATGTGACCCGCGCCGATATTCCCGAAGGGCTGCTCTATAGCTGGTGGTCGTATCGCGCCAAGGATTGGTCTGAGGCCGATAAGGGGCGCCGACTTGATCATGTCTGGGCGACCGGCGATATCGGCGCCTCTGCCCATTCAAGCCGCATCCTTCGCGATGTGCGCGGATGGGAGCAACCAAGCGACCACGCCCCGGTTTTTGCAACATTTGACCTTTGAAAACGACGCTGGCTTGCGCATATAGGGGCAAGCGAATGGAAGGAACACGACGATGATTGAGCTTGGCCAAACCCAAAACACCCCGGTAGCGGGCGACCTGATCAAGGATGTGTCCGAGGCCGATTTCATGACCGAGGTCGTCGAGGCGTCCCAGAGCGTGCCGGTGATCGTTGATTTCTGGGCGCCGTGGTGTGGCCCATGCAAGACGCTTGGTCCGGCGCTTGAGGCGGCGGTGACGCGTGCCAAGGGGGCCGTGAAGATGGCCAAGGTCAATGTTGACGAGAACCAGATGATCGCGGGCCAGTTGCGGGTGCAATCCATCCCGACGGTCTATGCCTTCTGGCAGGGCCAGCCGGTTGACGGCTTTCAGGGCGCGGTGCCGCCCTCGGAAATCGACGCCTTCGTGGCGCGGGTGATCGAGGCCGGTGGCGGCGCACCCGATGGCGGGCTTGACGAGGCTCTTGATGCCGCCGACGAGATGCTGGACGAGGGCGCGGCGGCGGATGCGGCGCAGACCTATGCCGCCATCGCGCAGGAAGACCCCAACAACGTGCGCGCCTATGCCGGGATGGCGCGCGCCGAGATCGCGCTTGGCGAACTTGATCAGGCCGAGGCGATCCTGAACGGTGCCCCCGCCGAGATTGCCAGCGCGCCCGAGATCGAGGCGGTGCATGCCCAGATCGCGCTTGCGCGTCAGGCCGCGGATGCCGGCCCCGTGGCCGAGCTGCGCGCCGCCGTTGACGCCGATCCAAGCGACCATCAGGCGCGCTTTGATCTGGCGCAGGCGCTTTATGCCAACGGTCAGGCGCAAGAGGCGGTTGACGAATTGCTGGCGATTTTCGGCGCTGATCGCGAATGGAAGGACGGCGCCGCCAAGACCCAGCTTTTCACCATTTTCGAGGCGCTCAAGCCCAACGATCCGGTGGTGTTGAACGGGCGGCGAAAATTGAGCTCGATGATATTTGCCTGAGGCAGGTGTCGGGCTAGGTAAGGTGCATGACAAAAAACCTCGATCTGCCTGAGATTATTCCGGTTTTCCCCCTGCCGGGCGCGCTGCTCTTGCCGCGTTCGCGCTTGCCGTTGCACCTGTTTGAGCCGCGCTATCTGGCGATGCTCGAGGATGCGCTTAAAACGCCCTCGCGGCTGATCGGGATGATTCAGCCCAACCGTATTCCGGGCCGTGATGAGGGCCCCGGATTGCACACCATCGGCTGTGTCGGGCGGGTGACACAGTTTTCCGAGACCGAAGACGGGCGCTATATGATCACGCTCACCGGCAAGTCGCGCTTTCGCCTTTTGGAAGAGGTCGACGGCTTTACGCCCTATCGCCGTGCCCGCGTGTCATGGGCCGGCTTTGAACGCGATATGGGCCCCGAGGACACGGACCCCGGTTTTGACCGCGCGGCCTTCATGAACCTCTTGTCGCGCTATTTTTCCGCGCAGGAATTACAGACCGACTGGCAGTCCTTGAAAGAGGCGGAAGATGAGCTTTTGATCAACTCGCTGTCGATGCTTCTGGGGTTCGAGCCAGAGGATAAACAGGCCCTGCTTGAGGCGCCATCGCTCAGCACCCGGCGCGAAACCCTTGTGACCCTGATCGAATATGTGCTGCGCGGCGGCGACAGCGAGGATATCATGCAATGACCGACACAACCGAAACCACCCCCGCCTTTGACCGGCGCATGCTTGAGGCGCTGATTTGCCCGCAGACCCACCAGACCCTGCGCTATGACGCCGAGCGTCAGGAGTTGATCAGCAAGGGCGCAGGCCTCGCCTTTCCCATACGCAACGGTATCCCGGTGATGCTGTTGGACGAGGCGCGCAAGCTCGACGATTAGGGCATGTTGCGTGAATTTGAGTGAACGCGACAGGCTCTAAGGCGCGCGGCTGGCGGTGAGATCAACCGTGATATCCACCTCAAAGCCAAGCGAATTCGGGTCGTTCACCCCGGCGCCCAGATTGAACGCGCGCCGGTCCACCGAGAGGGCGCCGCTTACGGTGGCACTGTCGCCGTCAATCACAAGATCAAACGGCATCTCGACCGGCACCGATTGATCGCGGATGCTTAGGGTGCCGCGCGCCACATGGCCCTGATCCGTCTTGATCAGATCGGCGCTGAACTCTGCCGTCGGATATGTGCCCACATCGAAGTAATCCGGCCCCATCGCCTGTTTGGTGACCGAGCCAAGCGAGAGCGACTCGATGGCGATGGTGACGGTGACAGAGCCATGCTTGCCGGTGGCATCCGCGATCTCGTCATAGGTGATATCGGCGGTCCAGTCGGCAAAGCTGCCCTGCACCGATGATCCCATCTGTTGCACGGTGATCTGAAGGCTGCCGTCCGTGACCGTCCAATCGCTTTCGACCTGCGCAAGGCCCGTGGTTTGCGCGTCGGTTTTCGCCCCGAACCACCCCAGCAGGCCCGCCCCGCCAATCGCGCCGATCCAGACCGCAAGCGCGGTCACGAACGGCAGCAGATGGCCGGGCTGGCGCGCGGTGGGCTGGCCGGGGGCATGACCCGGCAACATCCGGCGCAGCGTGGCATCGCCATCCAGCAGGTGATGCTTGAGCGCCCCCGCCACATGCGCGCCAATCGCGCCGATCAGCACCCATTGCAGGATGTAATGCAGCGTGCCCGCAAGCGCCGCGAGGGGCTCGGATTTTGGCACCAGCGGCAGGTTTTGGCCGAACGGCCACCAGATCGGCGCAAAGCCCGAGGTGGCCGCGTGATGCACCCAGCCCGACAGCGGCACCATGACAAGCGAGCCGTAAAGCAGCCAATGCACGGTTTCCGCCGCCCAGGCCTCGGCCCATTTGTCGCCATTGAGCAATCCCGGCTTGGGTTGGTTGATCGCCCAGAGGATACGGGCGAGGGCCACGAAAAACATCGCCACGCCGATGGTTTTATGCAGCGAAAACAATAACGTGGTACGATTGATCAAGGCCTCGGTCGGGGCGATTTGAACCTCATGCGCAAGATCGCTTGCAATCAGGCCAAGCGGAATGTTGGACAGGATCAAAAACGCGGTGAGCCAATGAAAGGTTTTTGTCACACCGCCATAGGTGGTGGCCGAATTGGTAAGTGGCATCGCGCGGATCCTTTTGGTTGCGCGGCCAATCTAGCCAAATGCCCGCGCAGGGCAATCGCATCTGGCGCACAAAGCACGTGCACCGCTGCAAGAAACCCAAAGAGCGTTGCCATGCCGCGCCCGGCGCGGTATCCGGGGGCACTTTCAGGGAGGCAACACATATATGACCCGAGCATTCGTATTTCCCGGGCAGGGGGCGCAGACCATTGGCATGGGGCGGGATCTGGCCGAGGCCTATCCGGCGGCCAGGGCGGTTTTTGATGAGGTGGACGAGGCGCTTGGTGAAAAGCTCTCGGCGCTGATCTGGGAGGGCGCGCAAGACACCCTGACCCTGACCGAGAATGCCCAGCCGGCCTTGATGGCGACCTCGCTTGCCGGCCTGCGTGCGCTTGAGGCCGAAGGCGTCGATATCGCGAAGGCGGCCGGTTTTGTCGCCGGGCATTCCCTTGGCGAATATTCCGCCTTGGCCGCGGCTGGTGCGTTCAGCATTGCCGACACGGCGCGTTTGCTGCGCATTCGCGGTCTGGCCATGCAAAAGGCCGTGCCGGTCGGTGTTGGCGCGATGGCCGCGATCCTCGGGCTTGATCTGGACGCTGTGCGCGCCGTGGCGCAAGAGGCCGCCGAGGGCGAGGTCTGTCAGGCGGCCAATGACAATGACCCCGGTCAGGTTGTGGTCTCGGGCCACAAGGGGGCGGTCGCGCGCGCGCTTGAGCTGGCCAAGGCCAAAGGCGCCAAACGCGCGCTTTTGTTGCCGGTCAGCGCCCCGTTTCACTGCGCATTGATGGCACCTGCGGCCGAGGCGATGGCGGTGGCCCTGAAAGAGGTCACCATCAACGCCCCCGTCGTGCCGCTTGTGGCCAATGTGCGCGCAAGTGCGGTGAGCGACCCCGCCGAGATCCGCGCGCTTTTGGTTGAACAGGTGACCGGGCTGGTCCGCTGGCGCGACTCCGTCAGCTACATGGCGGGCGAAGGGGTCACCGAGGCCTGGGAAATCGGCGCGGGCAAGGCGCTGTCGGGGATGATCCGGCGGATCGAGCGCGACATGACCTGTCGCGCGGTTGCCACCCCGGATGATGTACGAGCCGCCGCCGAGGCCCTCGCAGGGGCCTGAGGCGCGCGCATTTTGATAACGAAAGGACCATAGATGTTTGATCTGACAGGAAAATCAGCGCTGGTCACCGGCGCATCAGGCGGCATTGGCGCCGCGATCGCGCGCGCGCTTCACGATGCGGGGGCGACGGTTGGTCTGAGCGGAACACGGATCGAACCGCTGGAGGCGCTTGCCGCAGACCTGGGCGCGCGCGCCCATGTCCTGCCCTGCAATCTTGGCGATAAAGACGCGGTCGAAGCCCTTCCCAAGGCCGCGATTGCCGCCATGGGCAGCCTTGATATCCTCGTCAACAACGCCGGCATCACCCGTGATCAGCTTTTCATGCGGATGTCGGATGAGGATTGGCACGATGTGATTGACGTTAATCTGACGGCGGCGATGCGGTTGTGCCGTGGCGCGGTGCGCCCGATGATGAAATCCCGCTGGGGCCGGATCATCAATATCGGGTCGATCGTCGGGTCCACCGGCAATCCGGGGCAGGTCAATTATAGCGCCGCGAAAGCCGGGCTCGTAGGGTTGACGAAATCCATCGCCTGCGAGGTGGCAACGCGCGGCATCACCGCCAATGTTGTCGCCCCCGGCTTTATCGCGACACCGATGACCGACAAGCTGAGCGATGAGCAAAAAGCTGTGATCAATACGCAAATACCCGCCGCCCGCATGGGAACCCCGGAAGAGATCGCGGCCGCCGTGCTTTATCTGGCCAGCCCCGAAGCGGGCTATGTCACCGGGGCCACGCTGCATGTGAATGGCGGCATGGCGATGCTCTAGCGGCGCGCGCCAAGGGGCTGAGCGGGTCACCTGTGGGTTTTGTCAAAGATGAGTATTTGCGGAACGATGAAAGACACAGGTTGCAGAATCGCTCGCCTGTTGCGCGGATCGCAGGGCTTTTGCGGTTTGAACGACGGGCAGGGCAAGTGCAGGTGGCTTTGCTTGGCTCGGTTGAGGGTTGGGAAAGCATTTGCCAATGCCGCGCCATGTGCTATAGGCGGCGCAGAATTACCGGAGGAAGAACCGGTTTCTTTCCGGTGGACCGCAGATTGCGGGTCGTCGAGAGCCGCCCGCTGGGGCACTATCAATCCCGCCTCTCGATCTGATCGGGGGCACAAAACGGGCAAAAGTGCCCAAGAAACGATGAGGATTATGACATGAGCGATATCGCAGACCGCGTTAAAAAGATCGTTGTGGAACACCTGGGCGTTGAAGAGGACAAGGTTGTCGAAAAAGCCTCGTTCATCGACGATCTTGGCGCTGACAGCCTTGACACGGTCGAACTGGTCATGGCCTTCGAAGAGGAATTCGGCATCGAGATCCCCGACGATGCTGCCGATACGATCCAAACCTTTGGCGATGCGGTGAAGTTCATCAGCGAAGCCTCTTAAGTTTTTCGTCTTGCGCGATGGAAGGCCCTGCCGATTGGCGGGGCCTTTTGCGTTGCCGGGTGCGCGTCGGCGCACAAGGGCGCGAAATGCGTCTATCATGCCGATTTGGGAACAGTGCCCCGCCGGGGATTCAGGCAGAATTGCCGTCGTCCGGCACAACTGCCGGGGGTTGACCTGAGGAAGGGCGCGACGATGATCCTTTATCCCACGATGGAAATTCTCAACGGCAAATGTGTCAGCCTGACGCGTGGCCGCCTTGACGAGCCGGTGATCTGGCATGTGGACCCGGTCGAGACCGCCCGCAGTTTTGCGGCGGCTGGCGCGGGCTGGATGCACCTGACCGATATCAACGGGCTGCTTGGCGAGGGCGATCAGAATGATTTTATCGCCGAGATCATACGCGCGGCTGGCATCCCTGTTCAGCTTGGCGGCGGCTTTCGCTCGCGCGAGGCGGTGAGTCGCTGGATCGACAAGGGGGCAGGGCGCGTCGTGATCGGCACCATGGCAGTGCAGGACCCGGAGGCCGTCAAACAGCTTGCCAAGTATCACCCCGATCAGATTGTCGTGACGGTGGATATCTACCAGGGCAAGATGATGACCGATGGCTGGCGCAGCGAGAGCGCCTTCAGCCCCGAGGATTTCATCGCGGCCTTTGACGGGGTGCCGCTTGCCGGGATCATAGTGACCGATATCGACGCCGATATCGAAGAAAGCGATGGCAGTCTCGGGCTTATCTCCGGGCTTGCCGCCACCACCCGCCAGCCGGTGATCGCGCGCGGAACCGTGCGCAGTGTCGATGATGTGGCGCGGCTCAAGTATATTCCAAACATCGCCGGGGCGATGATCGGGCGCGCGTTGTTTGCCCGCGATGTCGATCTTGGCGAGGCATTGGCCCTGGCGCAGGCCCCGTCAGAGCCAAAAGCGGCGTTTCAATAGGCGACCGGTCCTGTGTGACCCGGCGGCATGGCGGAAAACTTGGCATGCCGCCGCCCAGCCCTGAGTGATGCACTTGCCCCCCGGGGGCAAGCCGGGGTAAGAGCTTTGCAAGAATAAGTACTGAAAGGGCAGCATTATGCGGCGTGTCGTTGTCACGGGTCTGGGTCTTGTGACCCCGCTTGCATCCGGGGTTGAAGAAAGCTGGAAACGGCTGTTGGAGGGGCAATCAGGCGCTGGGACAATCACCCGGTTTGATCCTTGCAACGTGGTGACCAATTACGCCTGTGAAGTACCGCTTGGTGATGGCACCGATGGCACCTTCAATGCCGATCATTACATGCAGCCCAAAGAGCGCCGCAAGGTCGGCGATTTCATTCTGTATGGTGTGGCCGCCGCCCAGCAGGCGGTTGAGGATTCGGGCTGGATGCCCGAGGACGAGGAAAGCCGCGAACGCACCGGTGTGATGATGGGATCGGGCATTGGCGGGCTGAGCTCGATCGAGGAAACCACGCTGGTGATCCGCGACAAGGGCGCGCGCCGGGTGTCGCCGTTTTTCATCACGAGCGCGCTGATCAACCTGATCAGTGGGCAGGTCAGCATTCGCTATGGCTTCAAGGGGCCGAACCACGCGGTTGTGACAGCCTGTTCCAGCGGGGCGCATGCGATTGGCGATGCGGCGCGGCTGATCATGTTCGGCGATGCCGATGTGATGCTGGCCGGGGGCGCCGAGGCGGCGATTTGTGAAATCGGGATCGCCGGGTTCAACGCCTGCAAGGCCCTGTCGACCAAGCGCGCCGATAACCCAAAGGCCGCGAGCCGCCCCTATGATGCTGACCGCGATGGCTTTGTCATGGGCGAGGGCGCCGGTGTGGTGGTTCTAGAAGAGCTTGAGCATGCCCGCGCACGCGGGGCCAAGATTTACGCCGAGGTTCTGGGCTACGGGTTGTCGGGCGATGCCTATCACATCACCGCACCTGCCGAGGACGGCGATGGCGGGTACCGCGCCATGAAGTCGGCGCTCAAACATGCCGGGCTGGAGCCGTCGGATGTGGATTACATCAACGCCCATGGCACCAGCACGATGGCCGATACGATCGAATTGGCGGCAGTGGAACGTTTGCTGGGCAATGCGGCGGCCACAACCTCGATGAGTTCGACGAAATCGGCCACCGGGCACCTTTTGGGCGCGGCCGGTGCGATCGAGGCGATTTTCTCGATCCTGGCGCTGCGCGATCAGGTGGTGCCGCCAACGATCAACCTCGACAATCCGGCGGTCGATACGCCGCTTGATCTTGTGCCAAACGTGAAACGCGAGCGCGAGGTGAATGTGGTCATGTCCAACAGCTTTGGCTTTGGCGGCACTAACGCCTCGCTTTGTCTTGGAAAGCTGCGCTGATGTGGCGCCATATCGCTTCGAATTTTCTGACGCTTCTGGTGGTTGTCGTCTTTTTGCTTGGGGGCATGATCCTCTGGGGGCAAAAGCAATACGGCTCCAGTGGCCCTCTGAACGAGGCGATATGCCTGCGGGTGGAACCCGGCAGCACGATGCGGCGCATCTCGCGTCGCCTTGAAGACGAAGGCGCGATTGCATCGGGGATGATCTTTCGGATCGGCGCGGAATATGGCAACAGGATCGATGATCTCAAGGCCGGCAGCTGGCTACTTCCCGAAGGGGCGAGCATGGCGCAGATCACCGATATCATCACCCGAGGCGGCGCCAGCAGCTGTGGCACCGAGGTGGTCTACCGCGTCGGTATAACCAACGCCGAGGTGCTGGTGCGCGAGCTTAACACCGGCACCGGACGCTATGAGGAAAAGATCGCGTTTGATCCGGCCATCGACGAGGCGCGCCCCGATCTTTTCACCCGCGTGCGCGGCCAGGCCGATACCCGCTATCGCATCGCGCTTGCCGAAGGCGTCACAAGCTGGCAGGTGGTGGAAGAACTCAAATCGGTGGATGTGCTTGAAGGCACAATTGCCGAATTGCCCGCCGAAGGCTCTCTCGCCCCCGATAGCTATGAGGTGCGCGTCGGCGATACCCGCGACAGCGTGATTGCCCGGATGCGCGCCGCGCAGGATCTTATCCTCGCCGAGGCCTGGCAAAACCGCGCCGAGGACGTGCCGCTGGCAAGCGCCTATGAGGCGCTTATCCTCGCCTCGATCATCGAGAAGGAAACCGGCATACCCGAAGAGCGCCGCCAGGTGGCGAGCGTCTTTACCAACCGCCTCAAACGCGGCATGCGCCTGCAAACCGACCCGGCGGTGATCTATGGCATCACCAAGGGCCAGGGTGTTTTGGGCCGGGGCCTGCGCCAGAGTGAATTGCGCGGTGAAACGCCGTGGAACACCTATGTGATCGACGCCCTTCCGCCGACCCCGATCGCCAATCCCGGTCGCGCCAGCATCGAGGCAGCGGTCAATCCCGACAGCACCGATTATATTTTCTTCGTGGCCGATGGCACGGGCGGGCATGCCTTTGCCCAAACCCTCGAGGAGCATAATCGCAACGTCGCAAAATGGCGCCAGATCGAGGCCGAACGCGCCGCCAACTAGGGGCTGTTGACGTTCACCTTGTTTGAATGAGCGTTGCGCCGATTGAGATGAAGGCTTTGAAGCTCTGGTCGGTTTTGCAGGAGCGCATGGCTATCCCTCTGTTTTCTTTCAGTTTA
>JAVVFB010000067.1:0-13798 GCA_032251095.1 Roseovarius sp. | reverse complement strand
CCATCCGGCAGGGCCTCCTCGGCATGCTGCGCCACGAAGGCGTCAGCCTCTGCCCGAAGTGCAGCGGCCAGCATCCGGCGGGCACCATCCCGGGCGATCTCGGTCAGCGGATCATCCACAGATTCCGGCTGACGCAGGGTGATGATGTCGGTATCGTTGGTCATAGGCGTATCGTTCCTCTTGGAAGTTCTGGCAGGCTTGATCACCCGCCACGATACGCCGCCTTCTCAAACTCCGTCACCCAGTTTCCCGCATAGCTCCATGGGCATCGGTGGCATCACACCCGCCATGAAACTGAAAATGGCCGCGTGAAGTCTACGCCCGCACCCCGTTAAAAAGGGGGAGATTACCGTCCGGCCTCAACTTGTACAGGTTTTGTCCAGAAATCCCGTCTACAGCACCAGATGTCTCGGGAAATCAAACGGGCGTTTTTGCAGTCGCTTTCGCAAGCCCCTGACAAAACGCCATATTTTATTGGGTTTTTTGGTGACCCCGGCAGGATTCGAACCTGCAACCTGCCCCTTAGGAGGGGGCTGCTCTATCCAGTTGAGCCACGGGGCCACGCGGGGTTTTCCTTACCTGTCAGAAAAACATTTGTCATCGCCCGATTTACCCCATGCGCCCGGCGCGTGGCTGACCGCTTGATCAGGACGGCCCGTTCGCGGTAACACTTGGGAAAGACCTTGCAGGAAAACGACCTTGGCCCAAAATGATAACCACCCGCTGACCCTGCGCGATGTGTCCGAGGCGGCTGGCGTGTCCGAGATGACCGTGAGCCGGGTCTTGCGCAACAAGGGCGATGTATCGGACGGCACCCGCGCCCGGGTTCTGGAGGCGGCGAAACGGCTTGGCTATGTGCCCAACAAGATCGCGGGTGCGCTTGCTTCGAACCGGGTCAATCTTGTGGCGGTGATTATTCCGTCGATGTCGAACATGGTGTTCCCCGAAGTGATGACCGGCATTAGCCAGATCCTTGAGGAAACCAGCCTTCAACCCGTCGTGGGCCTGACCGGATATCGCCCTGAAAAAGAAGAAAAAGTTCTCTATGAAATGCTGTCGTGGCGGCCCTCTGGCGTGATCATCGCAGGACTAGAGCATTCCGATGCCAGCCGCGCCATGCTACGCGCCAGCGGTATCCCGGTGGTCGAGATCATGGATGTCGACGGCACCCCGATCGATTCTGTCGTCGGCATTTCACATCGCCGCGCCGGACAGCAGATGGCACAGGCGATCATCAAGGCGGGCTATAAACGCATTGGCTTTCTCGGCACCAAGATGCCGCTGGATCACCGGGCGCGCAAACGCTTTGAGGGCTTTACCGGGGCGCTTGCCAAGGCCGGCATTGAGATCGCCGATCAGGAATTCTATTCCGGCGGCTCGGCCCTTTTGAAAGGGCGCGAAATGACCGAGGAGATCTTGCGCCGCACCCCGGATATTGATTTCCTCTATTACTCCAACGACATGATCGGCGCAGGCGGGTTGCTTTACCTGCTGGAAAAGGGCGTGGATATTCCCGGTGAGATCGGGCTTGCCGGGTTCAACGGGGTTGAGCTTCTGAAGGGTCTACCGCGGGAATTGGCCACGATGGATGCCTGTCGCCTTGAGATCGGGCGCAAGGCCGCCGAGATCATCGCGCGCCGCGCCGAGGCCGACGCGCCAACCGATCCCGAACGTATCGTGCTTGAGCCGAAGATAAGCCTTGGCGATACCCTGCGACTCGCCTGAGCCCCGAGATTTCAGCACCCTTTCTGCATTTCGCTTTTGCATTTGCCGCCCGAATCGCAAAAGGCTTGCCCAAACGGCCCCGATGAGGGCGGGCAAGCAGGGATAACACAAATGAAAATCGGATTTATCGGGTTGGGCAATGTCGGTGGTAAACTGGCGGGATCAATCTTGCGCAATGGGTTTGACCTTACGGTGCGCGACCTGAACGAGACCCTCGTGCAGGATTTTGTGGCACGCGGCGCCAAAAGCGCCAAGAGCCCCAAGGAATTGGCCGAGACCTGTGACATCGTCATTACCTGCCTGCCCTCGCCTGCGGCATGCTCTGCCGTGATGGAGGCCGAGGATGGTATCCTGGCCGGGATCAGCAAGGGCAAGATCTGGGCCGAAATGTCGACCACCGATGACTCCGAGGTGAAACGCCTCGCCGGACTGGTAAGCGCCAAAGGTGCCTCGGCGATTGAATGCCCGGTCTCGGGCGGCTGTCATCGCGCCGCCACTGGCAATATCTCGATTTTCGCGGGCTGTGACCGTGACACGTTCGAGCGGATGCTGCCAATGCTGACCACGCTTGGCCGACGCGTGCTTCATACCGGCCCGATCGGAACCGCCTCTGTTCTCAAGGTGATGACCAACTATCTTGCCACCGCCAACCTTTTGACGATGTGCGAGGCGATGGTGACGATGAAGGCGGCGGGCATGGACATGGCCACGACATACGAGGCGATGGTGATTTCCTCGGGCACCTCCTTTGTGGCCGAAACCGAAGGTCAGGTGATCCTCAACGGAAGCCGCGATATTTCCTTCACCATGGATCTGGTACTCAAGGATATCGGCCTGTTTCACAAGCTTGCCGAACAGCACAACATCCCGCTTGAAATCAGCCCGCTGATGATCGAGATCTTCAAGGATGGGCAAGATCGCTATGGGGCTCGCGCGCAATCAGATGACATCATCCGCCGCCTGGAAGACGCCACCGGCCTGTCGATCCTTGCCGATGGGTTTCCGACCGAGATGGTGGATGATGAACCCGAAGAGCCCGGATATGAGGTGGTGCCGCGGGGCAGAACAGCCAAATGTTAACCCGCCGCCACGCCGTTAACCATTGTGAAAACAATTACTTGCCAAGATTATCGCCTTATGGTTGAATTGCGCGGTATACTTTTGTGAGTCTGTAGAATGCTGATGTTAGCTAGTCTCGTGGGAATGATGGCGGTCGGTGCCGCGTCCTTTGTCGGCCTGGGCCCCCCTGATGACGAAGATCAGGACACAGGCACCCGCGTCGAGGATGGATCAGGCGACGATCTTCCCGAGGGCACTTTGCCCGACCTTGTGCAGCAGGCCGTTTCCGAAGCTGACGATGCGGATGCTCAATTCGCAGCCACCTCTGTGGCCGAAAACGATCATGACAACCAGAGTGATGACCACCACGGTCTTGAGGTCGCGGGCCATGATGATGACGGCGAAAATGACGATGACGACGATGGTCGTACCGGCGAAATCATAAGCGGTGACGACGATGTCAATGTCATCGCAGGCACGATTGGCAATGACCAGATCAATGGCTATGCGGGCGATGACGTGATCGCCGGCGGAGAAGGCGATGACCACCTTGTCGGCGCCCTTGGCCATGATGACATTCAGGGCGACGACGGCGATGATCGCCTGCATGGCGGTGACGACGATGACGATTTGCACGGTGATGACGGCGACGATGCGCTTTTCGGTCATAATGATATGGATGACCTTAACGGTGGCGATGGCGACGACAGCCTTGTTGGAAGCGCCGGCAACGATCACCTGAGCGGCGATGATGGCGAAGATGCCCTGCATGGCGATCTGGACAATGACACGCTGGATGGCGGCTTGGGTCAGGACACGCTCTTTGGCGGCTGGGGCGACGACGTGGTGAATGGCGTGACCGACGATGACACCACGGAAGAGTTCGATGATCTTGACGGGCTTGATTACCTGAATGGCGGCGGCGGCGATGACCTTATCATTGCCGGGCGCGACGATATCGTGACCGCTGGTGCCGGCGAGGATTCAATCCTTCTCGGTGATTGGCTCTCGCAAGAGCATCAGGCCCAAGTGCTTGATTTTTCTGCCTCCGAAGACTCGCTTATGGTGTTTTTTGACGATAGCAACGGTGCCGATCCCGAGGTCAGCCTTGAGGCCGATGAAGAGAACGAATCAAACCAGCATATCGTGCTGAACGGCGTGCGCATCGCGATGATTGCCAATGCCGAGGGGCTGTCGCTTGATCACATTACCCTGCTGCCGCAAAGCAGCTTTGGTGCGACACCCGGCCTGTGACCTGCTGGCGCGATTCGCGCTTTCTTTTTCACCAGAATTCCCCTATACGCGCGTATCCTTCGGGCTTGTCCCGAGGCGATCTCTAATGGACCTGGCTGGACGACATCCCGGCCTGTGCCCGCAACATTGACTTAAAAGGAGACCCCGATGTCGATTACCGTAGAAGAAAAAGAACGCGTCATCAAAGAATTTGCAACCAAGGAAGGCGACACCGGGTCGCCCGAAGTACAGGTTGCGATCCTGACGTCGCGGATCACCACGCTGACCGAACATTTCAAAATCCACAAGAAAGACAACCACGGTCGTCGTGGCCTTTTGAAAATGGTCGCCCTGCGCCGCAAGCTTTTGGATTACGTGAAATCCAAGGACGAAGGCCGCTACCGCGACCTTATCCAACGCCTCGGTATCCGCCGCTAAGACAAATGCCGCGCCCCTCAACGGGCGCGGTTTTTACATGATCCGATTGTTCCCCTCGTCTGGCTTTGCGAGGGCAACAGGATGAAGAAAAGCCACGGGGCAATGTGGCCCCGGATGCAAATGGGCCCGACGGGATACGCCCGACACGGCCAACTTAGGAAACGTGATGTTTAAAGAGACGAAAAAATCGATGCAGTGGGGGGAAGAAACCCTCACACTGGAAACCGGCAAAATTGCCCGACAGGCCGATGGGTCTGTCATTGC
The DNA here is from genome assembly GCA_032251095.1 of Roseovarius sp. GTDB lineage: Bacteria > Pseudomonadota > Alphaproteobacteria > Rhodobacterales > Rhodobacteraceae > Roseovarius. The sequence goes on along the minus strand of JAVVFB010000067.1, from coordinate 9,079 downwards.
CACGCTTGGTGAAACCAGCGTCATGGCAAACGTGACCTTTGCCAAAGAGCAAAAACCGGGAATGGATTTCTTCCCGCTGACGGTTCATTACCAAGAGAAATACTATGCGGCCGGCAAAGTGCCCGGTGGCTTTTTCAAGCGCGAAGCACGCCCTTCGGAAAAAGAAACACTGACCGCGCGCCTGATCGACCGTCCGATCCGCCCGCTGTTTGTACCGGGGTTCAAAAACGAAACCCTCGTGATGTGTACCGTTCTGAGCCACGATCTGGTCAATGACCCCGATATCGTCGCGATGATCGCAACCTCGGCCGCGCTGACCATTTCGGGCGCGCCGTTCCGTGGCCCGATTGCCGGCTGTCGCGTTGGTTTCACGGATGGGGAATATATCCTCAACCCCGAGATCGACGATATGCACAACCTGCGCAACAACCCCGATCAGCGCCTTGATCTGATCGTCGCAGGCACCAAAGACGCCGTGATGATGGTCGAATCCGAGGCTTACGAGCTGAGCGAAGAAGAGATGCTTGGCGCCGTCGCCTTTGCCCACGAGCAAATCCAACCGGTGTGTGACCTGATCATCGCGCTCGCCGAGGATTGCGCGAAAGAGCCGTTCAACTTTAGCCCGCCGGATTACTCCGACCTCTACGCAGCCGTCAAAGCCGCTGGCGAAGACGACATGCGCGCCGCATTCGCAATCCGTGACAAGCAAGAGCGCACCCATGCGATTTCTGCCGCACGCGATGCGATCAAGGCCAAGCTGAGCGAAGAACAGCTTGCGGATGACAACCTTGGTTCGGCGTTCAAAAAGCTCGAATCAAGCATTCTGCGCGGTGATGTGGTCAAGAACGGCAACCGGATCGACGGTCGTCGTCTGGATGAAATCCGCGACATCGTGTGTGAAACCGGCCTCTTGCCGCGCACCCATGGCTCGGCTCTGTTCACCCGCGGGGAAACCCAAGGTCTGGTCGTGACCACGCTTGGCACTGGCGACGACGAACAGTTCATCGACTCGCTGCACGGGAATTTCAAGTCGAACTTCCTGCTGCATTATAACTTCCCCCCTTATTCGGTGGGCGAGGCCGGGCGCGTTGGCCCTCCGGGGCGTCGTGAAATCGGCCATGGTAAACTGGCATGGCGCGCACTTCAGGCGGTTCTGCCTGCGGCCACCGATTTCCCCTACACCATCCGTCTTGTGTCTGAGATCACGGAATCCAACGGTTCAAGCTCGATGGCGTCGGTCTGTGGTGGCTCTTTGTCGATGATGGATGCGGGCGTTCCGCTCAAGACCTCTGTTGCCGGCGTGGCGATGGGCCTTGTGCTTGAAGATGACGGGTCTTTCGCGATCCTGTCGGACATCCTTGGTGACGAAGATCACCTTGGCGACATGGATTTCAAGGTTGCAGGCACCGCCGAGGGCATCACCTCTTTGCAAATGGACATCAAGGTCGCGGGCATCACACCCGAGATCATGAAACAGGCGCTTGAGCAGGCTAAAGCAGGCCGCATGCACATCCTGGGCGAAATGGACAAGGCGCTTTCCGGCGCTGCTGACTTCAGCATCCACGCCCCCCGGATCGAAACCATGCAGGTTCCGACCGACAAGATTCGTGAAGTGATCGGCTCGGGCGGTAAAGTGATCCGCGAGATCGTCGAAGTCTCGGGCGCCAAGGTCGATATCAACGATGAGGGCATCATCAAGATCGCATCCCCGAACGCGGATTCGATCAAGAAAGCCTATGACATGATCTACTCGATCGTGGCCGAGCCCGAAGTTGGCCAAGTTTACGACGGCAAGGTCGTCAAGATCGTTGATTTCGGTGCCTTCGTGAACTTCTTCGGCAAGCGCGACGGTCTTGTCCACGTAAGCCAGATCGAAAATCGTCGCCTGAACCATCCCAGCGATGTGCTCAAGGAAGGTCAGGACGTTAAGGTCAAACTGCTTGGCTTTGATGATCGCGGCAAGGTTCGCCTGTCAATGAAGGTCGTCGATCAGGAAACCGGCGCCGAGGTTGCACCTGAGAAAGCTGAACAAGACGACGATTGATCACCGTCTTGTTCTAAATCAAGGCCCCGGCATTTGCGCCGGGGCCTTTTTTGTGCCCAAACCTTACGTAACGTCATGCAAAATTTGGCCCAAAGGTATGGTTTTCCATACGGGACAGACCGGCTTTTTTTCCTCATGAACGGCATCGTGGTGTGTGACAAAAGTCATTCAGTGACCAGTTACAGAATTTGCTTTTTCGTTAGACTGCTGTGCGCCATCACTCACGATACTGCGTATCAGTCTGGGCCCCGGTGGAAACACCGGGGCTTTTGGCGCTCTCAGGGGCGGGCATCGGCCAGGATCATATCCGCCGCTTTTTCCGCAATCATGATCGTGGGGGAATTGGTATTGCCGCTGGTGATTGTCGGCATCACGCTTGCATCCACAACCCGCAATCCGCCAATCCCACGCAACCGAAGACGCGGATCAAGCGGCGCACCATCGCTCACGCCCATATGCACGGTGCCGACCGGATGAAAGATCGTGGTGCCGATATCGCCCGCCGCCGTCATAAGCTCGGCTTCGGTTTGCGCCGTTAGTCCCGGCTTGATCTCTTCTGGAGCATAGCGCCGCATCGGGGCCTGATCCATGATCTCGCGCGCCACCCGGATCGAGGCCACCGCAACCTGCCGGTCACCTTCGGTCGATAGGTAATTGGGCGCAATCACCGGCGCGTCTTGCGGATTGGGTGAGGCAAGCGATATCCGCCCCCGGCTCTCTGGCCGCAGGTTACAAACACTGGCCGTCATCCCCGGGAAATCATGTAGCCCCTGACCAAAGGCCTCAAGCGACAGCGGCTGAACGTGAAACTCAAGATCGGGCGTTGCAAGGTCAGGCCGGGATTTCGCAAATGCGCCAAGTCAGCTTGGCGCATTTGCGAAATCTCGGCCCCGAGCGTTTGAGCATGTATTCAAGCCCGATCGCCATCTTGCCGAGCATCGAATTGGCCATGGTGTTCAGGGTCTTCGCCCCGGTCAGCCGCCAGGCACAACGCAGTTGCAGATGATCCTGAAGATTGCCGCCAATGGCGGGGGCATCACGGCGGACTTCGATCCCGTGACGGGCCAATTCCGCGCCCGGCCCGATCCCCGACAGGTGCAGGATCTGCGGACTACCGACCGCCCCGGCGCTCAGGATCACCTCACCCTTGGTGCGCGCCACCTTGAGCGCCCCGCCTTGCCGGTATTCCACCCCGACGGCGCGACCACCGTCTATCAACACACGTTGGGTATGCGCCTGGGTTTCAACCTTTAACCCTGGCCCGCTTTCGGCACCCAAAAACGCCTTGGCCGTATTCATCCGCCAACCGTCACGCTGGTTTACCTTGAAATAGCCGACACCCTCATTGTTGCCGGTGTTGAAATCTTCGCTAAGCGGAAGGCCCGCCGCCAGCGCCGCATCGCGCCAGTGGTCAAGAACATCCCAATGCAGGCGTTGATGATCAACCCGCCATTCGCCCCCCGCGCCATGCATTTCAGACGCGCCGTCAACATGATCCTCGGACCGTTTGAAATAGGGCAGAACATCATCCCAGCCCCAGCCGGTATTGCCCATCTGCCGCCAGCCATCGTAATCGGCCGCCTGCCCGCGCAGGTACAGCATGCCGTTGATCGAACTGCACCCGCCCAAAATCTTGCCGCGCGGATACAAAAGGCTGCGCCCGTTCAACCCCGGCTCTGGCGCGGCTTTGAAACACCAATCGGTGCGCGGATTACCGATACAATAAAGATAGCCCATCGGGATATGCACCCAATGATAATTGTCGCGCCCACCGGCCTCTAGCAAAAGTACCTTTTGTCCGGTCTTACTTAGGCGGTTGGCCAGAACACAACCCGCACTTCCGGCGCCGACGATAATGTAATCCCAACCCATGTCCTGCCCTCTTTCAAGGTCGCAGAGTGATGCAAAGTCACGCAACAGACAAGCACCTCAGAGCGCTTTGGCGGTCATCGTCGGAACCCGCGACCCAACAATACAGCGCGCCTCGCGATAGGTCAGGATGGGCCGTGCGGCGCGATCGCCGACTGGCCCAAGCCCCCTGATTTCGGGCAGGTCCTCTGACATCAGGGTGTCGACCATATCGCCCAGCAAGAGGCTTTCGCAAGGCGCGCCACCGCCCGCATCAAGTATCTCATGCTGTTCCAGCAAAACATGGACATAGGTGACCTCGCGGCACGGGTTTAGCCGGATATCGCGACCGTTGATCAACGCCTTGGCCGGCACCAAAACCTCGTTGTGACCAAAAAACAGCTCGGCCATGGGCGAGGTGACCATCACCCGATGTTGTTGCGACAGGCGTATCGGCCTTTGATTGCCAATTGCGCCAGGATCAAAACAAACCGGCGTATTGCGCCCAGCCCCAACCACGGTTTTGCGCCCCGCCCAGAGGATCTTTCGCCGCCCATGATCCCGCGTTGAAACGTAATCACCAGCAGATAGACTTTCGATGAGGGTAGGGCCGGATGGCGTGCCGATGCAGACCCCCTTGGCGAAACAGACATAGGCGTGGGAATAGGCGGCATTCTGATCCGTAGTGTAGAATTCTGGCGGGGTCCCCTGATTGAAATGGTCGAAGTACCAGGTTTCAAGATCAAAGCTTGGCGTCCAGACGACCTGTGCCAGATTGCCGTTCTGATCCAACCCCTCGAATACGATAACACCACCACCACCGCCCGGCGCCTCGTCGCTTCGAATCACGGTTGCGCCTTCCAGAAACCCGCCGCCATCGCTAGTCCAGCTTACATCATAGGTTTCGCCCACTTCGAAAAGATTTGGGTCCGTATCGCCTTCTTTCGATGTGATCGAAAGGCCCTTCGAACTTGTCGGTGGGTAATCGAATTTCGATCGTCCGGGGCTACTGTTGACATTGCTGCCTGTAGAGACCGCGAATTCATTATCCAATCCGTTGAATGTCTTGACCATGCCCCAACCTTTCGTTGGGTGCACATTCACATCCGGTGACTGAAAACGTGCTTAACAGCGGCGTGAAATAAATCGCGAATTTGATTTAAACGGGCAAGGCCGTGGTCTTGAACACCGTGCGCAGGGCAAAGCTAGATTGCATCTTGGCCACGCCCGGCAACCGCGTCAGGTATTGCCGGTGAATGCGAGCAAAGTCTTCGGTATCCTCGGCAACGACCTTTAGGATGTAATCGGCACTGCCGGCGGTCAGGTGGCACTCAAGCACATCCGGGATACGCGCCACCGCTTTTTCAAAGGATTCAAGCACTTCGTCGGCCTGGGTGTTCAGGGTGATCTCGACGAAAATCGTCGCCGGCACTCCCATCTTGCGCGCATCCAAAAGCGCGACATAGCCCTTGATATACCCCTCTGCCTCAAGCCGCTGAACCCGCCTGTGACAAGCACTTGCCGACAGGTTAATCTCATCGGCAAGCTCGGCATTGGAAATGCGCCCGCGCTTTTGCAGAATCGTCAACAAGCGACGATCGTTCGAATCAAGTGACATCCGCGCAAGACCTTTCGAGTATTTCCCTTTTATAACGAATATACTTCACAAAATCCTTTAAATGACGAGCGAAATTTCAACCCCCTTGCTTGCCGACTTTGACACTGTGGTCGCAACAGTAAAGCAGGAGAGACCCCCATGAAGATCGGTTGCCCGACAGAAATCAAGCCGCAAGAATACCGCGTCGGCGTCACCCCCAATGCCGCACTAGAGGCCGTGCGTCAGGGCCATGAGGTCTTGATCCAATCCGGTGCCGGCCTTGGCGCGGGTTTTGACGATGCCGCCTATGCGGCCGCAGGCGCCCGGATCATCGACACCGCCGAGGAAATATTTGCGACCGCCGACATGATCGTCAAGGTCAAGGAACCCCAGCCGGTCGAACGCAAGATGCTGCGCGAAGGCCAGCTTTTGTTCACCTATCTTCACCTCGCCCCCGATCCCGAGCAGACGAAGGACTTGCTGGCCTCCGGCTGTACCGCGATTGCCTATGAAACCGTGACCGATCGCGCTGGCGGCCTGCCGCTTCTGGCGCCGATGTCCGAAGTTGCCGGGCGTCTTGCCCCACAGGTTGGCGCCTGGACGCTGCAAAAGGCCAATGGCGGTCGCGGCGTTCTGATGGGTGGCGTGCCCGGTGTCGGCCCGGCCCGCGTGATCGTGATCGGCGGCGGTGTCGTTGGCACCCACGCCGCCAAGATCGCCGCCGGGATGGGCGCGGATGTGACCGTGCTTGACCGCTCGCTGCCGCGTCTGCGCTATCTTGACGACGTCTTTGGCGGCGCCTTCAAGACCGGATACTCCTCGGCGGGCCTACTCGAAGAGCTGCTGCCACTTGCCGATATGGTGATTGGCGCGGTGCTTATCCCCGGCGCTGCGGCTCCAAAACTTGTGCGCCGCGATCAATTCCCGATGATGAGGCCCGGCGCGGTCCTTGTGGACGTGGCAATTGATCAGGGCGGTTGCTTTGAAACCTCGCGCGCCACCACCCATCAAGACCCGATCTATGAGGTCGACGGGATCATGCATTACTGCGTTGCCAACATGCCCGGCGCTGTTGCCCGCACCTCGACGCTGGCGCTTGGCAATGCCACCATGCCCTTCATGCTGGCTCTGGCGAAAAAGGGTTGGAAACAGGCCTGCGCCGATGATCCTCACCTCTTGGCCGGTCTCAATGTACATGCCGGTCAACTCACATACCAGGCCGTCGGCACCGCCCTTGGTATCGACACTGTTGATCCCAAATCCCTGATCTGACCCGAAACAGCACTTGGCGGATTAACCAGCAGCCTTTCATCGTTCCAGAAATACTCAAAAAAGCGGCGCGCCCCTCGGGACGCGCCGCTTTGGTTTTCAACACAGAAAGCCCAAGCTTATTGCAATGCAATCATCTCTGCCTGCTTCACGATCACCTCGGCCTGTTTGATGCTGGCGATATCCACCAGACGCCCCTTATAGGTGGTCGCCCCCTCGCCGCGCGCCTTGGCCTCTTCCATGGCTTGCAGGATCTCGCGCGCCTCATTCACGGCCTCATCCGAGGGTGTGAAAATCTCGTTGGACAGCGCGATTTGCTTGGGGTGGATCGCCCATTTCCCGACCATGCCAAGAGTGGCCGACCGGCGCGCCTGCGCCCTGAAACCCTCATCGTCGCTAAAGTCGCCAAAGGGTCCGTCGACGGGCAAAAGCCCGTGCGTCCGACAGGCCGCAACAATCGCCGTTTGCGCCCAATGCCAGGGATCAGACCAATGCCGCTGGCCCTCATGCAGCATATAATAGTTTTCCTGCGTGCCGCCGATACCCGTGGTCGACATCCCCATCGAGGCCGCAAAATCGGCCGCGCCAAGGCTCATCGCCTGAAGGCGCGGGCTGGCGGCGGCGATTTCCTCGACATGGGAAATGCCAGCAGCAGATTCGATGATGACCTCAAAGGTTATCGGCTTTTCGCGCCCCTTTGCGGCCTCGACCGCGGTCACAAGCGCATCCACCGCATAAATATCAGCTGCACAACCCACCTTGGGGATCATGATCTGATCCAGCCGATCACCGGCCTGTTCCAAAAGATCGACGACGTCGCGATACCAAAATGGCGAATCAAGCCCGTTGATCCGCACGCTGAGATATTTCTTGCCCCAATCCACCGTATTGATCGCCTCGATGGTGTTTTTTCGGGCGATATCCTTGTCACTCGGCGCGACCGAATCTTCCAGGTCGATATTGATCACATCCGCCGCGCTCGCTGCCATTTTCTCAAACAGTTTCGTATTGGATCCCGGGCCGAAAAGCTGACAACGGTTGGGGCGGGCGGGGGCAGGGGGTTGCAAGCGAAAGCTCATATCAGGCGGCTCCGTTGTTAAGGAAATTGCGTATTTTCTGGGCCTGTGGTTATGAAATTGCGCGAGCAATCGCAAGCTGCTTTTCCAAACACAGAGAGAATCGCTGCCGTCGAGGGTAGAAAAGAAAATGCGGCGAATTTTCTTAGTCAGCGTAAATGGATGTGTGACCGCCAACCTTAACTGGGATTTAGAGAGAAAACCATGCAGGCTTGGACGGGCACCTTGCAGAGGGTGCGCCCCGTCACAGGTGATCGATTCGAGTATTTTTGGAACAGTGAAAGGGCTGGAGCATGCAGATTGACGTAAGTCGAGATCGGTTCAAGCTTGCGCAGGTTTTTACAATCAGCCGGGGCTCACGCACCGAAGCGAAGGTTTTAACTGTCAGGGTCACGGATCATGGTGTCACGGGTTGGGGTGAATGTGTGCCATATTCACGGTATGGCGAGACCCTTGAGGGCGTCACGGCTGAGATTATAGGCCTGCAAGGCGATGTGACGCGCGCACAGCTTTACAATCTGCTACCCGCCGGGGCCGCACGGAACGCAGTGGATTGCGCGCTTTGGGATTTGGAGGCCAAGAAGACAGGCAAGCGGGTTTGGCAGTTGGCCGGTCTGGCACAGCCCGAACCGCAGATTACCGCCTATACCCTGTCGCTCGATAGCCCAGAGAAAATGCAGGAGCAGGCAGCGAAAAACGCCCATCGCCCGATTCTCAAAATCAAGCTTGGCACGCCCGATGATATGGCGCGTCTTGAGGCCGTGCGTAAAGGCGCCCCGCGGCCAAAAATCATCATTGACGCCAACGAGGGCTGGAGCGCCGAAGTTTATGCCGATCTTGCGCCGCATCTGCTCCGACTTGGGGTGGCTTTGGTCGAACAGCCCTTGCCCGCGGGCAAGGATGACGCCCTTCTTGAGATAGAGCGCCCGGTGCCGGTTTGCGCCGATGAATCCTGTCATGACCGTGCCAGCCTTGCCGCGCTCAAGGGCAAATATGACGTGGTGAACATCAAGCTCGACAAAACGGGCGGTCTGACCGAGGCGCTCGCCCTGCGCGGCGCGGCACTCGTGCAAGGTTATCAGGTAATGGTCGGCTGCATGGTCGGATCAAGCCTTGCCATGGCGCCTGCGACGCTTGTGGCACAAGGCGCGATGGTGACAGACCTTGACGGGCCCCTTCTTCTGGCCGAAGACCGTGAGAACGCTTTGAAATTTGACGCCGCCGGGGTGCACCCGCCCAGTCCCG
>JAVVFB010000066.1:0-13817 GCA_032251095.1 Roseovarius sp. | reverse complement strand
CACGCTTTTGTCGTGCCCCTGCTCTTCACCGGCGACGATAAAGCTGGCCAGAACCGGGATCACGGCGCCGTTCATCGTCATCGACACGCTAACCTTGTCAAGCGGGATGCCATCGAACAGGATTTTCATATCCTCGACAGAATCAATCGCAACGCCGGCCTTGCCGACATCGCCTTCAACGCGAGGGTGGTCGCTATCGTAACCGCCGTGGGTGGCCAAATCAAAGGCCACCGAAACGCCCTGTTGGCCTGCGGCGAGGTTGCGGCGATAAAAGGCGTTGGATTCCTCGGCGGTGGAAAAACCCGCATATTGCCGGATCGTCCAGGGGCGCCCGGCATACATCGTCGCCTTGACGCCGCGCGTAAAGGGCGCCTGTCCGGGGATCGTGCCCATATGGGGCAGGTCCGCGACATCTTCTTCGGTATAAAGCGGCTGTACCGGGATACCCTCAAGGGTGTTCCAGGTCAGATCGTCGAGCGGGCGCCCCCGCAGCTCGGCTTCGGCCAGTTTACGCCATTCGTCTTTCTTCATTGTCATTGGGCAGTCCTCTTGTCGTCTGGCCGATGGGCGGGTTTTGTCCCGTCTTCACCGGTCCGGTTTCCTCTGTCAATCGTGCCAGACCATCGGCCCCGGCGCTCAGCCAGAACAGATCGTCGGAATAAGCCTCTTGCAGGGCCAATGTCTGATTTCGGTCAAACGGGCGCCAGCGGTCGGCCCCATCGCCAAGCCGCGCCGCATCGCCGCCCCGCTCGGTCACGATCCTGCGCAGTTCGTCAAGATCGGGCGCGCGGTTAAGCCATTCACGCGCGGCCTTGCGTGGCGGCGTGTCGAGTCCCGTCATCTGGCGCAGCTTTTCTTCCGGCAGACCGGCATAAACCTCATGCGGCAGCACCATGATCTCGACCCCGGGAAGCGCACAGGCCAGATCGGTGATCACATCGCGCCACTGACGGCTTCCCGTGACCAAGCGATCAAGATCGTCCGGTGCAAGCACCTTATGCCCACGCGACACCGCAAAGGCCATCGCCGAGGACCACCAGGCATCCTGCCCACGCACCGAAATGGCAACCCGGGTGATGCGCCCATCAAATGCGTTGGCAAAGCGCGCCATACGCTCGCCAATGTCGGCATAAAGCCGGTTGTCGCGCAGATTGCGGCGCGGCGCGCCGATCATGTTCTCATCGCTGATCACAAGCTGACGCATCTCTGCGGCCTCGACCTTACGCAGTCGCAGTGCGATCCGGCCGCGGGCGCGCTCAAGCTGTTCGTTGCCGGACCGGCGCCCGGTCACGGGAATAACCCCGGTCAGCACCCCGTCGCGCGTCATATCCGGCCCCCAATACCCGACGCCGCGCGCCACAAGTGTCCCGCGATTGGCCTGCATGTAATGCTGAAAGCTGGTCGAGGCCGTCCGGTGTGCCCCCAGATGCAGGATTATATCCATATCAACGCTCGCCTTTCGCCTGATCACCGCAGTGTTGCGGGACATATGTTTCCATCCCTCCATGGGGATCCCGAAATCCTGACGATTGCATTAAACTTAAAATTTTTCGCACCGGGCGTGATTGCCCCTTCGCAATCCGGCATACACGCCCTATATCTTGTTCGGTAGGAGAGCCGATGAAACCACTATTTTCCCTTGTTTTTCTGGTATTTATTGCCACAACAACCGTCGCGCAGGACAGTATCCAAGAGCCGGTCGCCCCCTTGATCCTGGATGGAACCACAGCAAATTTGAATGAATTTCTCTGGATCAAAAGACCCTTGATTGTCTTTGCCGACACGCCTGCGGATCCACGATATGTCGAGCAGATGGGGTACATCACCGAGCGGCTTGATATGCTCGATGAACGCGATGTGGTGGTGCTGACCGATACCGATCCCGCCGCCCGCTCAGAGTTGCGCAAGGCGCTGCGCCCACGCGGCTTTTCACTGGTGCTGGTGGGCAAGGACGGGGCCATATACCTGCGAAAGCCAGCACCCTGGCGGGTGCGCGAAATCACCCGCAGCATCGACAAATTGCCGGTGCGCCAGCAGGAATTGCGCGACCATTCAAACGGTAGCTGAGACCGGCGCGCCATCTATCGCGCCCCCATTGCAACGACCAAAAGCCCTGATTTCGGCTCAAGCAATATCAAGCTGCCACTGGCCTCGTCAAAGGCAAGAACCGCGCTTGGGGTTTCTATTGCATGGCGAAACGCGCTTTCGGTGATCTCGCCCATGCAGGCGCGCGCCTCAAGGCCCGCCCGGCGCATGCGCATGCCGGTATCCCGCGAGAGATTGGCAAGCATCACCATCGACTGATCCGGCGTCTGGCCCGGCCGGGCCACGGCCGCATGCCCACGCTTTGCCAGCACGCGCAGCATCTCACCGACACTCTCGGTGAGCGGCATGGCGGCCTTTGCCCCACCGCCCCTGACCTTGTAAACCGCCGCCGCACAATCGCGCTCGGCCTTGAACTCAACCGTTTCGCCAAGGCTGAACCATTGCTCAAGCCGATCCCTCTGGGCCGCCTCCTCATCGCGCACGCAGGCCGTGACCAGCGCCATCAGCACCAGCATCGACATCGCATTGCGCATATGAGCGGCGGTCCGGATCATTCGAAATAGCTCTCTTCGAGCACGGCCACCTTGAATGTCTCTGTAACGCGGCAGCCTACCTCGTGTAGAACCATCAGCCTGGCGAGCTGCGGCCCGTCCACAAGCACGATTCGAGCGCCCAGTTTTTCAGCTGTCGCACGGGCGTTCGGACTGAACGACGAGGTGGTGACAAAGATACCCTTGGTCACATCCTTTAGGCCGAGCGCGCCGTAGAAATCCCGTATTGCCCCTGATCCGATCGGGCTTCCAGCCTGATAGCGCTTGGCCTGAATATAGACCTGATCCACGCCCAAGGGATCGAGGTTGATCACCCCGTCCACCCCATCATCCCCAGAGCCGCCAAGCACCTTTCCGGACGTCTTGTCGGCGCCATAGCCCATCTGCAAAAGCAGATGGACAATGACACCTTCAAAGAAAACAGGTTCAGCCTCGCGTAACCGGGCCAATAAATCCGCCGCTAGTGCATCGTTGATCTGCTCATAAGCGGCCCGCATCGCTTCATCCGGGGTCGTTGCCATTGGCTCAACAAGCGCCGCAGCATCATCGCTCACCGCATTGGTGCGAGATTTGAATTCCAGAAACTGATCGTAGCGCTCCAGAAACTTTCCGTCGATCCGCTCCGGATCTTCTGCCAGCACACGTCGCCCCTCCTCCGTGATTTCGAAATGCCCTCGCCGCGTATTGCGCAATAGGCCCGCCTGTTTGAGGTAGCTGCGAGCCCAATGTACCCGGTTCGCAAACCTCGCCTGCTTGCCGCTTGGCAATAATTCGGACCTCTCATCCTCACTAAGCTGAAATGCCTCTTCAAGGCGCGTGACCGCATCCGAGATTTTCACCTCGCCTGACGCGGCCAGCTCCAACACCGGCTTCATTAAGGATTGATAGTCCGGAATCATCCCCTCACTCGAACTCCATGATCACATCGTCAACTGCAAGGCTGTCACCGGGGGCCGCGTTAAGCTTGGTCACCGTGGCCTTCTTCTCGGCGCGCAGGATATTCTCCATCTTCATTGCCTCCACGGTGCAAAGCGCCTGCCCCTCCTGCACCTCGTCACCAACGGCGACGTTGACCTTGACGATCAGACCCGGCATCGGACAGAGCAGCAGTTTCGATGTATCAGGCGGTAGTTTCTCGGGCATTAACGCGGCCAATTCGGCCTGACGCGGGGTGCGCACATGCACCTTGAGATCGGCGCCGCGCGACCGGATGCGGAAACCGCCGGAAATCTTGCCGACCTTCAACACCAGCGGCTTGCCATCCACCATCAGCGTCGCAAGCTCATCGCCGGGCGTCCAACCGCTTGTCACCCGGAGGCTGTCGCCATCCTCAAAGCCGACCGTCGCGCCGGATTTATCGGCATCAATCGTCACCGCAAAGCTTTGCCCCTGAAGCGACACAACCCAATCCTCGCCCACGTGGCGTTCGTGGTTGTCCATGCGGCCCGACACACGGGTGCGCCGGATTTCGGCGACACGGTGCATTGCCGCACTGCTTGCCGCAATCGCGCGCAACGCATCTTCGCCAAGGGTAACCCCTTCAAATCCATTGGGATATTCTTCTTCGATAAAGGCGGTGGTCATTTCACCGGCGACGAATTTGGGGTGATCCATCACCGCGCTCAGGAACGGCAGGTTATGCCCGACGCCCTCCATCTCGAAGGCATCAAGCGCATTGCGCATGCCCTCGATCGCCTCGGCGCGGGTATGGCCCCATGTGCAAAGCTTGGCGATCATCGGGTCATAATACATGCTGATCTCGCCGCCCTCAAAAACGCCGGTATCATTGCGCACCACGGCCCCCTCGATGGCAAGCTCCTGCGGCGGGCGATAGCGGGTCAGACGGCCAATCGAGGGCAGGAACCCACGATAGGGATCTTCGGCATAAAGCCGGCTTTCCATCGCCCAACCGGTCAACTTGACGTCGCCTTGGCTCAGGCCAAGCTTTTCACCATAGGCAACGCGGATCATCTGTTCCACAAGATCGACCCCGGTGATCAGCTCGGTCACCGGATGCTCGACCTGAAGGCGGGTGTTCATTTCGAGAAAATAGAAGTTGCGCGCGCCATCGACGATGAATTCCACCGTCCCGGCCGAGGCATAGCCCACCGCCTGAGCCAGCGCGACCGACTGTTCGCCCATGGCCTTGCGGGTGGCCTCGTCAAGGAACGGGCTCGGGGCTTCTTCGATGACCTTTTGTTGCCGCCGCTGGATCGAGCATTCGCGCTCGCCAAGGTAAATGCCGTTGCCATGACTGTCGCAAAGTACCTGAATTTCGATATGGCGCGGTTGGGTGATGAATTTCTCGATGAAGATCCGATCATCGCCAAAACTGCTTGCGGCCTCGTTCTTGGAACTTTGAAAGCCCTCGCGCGCCTCATCGTCGTTCCAAGCGATGCGCATGCCCTTGCCGCCGCCGCCGGCACTGGCCTTGATCATCACCGGATAGCCGACCTCGTTGGAAATCTTGACCGCGTCCTCGGCATCCTCGATCAGGCCCATATAGCCCGGAACCGTGCTGACGTTGGCCTCTTGGGCGATCTTCTTGCTGGTGATCTTGTCGCCCATCGCCTTGATCGCGCCCACTGGCGGCCCGATAAAGGCAACGCCTTCGGCCTCAAGCGCCTCGGCGAATTTGGGGTTCTCGGAGAGAAAGCCATAGCCCGGATGCACCGCCTCGGCGCCGGTCTGGCGAATGGCATCCATGACCTTGTCGATCACGATATAGGACTCGCTGGCCGGTGCGGGACCGATGTGAACCGCCTCATCGGCCATGCGCACATGCAGCGCATTGCGGTCTGCATCCGAATAGATCGCCACCGTCTTGATACCCATGGCGCGCGCGGTTTTGATCACCCGACAGGCGATTTCGCCACGGTTCGCGATCAGGATCTTCTTGAACATCGTACGTCCCTTCTTTTTCGGTTCTTGGCCGCACGTCACAGCGCGCGGATCTTGCATAAAAAAGACCACCGGCGCGTTATGCGCCGATGGTCCGGGTCACAGCATCACGCGACGCGGGCACATGGCCCGGCGCGCGGCTCGAAATCAGATGGTTAACAGCGGTTTGGGTAGGCCTGACAATAGACGACGTTGCCCGCCGCCCCAACCGCGGCCCCGGTGATGACGCTTCCACCGACCACAGCGCCGGTGATCGCCCCGGCCCCGCCGCCCAACAGCGCCTGTTCGGGGATCGTGTCACCACAGGCTGCCAACGCGACAAAGGCAAGTGCCGCGAGGGCCGGACGTGCTTTGCTTTGGATGATGTGCATGATGGATCGTCTCCTGAATTGCGCGATTGAATATCGCGCACACTCAACGCCATAACGCGGTGCGCGTCAAAGCGATCACGCCTTGTCCGCCGCCTATCGGCGAGCCCCCGCCGAGACCCGCACAGGATTGATTTAAAATAAAAACCGGGCGGCCTGTGCCAGCCAGCACAGAACCGCCCGCAAGGGGAAGGGTAACGGATCAGACGTTTCATCAACGCCCCTTGGGGAAGGGCATCCATCACCTGAGTCACATTTGCAAGATTGCGCTCGCGGGCCAAGCCGAAACCGCAGGGCGCGACCGCATCGGCTGTATCCCGCGCGTTTTCACAACCTTTGGGCAATTTCATGCCGATCCGCGCGCTCATTCTTCTTCCCTTCCGCCAAAGGCCTCGGGGAAAGAGGCACGCGCAACGGCAACATCAATCACCAACAGGGCGTCATAACTTTCGGGATCAAAGGTGTCTTCGGCGGGTTTAACCTCGCGCCCGAACAGCCAGGCCAGACGCCCGGCATCAAGGTTGCCACGCTCAAAGGGCTGATCGCCAAAATGCTCCCAGAGCGCGCGCAAAAAGCCTGCGTCGGCGCGCCTGTCCGCCGGCCTGCGGTCGCGAAACCGCTCGCGCTCGGTGAGGGGCGTGGCGCCCTTGGGATTGGCGCGACGAATGACAAATTGAAAATCCGTGCCCGCAAGGCGCCCGGGAAAACCGCGATGCTTGATCATGCCGGCCTCCCTGACCCGGCAGAGCCAGGGCCGGGACATAGCCGTGCCCCCTGCCCGAAATCTGGCAACAGAGCGCATGATCCAAAGGACCGAATATGTCTTGAAAGACGGGGTTGCCCCCGATGTGCCGCTACGCGATGACGGTGAGCGTCAGCAGGGCGCGGCGTGGCGCATCGCGACAAAAGCGGGACAGGCGACGCCGCCTGCCCCATTTCAACCTTGAAAAGGTTACTTGTACTTACCGGTGATGACCGGCTCGACCGAAATCGGCTCGGGCTCAACAACGACGAATTCTTCCTGTGCGGGCTGTGCGCAAGCTCCGACAAAGGCCACGAGGCCAATTGCGAGAACGCTCTTGATGCTGTTCGACATGTATGTCTCCTGTCTCTCTTGTCTGCGTAAACGGGCATTACGGGAGCAAAGCCCCCTGAATTTCCGAATGGCGAGGTTAAGGTTACTCTGGTGCAACCAGAGCCCAGCATACCCGAAATCTGGGAAAATGAATACGCGCTATCGGCGAACCGTCGCTCATGTGACGCCAAAGCCTCATTCCGGCATCGGCCTGAACTATGTCTCTCAACATCTTGTGTTTGCATTAGAACATCTCCCATATGCAGACCCCGTCTTGAACGCTATAGGCCTCGAAAACCTGTGTTACCTCGGGATCGAACACCCCGAATTCTGACGGCCGGTCGGCCAGTGATATGACGATCCGGCTGGGCATCGGCCCAATTCCGGGAAGGCGCGTCACGGCGTAGGTCTGACAAAGGTGATCCATATCACCCGTGATCGCGTCAAGTGCCGCTTCGCCGCCCGTAAACCCTTCTGCGACAAAGCGAAACCGATAAGTAAGCCCCCCGCCCGGCCGATCCGTCAGCACCTCTTGCAGCCGCGCCTCAAGCCCCGAGGGCAGCAGCAGCGCCTCCTCCTGCGCCGCTGCTGCCTGTTGCGCAAGGCAAAGTGTCAAAACCAGCCTCGCGATCCTCATCTCGCCCTCCGCATCCAGCGCACACGATTGGCCGGATTTTCAAGCACCGCAGCGATCCTTGCCTCGGCATCGGTGCGGTCAAACCGGCCCCGCACCTCGCCGCCCGCGACCACCTCAAGCCCCTCTGCGCTGCGCGTCACCCGCACCGCCGGCACAAACCCGCGCAAAGCCTGCAACGCCCGCCACATATCCTGGCGCACGAGACGCGCAACATAGCGCCGCCCTCCGCGTGGAAACTGCGTCGCAACCGCCAGATCAAACCGAACAGGCCACTGCCGCGCCACGATCAGCGCGCCCCCCTCCTCGATCTCATACCAGCGATCCCGGCCCATGCCCTGTCCACTTACCCTGTTTCTTCTGGCTTTAATTATCCCGGGGGTTTGGGGGCTGGCCCCCAATCCAAACCTCTCCTTACAGCGGGATATTATCGTGTTTTTTCCAAGGGTTGGTCAGCTTCTTGTTGCGCAAGGACGCAAAGGCGCGACTGACCCGCATGCGCGTGCTGCGCGGCTGGATCACCTCGTCGATGAACCCGCGCTCGGCGGCGACGAAGGGATTGGCGAACCGATCCTCGTAATCCTTGGTATGGGCCGCGATCTTTTCGGCATCCTTGAGGTCGCCGCGATGGATGATCTCGGTCGCCCCCTTGGCACCCATCACCGCGATCTCGGCGGTCGGCCAGGCATAGTTGAAATCACCGCGCAGGTGCTTGGAGGCCATCACGTCATAGGCGCCGCCATAGGCCTTGCGAGTGATCACTGTCACCTTCGGCACCGTCGCCTCGCCATAAGCGAACAACAACTTCGCGCCATGCTTGATCACGCCGCCGAATTCCTGGCTTGTACCCGGCAGAAAGCCCGGCACATCGACCAGCGTCAGGATCGGAATTTCAAACGCATCGCAGAACCGCACGAATCGCGCCGCCTTGCGCGAACTGTCGATATCAAGACAGCCGGCCAGAACCATCGGCTGGTTGGCGACAACGCCAACGCTCTGGCCTTCAAGGCGGATAAAGCCGGTGATGATATTCTTGGCATAATCGGCCTGAATCTCATAAAAATCGGCCTCGTCGGCGATCTTGTGGATCAGTTCCTTCATGTCATAAGGCGTGTTGGCGTTGTCGGGGATCAGCGTATCAAGGCTCTCCTCGACGCGCCCCGGCGTGTCGAAGAACGGGCGCACCGGCGGCTTTTCGCGATTGTTGAGCGGCAGGAAATCCACCAGACGGCGCACTTCGGCCAGAGCTTCGACATCGTTCTCGAACGCACCATCGGCGACGCTTGATTTGCGGGTGTGGGTGCTGGCCCCGCCCAGTTCCTCGGCGGTCACCACCTCGTTGGTCACGGTCTTGACCACATCGGGCCCGGTCACGAACATGTAAGAGCTGTCGCGCACCATGAAGATGAAATCGGTCATTGCGGGCGAATAGACCGCGCCACCGGCACAGGGGCCCATGATCAGGCTGATCTGCGGCACGACACCGCTGGCCATGATATTGCGCTGAAACACCTCGGCATAGCCGGCAAGGCTTGCCACGCCTTCCTGAATGCGCGCGCCACCGGAATCATTGATCCCGATCACCGGCGCGCCGTTCTGCATCGCCATATCCATGATCTTGCAGATCTTTTCGGCATGGGTTTCCGACAACGATCCGCCGAACACCGTAAAATCCTGACTGAACACATAGACCATACGACCGTTGATCGTGCCCCAGCCGGTGACAACACCATCGCCATAAGGCCGATCCTGCTCCATGCCGAAATCGGTGCAGCGATGCGCCTTGAACATGTCAAATTCTTCAAAGCTGCCGTCGTCCAGCAACAACTCGATACGTTCGCGCGCCGTCAGCTTGCCCTTGGCATGCTGCGCGTCAATCCGGCGCTGTCCGCCGCCCTGACGGGCCTCGGCGCGGCGGCCTTCCAATTCCTGAAGGATGTCTTTCATGGCACTCCCCTTGCAATATTGCGGGCATCATAGGGATTTTAGCCCCAAGGACAAAGCGGAATCCCGCAAATTTGCAAAGATATGAAAAACTAAAACTGAATAACTGTAAATTTGCGAATAATCATCGAGGGCCCCTCTGGTTGAAAGCAGGGAGGGCCGCGGGCGTGATGAATTGCCAGCCGATTGAGGCCCACTTTCCGGGGTTTTAACGCCCTATTACAAGGTCATTGACGCCCACTTTCTCAAAGCATTTATATATTACAATAAATACAATGAGTTACAACCTCAGGTAAAGATCGAGCCTTGCGTCATTTTGCGCAGAAGCGCTCTAGGCCCGCTGGGATGCCTCCATTGACCTCGGCGCATCCTCATCAGAAAACTTCCTGCATCTCGACCAGGCTTTGCTCTAACCAACAAAGAGCCCTGCAGGCCCCGGTCTCCACCCGTTTGCTCTTTTCGTCAGTTGCGCGCGCGTCTAACGAAAAGACATGCGCGCAACCAACAGGAGCCAAAATGCAGAACTTCCCATTTATGAGGGCCAAGTTTCCCGACCCTCGGCGCAGAAGCGCTGGCTGCCGCACGGATTATGTTTGGGGCATGAAACACTCTGGCTGCGCCGGTGGGGCCTTGAGGTCGCATCGGTCCGGCCTCAAGGCCCCCTCCGCTCGAGCTCTGCAGGGACTGCACATCGAAGTAGTATCCCACACTTTGGTGTCTTGCATTTCAAGCGCCACGCTGGTCACTTAGGTGATAGGCAACCTGCAAGCCGAGCCCAGTTCCATTTTCATCGAGGTCTTTGTTATGGCATTCCGCTTTATTCATACCAGCGACCTGCATCTTGGTCGGCGATTTGCCAACATCTCCGAGCCATCAGACGGGAACTTGCGCGGCCGCTTGATGGAGGCGCGTTTCGACAAGATCCAGCAACTGGCGAATGCTGCGCGGGAGCATGGCGCGGGACATGTGCTTTTGGCGGGGGATACATTCGATTCCGCGACGCCATCGCGGCAGGTGCTGCGGCAGGCGCTTGCGGCAATGCGTGATGCGCAGGGGGTGCATTGGTGGCTGTTGCCCGGCAACCACGATAATCTGCGCAATGCAGAGCCGGTCTGGGACGAGATCGAGAAGGATGCGCCTGAGAATGTGCATGCGCTGAGGTCAACCGATGTGGTTGAGATCGCGCAGGGGGTAGCACTTTTGCCTTGTCCCGTTCCAGTGCGCACGACAGGGCGGGATCTGACCAAAGACCTGCCGGATATAGCCACGCCGGAGGGCACGCTCCGGATAGGGCTCGCCCATGGTGGTGTGGTCGATTTCGTCGAAAGCGGCGAGCAGATCCCGCCGGATCGTGACCGTAGCGCCGGCCTTGACTATCTCGCGTTGGGGGACTGGCATGGACGGTTACAGGTCACGTCACGGACGCAGTATCCGGGGACGCCGGAGCAGGACCGCTTCAAGCATGGTGTGCGGGGGAAGTGTCTTGCAGTTAGCCTTTCGCAGAGCGGGGCGATCCCCGAAGTGACCGAGGTAGAGACCGGCAGCTTCCTGTGGGCTGACATCGCCCTACCGCTTCACGAGGGTGAGGACAGCGCTCGGGCCTTGGACGCGCGTCTGCCAACGACCGACCGGCGCAACACGCTGTTGCGCATCAAGGCGGGCGGTTGGACGTCACTTGCGGGTCACGCGGCGCTGCGGGCGGCGGCCGAGCGGCACGCGCCCGAATTCGCGCTTCTCGACCTAGTTTCTGGAGGGTTGGGCACTCTGCACACGGTTACCGACCTGGACGTGATTGATCAGGCAGGAGCGATGCGGCTGGCGGCAGAGCGACTTATGGCCGAGGCCAGCGACGACGCGCTCGCTGAAGCTGACCGCGATATAGCCGCGGCGGCGCTAAACCGGCTTTACGCCTATGCGACGGAGGGGGCACGATGAAGCTTCGCGCCATCACTCTTAACGACGTGCGGCGTTTCACGGATCCGGTGCGGATCGACGGGATTTCTGATGGGGTGAACGTGCTGTGCGCCCCGAACGAGTTCGGCAAGTCCACGGTTTTTGACGCACTGCGCGCGCTGTTCTTCGTGCCACATAGCTCTCGCGGCAAAGAAATTGGCCAGCTGCGCCCGCATGCCGGTGGCGCGCCAGAGGTCACCGTCGAGATTGAAACGCCCGAGGGCATCTTCCACGTTTCCAAACGCTGGTTCAACAAACCCGAAGCTCGCGTCAGCCGCGCAGGCGTGCTGATCGCACAAGCGGATATGGCCGAGGCTTGGATCGGGCAGTTGCTGGGCGGTGGCGATGGCGGACCATCGGGCCTGCTTTGGGTGCGCCAGGGCCTGACCAGCCTTGCAGAGGGCAGCAACAAGGAGCAGCAGGCTGCGCTGGATGCCCGTCGAGATCTGCTCTCATCGGTCACCGGCGAAGTCGAGGCAATGACTGGGGGGCGCCGTATGGACGCAGCGCTAGCCCGCTGTCGCGAAGAACTAGGGGCCTATGCCACCGCGACTGGAAAGCCACGGGCGGGCGGAGCCTGGGCTGAGGCGACGCAGGAGGTAGGCGCGCTGACAGCTGATCGGGATGCCCTCGCAAAACGGGTTGAAACCCTGCAGTCCGCCCTGACTGAGCGAACCAACCTGCGACGTGAACTGGCCGAGATCGAGGCCCCTGACGCCATCGCCGACCGCCATGCGCGGCTTGCCGCTGCAACAGCGTCACATCAGGCGGCATTGGCCCATGCGGACCAGGTGAAAGCAGCTGAGCTGGCGCTCGAGTCGGCAAGCCATGCCGCTGAGCGGGCGCAGCGTGACCTTGCGACGCTGAGGACAGCGACGAAGGATCAGGCTGATGCCTTGCAAAAGGACAAGGATGCAACAGCTAAGCTGAAGGAGGCGAATGACACGCTCGCTGAAGCTGAGCAGGCGCATAATGACGCGATAGCGGCCCATGAGGCCGCCGAGGCGCGGCTCAAGCGCTCCGGGGAACTTTTGGAGCGGGTGCAGGCCCGGGCAACCGCCGTTGCCGCGAACGAACGGCGCTCCGAATTGCAGGACCGTATCGCGAAAGCCGGGATTGCGCGACAAGCGGTAGAGACCGCCACGGCAGAGGCGTCCATAGGTCCTGACAGCACTGGAATTGACCGGCTGCGGGGCCTTGCAGCCGCGCTGACCACCGCCCGCGCACTGAGGGACAGCACGGCCACGCGAGTCACCATGTGCTATATGCCGGGCCGTGAAGGTGCTGTGCGCGACGGCGACGCACCGCTTGAACATGACAAAGTCCATCCGGTCCACAAAGACACAATTCTGCATTTTGACGGGCTAGGCGCGTTGACCATCCACCCGGGCGAAGGCCCTGAAGGACTGGCGGATGTGGCGCATGCCGAGCGTGATCTTGCAAAGGCACTGAGTGGATTTGGCTATACGTCGATGGAGGATGCGCTTGCGGCACATCGCAAGCGACAGGAGGCCTTGGAACGGCTGACCGGTGTTCAGGCTGAGCTGGCTGCACTTGCACCCAAGGGCATCGACGATTTGCAACGACAGCTCGCAGCACTTCCCATGGCGATGCCAGAGGATCAAGCCGATCTGCCTGAGGCGGATGAAGCGGAGGCCGAACGGCAAACTGCCAATGGACAGGCGGCAGAACTCGCCGCGACCCGAGAGGCTGTGCGCGAACGCCGCGATACAGCACGGACCAATAGGGCAGAGGCAACCGTTCGACAGGAAGCTGCCGCAGAGCGACTGGAATTGGCAAGTGCCGCGCTAAAGCGGCTGTCCTCACAGGACGAGGTTGATCTGGTCGCGCAGACGAAGCAAGCTGATACCGCGCGCGAAAAAGCCGAAGTCGAGCTTAAAAACATCCGCGAAACCGCCCCCGACATTGCGGCAACAGAGGCCACGCTGAAACGCGTGCAGTCAGTAGTGGACGCGGCGCGGGACCGGATTGATGCCCTGCGACCCACGATTGCCGCACTGACCGAACGGATTTCCGGAAACGCTGGCGAAGCGGTCGAGGAACAATTGCAGGAGGCCGACGAAAAGCTCGAAGTGGCACGAGAGCGCCTTGCCCTTGTGGAGCGGGAGGTGAAGGTTCTGCAACGCTTGCAAGGTGCGCTTGATGGCGCGCGTTCGGAGGCGCGTGACCGCTATTTTGAACCCATTGCAGCAGAACTGCGGCCCATGATGCATCTGCTTTGGCCGGATGCAGAGCTGAACTGGGCTGACGACTCTCTATTGCCACAATCGCTGACCCGAAACGGCCAGGTGGAGTCGGTAGACGTTTTGTCAGGCGGCACACAG
>JAVVFB010000065.1:0-13934 GCA_032251095.1 Roseovarius sp. | reverse complement strand
CCGATCAATGAAGAGGTGATCCGGCAGCATTGGGGCGACATCATGCGGCTCGCGGCCAGCATTCGGGATAAGTCTCTGAAACCGTCTGAAATCCTGCGAAAGCTTGGGGCGTACCGCCAGCAAAACAGGCTGTATCTTGCCCTCGGTGAAATCGGTCGGATCGAACGCACACTCTTCATGCTTGACTGGATCGAGAACGCCGCTCTGCGCATGGAATGCCACGCAGGCCTCAACAAGGGCGAAGCGCGGCACTCGCTGGCGAGGGCCGTCTTTGCCCACTCACAAGGGCGCATTCATGATCGTTCTGACGCGGCTCAACAGAAACGGGCCATGGCGCTCAACCTCGTCATTGTTGCCATCACCTTCTGGAACACGATCTACATGGACAAAGCGGCCAGCCACCTCGCACAGACCAGCCCGCTCTATGACGTCAAGCTGCTTCCCCACACGTCGCCGCTCGGGTGGGAGCACGTTATCCTATCCCGCGACTTTGATTGGCATTCTAGAGCCGCTGACCGCAAAATTGCGCGACCGCTGAACATCAGACCAGCCAGAGACTGGGAAACGTAAAGATATTCTCTGAAAGTTCCCCCTTAGCGTGGTTCTACGAAGAAACCTTCCGATGGGGCCCATTGGATGGCGCAAAACTCCGGGGGCGGATGTGGAACACACCAAGAAAACAGGCTTTCATGACTGCTTTGCAAGGCATACGCGCAATTTTGTCGAATATGCCGGGTATTGGTTGGCCAATGACATTACCAATCACCGCGCCATTGCCGAATACTGGGCGGCGCGTGAAAGGCCGTATATGATACGGATCGAGGCCGGGCTGATCTTCGCCGGCTCGGAATTCGATGATCAGACCGATCCGAGGGAGACGGGCATCGGCTTTACCGTGCCGCTCAAATCAAAAACCGATGATTTCATCGGGCGCACCGCGCTCGAGCGGCGCAAGGCCAATCCGCAACGCGTGATGGTCGGGCTCGATCTGCCCGGTGGCATCGTGCCGACACCTCTGCCGTTAAATCGCTCATCCTGGGCAAGGTCATCGCGCTCGCGCGTGTCGATATCGCCCATGCCGATGTCGGGACGGAGCTTGAAATCGGTCGGCTCGGTGGCGATCAGAAACCGCTGAAGGCGACTGTTGTCCGGGTACCGCATTTTGATCCCACAAAGGAACGGGTCAAAGGCAATTATCCCTAACGCCCGGCCAGCGTTGCAAATCGACAGCGCGTCCGACCGTTTCCGGAACGCTCGGACGCCCCACAAATATTAACATAATCTATATTATGCGGTCGGCTTTTGATATCAAAATCAACGGCCCGGCACCCTATTCTCGATGACCTCGGGGTTCATTACTATATGCTGCGTTCAAATAAATGGCGCCAGTCGGGACGTATAGGGTGACGCAAAACGCATTTGAATGGCATCCTGCCACACAGCTGCTTGAACCGGGCGAGCAGATATCGTGCCTGCGCGGGCTGGTCTGCGCGCAGCGCTCGATTGCCATCTCGCCCGCCGGGGCAACGCCGCTCGCCGCGCCCGAGACCGGGCAGGACCGCTATCTTCACTGCACAACGTCCGGCACCACCGGAAACGCCAAGGTGATTCGGCGCAGGCAATCCTCCTGGGTGCAAAGCTTTGCGGTCAATGGCCGGGTCCTTGGCCTGTCGCCAAGCGATTGCGTGGCTCTGTTCGGCACACTTGCCCATTCCCTCGCGCTCTATGGCACATTGGAGGCCGCCCATCACGGCGCAGACATCCTTGATCTGCACGGTATGCGCCCGGATCGCCAATGCGACGCGCTTGCGCAAAACGGCGCGACGGTGCTTTACATCACCCCGACACAGCTTGGGCTTGTCTGCGCCCAAAACACCGCCCCAAACGCCTCGGTGCGCCATATCCTTGTCGGCGGCGGACAGCTAAGTAACAGGGTAAGACGCGCCGCCGCCAAGACCTTTCCCAATGCGCGGTTGATCCATTTCTATGGTGCGGCCGAGACAAGCTTTATCGCCTGGTCCAATGCCTTTACGCCGCGCGAGTCCGTTGGGACGGCCTATCCCGATGTCACCATTTCAATCCGTGACGAGACCGGCCAGGAAACCGACCAGATCGGCGAAATCTGGGTCAAGAGCCCCTATCTCTTTGACGGCTATGCGAACGGTGCAAGCGCCGATACGCGCTGGAACGGTGACTATCTCTCGATTGCAGAACTGGGTCGGCTTGATGCGCATGGCAACCTTTTCGTTATCGGGCGCAAGAACCGAATGGTGACAATTTCAGATACCAATATCTTTCCCGAAGAGATCGAGGGCTTTTTGGCCGCAACCCTTGGCACCGACAGCGTCGCGGTGATCCCCCTGCCCGATGCAAAGCGCGGTCATCGCCTTGTCGCCGTCATCGCCGGGGCCGATGGCACGATGAGCGAACATGACCTTCTGGTGCTTTGCCGACAAACCCTTGGCCCGCTGCGTGCCCCGCGCCAGGTGCATTTTGTCGCCGCCCTGCCGATGCTGGCGGCAGGCAAACCCGACTATTGCACACTTACCCAATGGGTCGAGGCCACCGCATGACGCAGAGCTATATCCTCGCCGCCAAACGATCCGCGGTCGTGCCAATGAACGGCGCATTTGCCGATCTGCAATTCCACGACATCGCCGCCCCGGTGATCCGCGCCTGTCTAATGGCCGGCGGGATGACCCCGGAAGACGTTGGCGAAGTGATCACCGGCAATGCCCTTGGGGCCGGCGGAAATCCGGCGCGGCTCTGTGCCCTGGCAACGGGTCTGCCCGAGCGGATTGCGGGGCTCACGATCGACCGGCAATGCGCCAGCGGGCTTGACGCGCTGAACCTCGCCG
Organism: Roseovarius sp.; assembly: GCA_032251095.1. Lineage (GTDB taxonomy): Bacteria > Pseudomonadota > Alphaproteobacteria > Rhodobacterales > Rhodobacteraceae > Roseovarius. The sequence continues at coordinate 11,076 of JAVVFB010000065.1, read as the reverse complement.
ATGCGATGATCCGCTCTGGTCAGGCCGAGGTCGTCATCGCCGGCGGGGCCGAAAGCTATTCCCGCCGTCCGCTTCGCGCCGAGACGTTTGCGGATGGCCGCCCTGCCCTGCCCTATGCCCAGGCCCGCTTTACGCCCTGGCCGGACCGCGACCCGGATATGCATGCCGCCGCCGAATCCCTTGCCGCCAGCCTTGATATCAGCCGCGCGTCGCAAGATGCCTGGGCCATGCAAAGCCATGCCCGCGCGCGCGCCGCCCAGACCCGGATGGCGGGCGAAATCGTGCCGATCAATGGCGTCACGCAAGATCCGTTTACCCGTAACCTGTCGGCAAGCCTTTGTGCGCGCAGCCGCCCGATCACCGGGCCTATCACCCCGGCCAATGCTTCGGTGGCCGCCGATGGCGCGGCATTTTGCCTTGTAGTGTCAGAGCGGATCGCGCGCCGCCTTGAGGCCCCTGCCGTCAGGATCATCGGCGGCTGTACCCTGGGCGGTCGCCCCGACCTTCCCGGCCTCGCGCCTGTCGCGGCGATCCAGAAACTTCTGCACGACGCCAGCCTATGCCCCGATCACCTTGCCGTAGCCGAGATAATGGAGGCCTACGCCGCACAGGCCATCGCCTGCGTCACCGAAAGCGGCCTCAATCCAGAGATCGTCAACCCCGGCGGTGGATCGCTTGCGCGCGGTCATCCCATCGGCGCATCCGGCGCAATCAATGCTGTGCGGCTTTATCATGAGCTTGTCGCGCGGGGCGGTACCGGGATTGCGGCGATTGCCGCCGCCGGTGGGATCGGCACGGCGCTTTTGCTGCGCGCCTAGGGTCTGTTGATTCCGCATGTTCGAGAAGCTTTAGTCGTCAAACCCATCGAAACGCGCGAAAGCCTCAAGCGCGTCGCGCTCTGTCCTGACCGAGTTCACCGCGGCCGATCTATCCGGGCGCCCAAGGGCGATGCCGCACACCACAAGCTCCTCCTCAGGCAGGCCAAGCGTCGCATGCACCAGATCGCCGTAATTGCCAAGCGCGCCAATCCCGCTTGTGCCATAGCCCATATCCTCGGCCGCCAGAAACAGCGCCATCAGGGCCATGCCGAGGTCCATGAAACAGCCCTTGCCCATGTCCGCGCCAATCGTCACGACAATCCCGACCGGCGCATCAAAGAACCGATAGTTCTGATCAAACTGGGCCTTGCGCCCTGCCACATCCCGCCGCTCGATCCCAAGCGCGGAATAAAGCGCATAGCCCGCCGCGCGCTGTTTGGCCTTCAGGTTCGCGGGCATCGGATCGGGAAAATACGAGAATTGCGAGACCTGCGGACGCCCCGCCGCCACCGCGTCAAGCAGCGCGGATTTCAACCCATCCAGCGGCGTACCACAGAGCACGTGAAAGCGCCCCGGCTGAAGGTTCGCGCCGCTTGGTGCCCGCCGCGCCGCCGTCAGAATGCGGGCAATATCGGCCCTTGGCACCGGCGTCGCGTGATATTTGCGCACCGAGCGCCGCGCCGCCAACAGCTGCTCAAATGGCGAAATGCTCATCCCCGCGATAGAACACTTTGCGGGCGCGCGCGCGCAAGCGCCGCGGTGATCATGCCGGCAAGCACGGCCTTGACAATATCGCCGGGCACAAAGGCCGCCACCAAAAGCGCCGCCTCATAGGCGGATTTCTTAAGGGTAATGGCCAGCCCGGCAACGCCAAAGACATAAAGCACAAGAATGCCCCCGATCACCGAGGCAATCCCCGCCACCATCGCAAGCGAGCCGCCGCGCCACTTTTCGACGATAAATCCGGTGACAAAGGCCGCGACCGGCCAACCAAACAGAAACCCCGCCGAGGGCGAAACGAAAAGGCCAAGCCCGCCGCGCCCCCCTGCCAAAAGCGGCAGACCAAGCGCGAGCAACAACAAGAACAGCAACACCGCCATCGCCCCGCGCCGCGATCCAAGCACCGTCCCACAGAGCATGATCCCAAGGCTTTGCGCCGTGATCGGCACGCCAAACCCGAGGGTGAATTTCGGGATCAGGCCAAGCGCCGCGATCAAGGCGGCAAAAAGCGCCACAAGGGCAAGGTTACGTTCCATTCTTTGATGTCCTTTACTGGTTCAGGCCGCCGCGCGCCTTCAGCGCTTCGGCCACATGTTCTGCGTCGTCGATCGCCAGCACGGTAAACGGCATGACGATCTTCCAACCGGGTTTCCTGGGCGATCTGGCCAACCATGACTGCGCCAATTGCGCGCCCTTGTCGGCCAGCGTCGGCGTAAAGCGCACCACAAGCGCAATCCCGATTTCAAGCGCACGGGTGTTGACGCCCAGCCGTCTGAGCGGCGCGCCAAGCCAGCGCACCACCTCGATCATCGCCGAAAGGCGCGTGGTCATCGTCACCAGATTGGCAAGCGCCACCGCCGATAAAAGCCGCAGCACCACGACCAGCCCCTCAACCGGCGCGCCAATCACCAAATGCCAGACAAGCACCACCGCGATGAACGGCCAGAGCACGAAAAGCCCCTTCACCCCGGCGCGGAAAAACTGCCCGCCGGGCAGGCGATAGACAAGCAGGCAAGCGGCGAACACCACCACATGAAAGCCAAGCCCCTCTTGCGCGAACAACACGACCGTCGCGCCACAAAGCGCCGCAAGCTTTGCGCCCGCCGGCCAGCCATGGGCGCGGGTTTCAACCGGCGAGGTCAGAGATATCATCATGCCCCCCAAGATCGGTCATATGTTTACCAAAGGCCGCAAGCGTCTGCGCGGCCGCCCCATCCTGTTTGATCCGCCCCTCTTCAAGCCAGATCACCCTTTCATACCCGCGCAGGGCCTGCGGGTCATGCGTGATATGGATCAGAGCCGCCTCAATGCGCTCAAAATACCGCATCAACTGGGCCCGAGTCGGAATATCGAGCCCGGAAAACGGCTCGTCCAGAATGACCACCCTGGGGGCCATCGCGATAATCGCCATCAAACAGACCAGTTGCTTTTGCCCCTGCGAGAGCTGATGCGTGGCCGCCTTGGCCCAGTGCGATTTGTCAAACCGCGCCAAAATCTCCGCAACCTTCTGGGTCACTTCGGATTTTAACGCCCCCCCCTGCACCAGACCAAAGCCTATCTCTTCCTCGACAGTGGGAAAGATGATCTGATGATCGGGGTTCTGAAACAGGATGCCGACGGTGCGGATCGCCGCCTTGCGGTCCTTGGCGATATCGACGCCACAGACCCGCACCCGCCCCTGATCCGGCACGACAAGACCCGACAGAACCCGCGCCAACGTGGTTTTGCCCGAGCCATTGCGCCCGACAACCCCGACGCGCCGCTCTGTCACGCAAAGGTCGATCCCGTCCAAAAGCCTGCGCCCCTCACGCGCAAAACACACCCCGGCCATTTCAAAGGTCGCGGATGGACCGCCGACTTGTGAAATGACGCTCTTTCCTGTCATCTTGTTCCCTCAACGCCGTTTCAGACACGCGCAGGCACCGTATCGCCATCGACAATAGCGAATGCAAGCAAACAGGAACATGCCCGTTTTATCGCCAGGTCGGATTTGAGGGGCACCCCCCCTGCCCGTACCATCCGAAAAGGCCAGATTTCACGGCGCTTTTGCCCCCCACTCCCGACCTGCGCCGCGATTCGCCTAGCCCGACTTTGGTCGTAGGAAATGGCGCGATCAAAGCCTTGCTCTTTGGAGAATCTAGGATAGGCTCACCTTTCGTGAATGCAACGTAAGAGGTATTTGCACTGGCTTGCGAAGGGGAGAGCGCGCGCCGGTTCATCGTTTCGTTTCAAGAGCTTGAGACCAGACTGTCGCGCTGACGCAACGGTCGGACCTGTAAGATTTTCGAATGGGAGGAACCACATGAAACATCTGCTATCATCTATCGCCGCGCTCGCCCTGATGGCCGGACTGGGCCATGCACAGGGCGCGAATGTGCCCGATAACCTTGAAAAGCTGTCGAATTTCCAATCGACCGGCGTGACCGATTTCACCTTTATCGAACAAAGCGGCGCCTATGCCGATGGCATCAAGAAAACGCTCGAAGGCATCACCCTTCCGGCGGGCTTCAAGATCGGCCTTTACGCGGTTGTACCCGATGCGCGCCACATGGCCGTCGGCCCACAGGGTGTGGTGACCTTCGTTGGCACCCGCAAAGACAAGGTCTGGTCGGTGACCGACCGCAACAAGGATCGCGTCGCCGATGAGGTCAAGGATTTCGCGCCCTCGCTCAGGTTCTCGATCCCGAACGGGCCGTGCTTTTCCAAGGATGGCTTTCTCTACATCGCCGAACAGAACCGCGTACTTTTGTTCCCTGCGGCGGAATTCTTTTATGAAAGCCCCGATGTGGCGGCCTTCAATCTTGTCGCGCAGGGCGATCTGATCCCGGCAGAACAGGAAAGCTTCAACCACACCGCGCGGGTGTGCGATATCGGCCCGGATGGCAAGATCTATATCTCGCTCGGCCAGCCCTTTAACGTCGCCCCGAAAGAGAACCTCGACCTCAACACCAAATGGGGCATCGGCGGTATCATCCGCATGAACACCGATGGCACCGGCCGCGAGGTCTATACCTACGGCGTGCGCAATTCGGTGGGTCAGGATTTCCACCCCGAAACCGGCGATCTGTGGTGGACCGACAATCAGGTCGACGGCATGGGCGATGACATCCCGCCGGGCGAATTGAACCACCAGACCGAGGCAGGCCAGCATTTCGGCCATCCCTGGTATGGCGGCGGTTCGGTACGCACGCACGAGTACGCGGGCGAAGAGGTGCCGGTTGACGTGGTGATGCCTGCGGTCGAAACCGTGGCCCATGCCGCCGATCTCGGCATGACCTTCTACACCGGCAAGATGTTTCCGGCCAAATACAAGAACGCCATCTTCTCGGCCCAGCACGGATCGTGGAACCGCACCGATCCGGTCGGCGCGCGCGTCATGGTCACCCATATCGCCGAGGACGGCACCGCCACGATGGAGCCTTTCGCCGAGGGCTGGATCGACGAGAACGGCGAATACCTTGGTCGCCCGGTCGATGTGGCGCAACTGCGCGACGGCTCGCTTCTGGTGTCCGATGATCTTGCCGGCGCGATCTATCGCATCTGGTACGAGGGCAACTGATGCTCAAGGCATGCGTTCTGGCTCTGGGCGGGGTTTTCCTCGCCCAGAGTGGCCTTGCCCAGGACGCCCCCGGCGATCCTGAGGCCGGGCGCAAGCTCGCCGGTCAGTGCCGCACCTGTCATGGCATCGACGGCTTTGCCAAGATCCCGATCGCGCCGCATATCGGTGGCGAGAATCCGGCCTATATCACCCATCAGCTGACCGCGTTCCGCGAGGGCACACGCGTGCATGAGATGATGAGCGTCGTGGCCAAAACCCTTGACGATACCGCCATCGCCAACCTCGCCGCATGGTACAGCAGCCAAACCCCGGTCGCCGCCTTGTCCGCGCGCCAATCGCCGGAAAACGCGCCCGAGGGCTGTGTTGCCTGTCACGGCGTCGATGGCATTGCCCAGATCGAGGATGCCCCCAATCTTGCCGGCGAAACCACGATGTATATCGACACCCAGCTCAAGGCCTTTCGCACCGGAAAACGCAGTCATGACATCATGACCGGGATCGCCGCCGAGATGACCAACGCCGAAATCCGCGCCGTCGCCGAATGGTACGCCGCCATTGATTTCAAGGTAATCCCGGCCCAGTAATCCCGGCGCGCATCGCGCGCCTCTGCCCCTGTACTTTGGGCGCGCAAACCCTATGTGTTACGTCTACCACAAACGGAGTGACCCATGCGCCTTACGGTATTTACCGCGATACTCGCCCTCTTCGCGACCACGGCGGCGGCCGGACAAATCAGCTTTGACACTGGCTGGCGGGAACAACGCCTCTCCTTGTTCAGCTCGAACGATTACCGGTTCGGCACCAATCTCAGCATGGTGTCCGAGAATTCGGTCTCGCTTGCCTGGACCCGCGTGGCGCAAAACGATTGGCAAACCAGCGGCGCCTCGTGGAGCTGGACCGTCGAACAATCCGTTGCCCCCACCAACCTTGCGCAAAAAGGCGGGGATGATCGCAATATCTCGCTCTACTTCGTTTTCGTGCCGCAAAGCACCGCGCCCAAGCTTCAAAATGCCAATATCAAAAGCCTGCTTGGCAATGACGAGGTGCGGATCATTCAATACGCCTGGGGCGGCAATCACCAGCGCGGGCAGGTGATCCCCTCGCCTTATGGCCCCCCCGGACAGGGCGTGACCATTGCCCTGCGCCAAGCCAGCACCGGCGCGCATAGTGAAAGCGTCGATCTTGCCGCCGATTACGCCCGCGCCTTTGGCGGCGAAAAAGGCGCGCTTGTCGGCCTGGCCGTGTCCGGCGACAGCGACGACACCAACAGCGTCATTCGCGCCGCCCTCGGCAATCTCAAGTTGCGCTAGACCAGGTTGCTCAAAAATGGGCACCGGTTTTGAGCCTCTCGAACATGCGGCATGCTCCAGATCTCGGGGCCTTGCCTGTTTGAAACACCGCTATGCACAAAATTTGCGCAGATCGTACCGTTTCAGAGCAGCGCCCTGAAACGGATCAAAACCTATTTCGTTACCTGACCTTACAGAAACCATTAGAATTTATTCCTTTTTGTTAGCTGCGCTGATAAATATAACCAAGGTTACATCCCAACACCGACCGGAAAAGGGGCCTGCCCGTGACCGCCGCTCAGGAAATGCTTGATGTCACCGTCCACCGCGGCACCATCCGGGGCGCGCGCTATGACAGGTTTCTGGTCCCCGCCCATGCAAGCCAGACAGTGCTTGACGTGGTGTCGTGGATTCAGCAATTTGCCGACCCGACGCTTAGCTATCGCTTTGCCTGTCGCGTCGGCATGTGCGGGTCTTGCGCGATGATGGTCAACGGCACCCCGCGCTGGACCTGTCGCACCCATATCAAAAAGGTCGCGCCCGACGGCAAGCTGATGATTGAACCGCTGCGCAATCTGCCGGTGATCAAGGATCTTGCCGCCGACATGGACCCGTTCTTTGACAAATGGACCGCCGCAGAGGCACAGCATCATCCAAGCCAGACCCGCCATGACCCGATAGAGGCGATTGATCCCACCGACGCGGCCCGCGCCGAGGCCGACCTTGGCGTCGAATGCATCAATTGCGCGATCTGCTATGCCGCTTGCGATACGGTGGCGGGCAATCCCGATTACCTTGGCCCCGCCGCCCTGCAACGCGCCTGGACCCTGCTCAACGATAGCCGCGACGGGGGGCGCGCCAGCATCCTTGATGCGGTCTCGGGCACCGGGGGCTGTCACACCTGTCACTCGATGGGAAGCTGCGCGCAATATTGCCCCAACGAATTGAACCCGATGCGCGCCATTGCCGGGCTGAAACGCGAAACCGTGAAATCCTTCTTCAAGGGCAAACGCAATGCTTGATCTGCGCCTTTACATGCTGCAACGGCTCACCGCGCTTGTCATGGCACCGCTGGTTCTGGGCCACCTCGCGGTGATGATCTATGCCATTCAGGGCGGGCTGAGCGCCGCCGAAATCCTCGGTCGCACCCAGGGCAGCGCGCTTTGGTTCGCCTTTTACGGCCTTTTCGTGATTGCCGTGTCGATCCACGCCGCCATCGGTTTGCGGGTGATCGCGCATGAATGGCTCGCCCTCAAGGGCGCGGCGCTTTTGCTCGTCACATGGGGCGCCTGCGCCGCCCTTCTTTTCCTCGGCCTGCGTGCCGTTTTCGCGGTGACAGTCCCATGAAGGCCCCTGCCCGCTCTCATCCCTTGTGGTTTGCGTTTGTGCTGCACCGGGTCTCGGGGCTTGCGCTTGCGCTGTTCCTGCCCGCGCATTTCTGGCTTTTGTCACAGGCGCTGACCAACCCCGCGCGCCTTGACGGGATGCTCGCCTTCGCCGAAATGCCGCTGGTCAAGCTGGCGGAATTCGGCCTCGTCTTTCTGCTTGCAGTGCATATGTTTGGCGGCCTGCGCCTTTTGGCGCTTGAATTCCTGCCTTGGTCGGACCGCCACAAGACCCTTGCCGCCGGGGCGGTTGGCGTTGCCTTCCTGATCTCGACCACCTTCTTTTTGAAAGCGATATAACCCATGGCCTGCGCCACAGAGATCGACCGCCATGACACCGATATCCTGATCATCGGCACCGGCGGCGCCGGCCTTTTCGCCGCCCTTCACGCCCAGCAATCCGCCCCGCCGGGCACCCGCATCACCATCGCCGTCAAAGGGTTGATCGGCAAATGCGGCTGCACCCGGATGGTGCAGGGTGGCTATAACGTGGCGCTTGGCGGCGGTGACACCGTCGAGCGGCATTTCATGGATACGATCCGGGGCGGCAAATGGCTCCCCAATCAGGATATGGCTTGGAAGCTCTGCGAACAGGCGGTGGTGCGTATCCGCGAACTGGAAAACGAAATCGGCTGTTTCTTTGATCGCAACCCGGACGGAAGCCTGCACCAAAAGGCCTTTGCCGGCCAGACCGCGGATCGCACCGTGCACAAGGGCGACCTCACCGGGATCGAGATCATCAGCCGCCTGATGGAACAGGTGCTGTCGCGCCCGGTCGAAAAGCTTCAGGAACATCGCGCCATCGGCCTTATCCCGACGGCCGACAAAAGCGCGCTTGCCGGGGTACTGTTCATCGACATGCGCACCGGCCGCTTTCGCCTTGTGCGCGCCAAGACGGTGCTGATGGCCACGGGCGGCGGCCCGACCATGTACAAATACAACACCCCCTCGGGCGACAAGACGATGGATGGTCTTGCCATGGCCCTGCGCGCGGGGCTGGAACTGCGCGATATGGAGATGGTGCAATTTCATCCCACCGGCCTTTTGGCGGGCGATCACACCCGCATGACCGGCACTGTTCTGGAAGAGGGGTTGCGTGGCGCGGGCGGGCAATTGCTCAACGGCGCACAGAACCGCTTCATGTTCGAGTATGACCCAAAGGGCGAACGCGCCACCCGCGATGTGGTCAGCCGCGGCATCTATTCCGAGATGCGCAAGAACAACACCTCGGAAAACGGCGGCGTGTTCATTTCGATGGCCCATCTTGGCCCCGATAATGTGCGCGCCAAGTTTCCCGGCATGGTCAAACGCTGCGCCGATAGCGGCTTTGATCTGGCCGCCGGTCTGGTCGAGGTGGTGCCGACCGCGCATTACTTCATGGGTGGCGTGGTGGTTGATGCCGATACCCGCACTGCGCTTGAAGGGCTTTACGTCGCTGGCGAAGATGCGGGCGGCGCGCATGGCTCCAACCGTCTCGGCGGCAATGGCGTGGCCAATTCCACCGTCTATGGCGGCGTTGCGGGCGACACCATGGGCGCCGACATTCGCAAGATGGGCGCCCTGCGCGATCCCTGTCCCGCGACGTTGCAGGCCGAGCTTGACCGCGCCCTGCACCCGCTCACCCGCAAGCCCGATCTGGTCCAACCCCTGCGCCACGCACTGCAAGAGGCTATGTGGGAAGATGTCGGCGTCTTGCGCACCGGCGCGGGCCTGACGCGCGCGCAAACCCGCGTGGCCGAGATTTCTGCCGCCTTGATGGAGGTCGGCGTCGCCCCCGACACCCTCGCTTTCAACCTCACCTGGCATGACTGGCTGAATTTGCGCTCGCTTTGTGATATATCTCAGGCGATTGCCTTGGCCGGCCTTGAACGCGAAAATTCCCGCGGCGCGCATTACCGCGAGGATTTCCCCGACGAGGGCGACCTTGATGCGTCTTATTTCACCGTCGTGACGCAAACCGGCGACGCCCTCGCCGTGCGCCGCGACCCCGTCGATTTCAGCATCGTTCGCCCCGGCGAGACCATCCTGCCCGACGGCGAACCCGAAACACTGGTGGCAGCACAATGATCTCCATCGACCTGATCCAGAAAACCGCCGAAACCCTGATGGACAAGGCCGCCATCGAGATCCCCGACGACTACCTCACCGGCTTGCAACACGCCGCCGAAACCGAGGATGGCGACCTGTCGTCTTTCGTCCTGCAAGCGATGCTGGAAAACTATCAGGCCGCCAAGGAAGACCGCCGCGCCATGTGCGGCGATACCGGCACCCCGCGCTGGTACGTCAAGATGGGCAACGAGACGCAAATCGAAGGCGGCCCCATCGCGCTTGAGGCCGCTTTGCGCCGCGCCACCGCCAATGCCACCAACGGCGTGCCGTTGCGGCCCAACCGGGTGCATCCGCTCTGGCGCACCGATCACAACAACAACGTCGGTATCGGCGCGCCGGAAATCGAATACGGGTACGAGCCGGGCGGCGAATGGATCGACCTTATCACGGTTCACAAGGGCGGCCTTTTCGGCACCGATTACCGCATGCTTTTCCCGAGCGACGGCATTCAGGGTATCAAACGCTTCTATCTCGATAGCCTTGTCGCCTTTGGCAAACGCGGCCTCGCCTGTCAGCCGGCAATCATCGGCATCGGCCTTGGTGGCTGCAAGGATACCTGCATGGTGCTTGGCAAACGCGCCGCCTGTCTTCGGGTGGTGGGCGATCGCAACCCCGACCCCAAGATTGCTGCGCTTGAGGATGACTTCAAAGAGCTTGGCAATTCCATCGGCATGGGCGCCATGGGCTTTGTCGGCAAGAACATGGTGATAGATTGCAATATCGAGGTCGGCTATTGCCACACCGGCGGCATGCAGATGTCGGTGCATGCCTTTTGCCTGTCGTCGCGCCGCGCGGTGGCGCGGGTGCATGCCGACGGGCGCGTCGAATATCGCACCGATCCCGAATGGTTCACCGATTATCAGCGCCGCGACACCGTCGAGTGGCCCAACAGCCAACAGGATGCCGCAGAATGAAACCGCGTGAAGTTCGCCTGAGCACCACCCCGACACCAGAGGCCATCGCCGATCTGCGGCTTGGCGATATCGTCTATCTCGACGGGCTGCTTTATACGGCGCGCGAAGGCGTCTACATGCGCGCGCTCGAGGAAAAGGCGAATATCCCGATGGAATTGCCAAGCCAGAGCGCGGCCAATTTTCATTGCTCCCCCGCTGCCGCCATTCGCGAGGATGGCAGCTTTGACATGGGGGCGGTGACCGCCACCGCCTCGTTCCGCTTTGCCAAATGGCTGCCGGAAT
>JAVVFB010000064.1:0-13944 GCA_032251095.1 Roseovarius sp. | reverse complement strand
CTTCGCCCGCCACCCATTCAACCGCGCCATGGCGCATCAGCGCCGCTTTGCTGCGCGCTTCGATCTCGTCAAGGAATACCTGTGCCATGCGGCCTCCGTCTGCTCCTGCGCGTTTTGTATTCTGCGCAAATTGATCCTCAAAATCTGCCCTCAAATGTACCCGTAGGGTGGGTGAAACCCACGCGCCTTGCGTCAATCCGCGCCAACAAGGCGGCCCTGCTCAAGCCGCAAAACCCGATCCATTTTCGCCGCCAGTTCAAGGTTATGCGTAGCAATCAGCGCCGCAAGCCCGGTGTCGCGCACCAACCCCTCAAGGGCGCCAAATACCTGATCGGCGGTGCCGGGATCAAGATTTCCGGTCGGCTCATCGGCCAACAGGACGCTTGGCCTATTGGCCAGCGCCCGGCAAAAGGCCACCCGCTGCTGTTCGCCGCCCGACATCGCCGAGGGGCGATGACCGGCGCGCGCGCCAACCCCGACCTGATCCAAAAGACCACGGGCGCGCTCCTCTGCAACCTTGCGCGCCACGCCATCGGCCAGCTGCGGCAAGACGATGTTTTCAAGCGCGGTGAACTCGGGCAAGAGGTGATGGAACTGATAGACGAACCCCACCTCCTGTCGGCGCAAAGCGGTGCGGCGCCGATCATTCAGCCCGGTCATATCCTCGCCCGCGATCTCCACCTTACCGGCATCGGAAGTGTCCAAAAGCCCGGCAATATGCAACAGCGTCGATTTTCCGGCCCCCGAAGGCGCCACAAGCGCCACCATCTCGCCGCGCGCAAGCGCCAGATCGACGCCAGCCAAAACCCGCACCTCGCCGGTTTCGCCCTTGTTATAGGTCTTCTCGACCCCCGACAGCCGCAGCATCACATCACTCATAGCGCAGCGCCTCCACCGGGTTCATCCGGGCCGCGCGCCGCGCCGGAAAGATCGTCACCACGAACGACAGCCCAAGCGACAGCGCCACCGCCGACATCACATCGCCAAACTGCAACTTGGCCGGCAAATGGTAAATCCCCCGGATCGACGGGTCCCAGACCTGCCCGCCCATCAGCACATTCACAAGGCTGAAAATCGGGTCGATATAAAGCGCGAACAGACAGCCCAGAACAACCCCCATCGCCGTACCGATCAGGCCGGTAAACGCGCCACAGATGAAGAACACCCGCAGGACCGAGCCTTCGGTCAGACCCATGGTGCGCAAAATCCCGATATCGCGGCCCTTGTTCTTGACCAGCATGATCAGGCCGCTGGTGATATTCATCGCTGCGATCAGAACAAGGATCGACAGGATGATGAACATCACGTTATCCTCAACCTCAAGCGCGCGCAGGAACGAGCCGCTGGCATCCTGCCAGGTCCAGACCTGCGCCCGCTCGCCCGCCGCGCGCAACAGCGGAAGGGCAAGAGCGTCCACGTTCTCAGGCTCAACAACCATCACCTCAAGCTCGTCGGCGCGCCCCTCGCGGTTGAAAAAGCTCTGCGCCTCGTCAAACGGCAGATAGACCCGCACCCGGTCGATGTCATAGCGCCCGGCGGAAAAGATATAGGTCACGTCATAGGCATTGATACGCGGGCTGGTGCCAAAGGCGGTCTTGACGCCATTGGGCGAGATCAACTTGATCCGGTCGCCAATCCCGACGCCAAGCTCCTGCGCCACGCCCGAGCCGATTGCGATGCCTTGCGCAAAGCTGGCGATATCGCCCCGGCTGGTCTCTGGGTCGGCGACGCGCGGAATGCTGCGCAAATCCCCCGGCGCGATCCCAAAGACCTGCACCCCGGCGTTTCGGTCGCGGGCGCTGGCCATCACCTGCCCCTTGATCAGCGGCGCGGCGCGGGTCACGCCCGGCACTGCGCGCACACGCTCGGCCATGGCCTCGTAATCCTGGATGGTACGGTCAATCCGGCCACTTTGCGCGTCAACTTCGCCCGCGTTATAAACCGTCACATGCGCATTCGCGCCAAGGATGGTATCCACAAATTCCGCCCGAAACCCGGAGCGCACCGCCAGCGTCGCGATCAGCGCAAACACCGCCAGCGTGATGCCGACAAGGCTGATCCATGTCATCACGCTGACACCGCCCTCGGCCCGCTTGGCGCGCAAATAGCGCCAGGCGATCATCCATTCAAACGGGGCAAAGGGGGCGGGCGTTCTGGCCATTCTGACACCTTGGTAAATTTGCGCGGACAGTGGGGTTTTAGGGTGCGGGCGTCAAGGGAGGGCTGTGCCCCCAAGAAAGGAGCCGCGCGGGCCGGTCCGCCGGGTGGGCGTTGCAACAGGGCAGGCTGGCACTTGATGCCAGCAAAATACCTCTGTGTTGTCGATGGCTTTCAACCTCACAAAGCGCCCGCCCGAGGGGCGGGCGGACGGGCGCTCAAGTCCCTCGTCTACAGGCTTGGCCGAAGAACATGGCCTGCGTAAACCAGTGCCAGCTTTTCAATCGCCTGTTCGGGCGGCAATTCTTCGCTTTCCCCGGTGCGGCGACAGGTCAGTTCAACCACCCCGTTCTTAAGGCCGCGCGGCCCCACCGTGATCCGCCAGGGCAGGCCGATCAGGTCCATCGTGGCGAACTTGCCGCCTGCCCGCTCGTCGCGGTCGTCATAAAGCGGCTCAAGGCCAAGCGCGTTCAACGAAGCATAGATCGCCTCGCAGGCCGCATCGGCCTCGGCGTCGCCCTGTTTCACGTTCACGATACCCGCGTGATAGGGCGTCACGCCCTCCGGCCAAATGATGCCCTTGTCGTCATGGCTCGCCTCGATGATCGCGCCGACAAGGCGGCTCACGCCAATGCCGTGGCTGCCCATGTGCACCGGCGTGGATTTGCCATCGGGGCCCTGCACCGTTGCGCCCATCGCATCGGAATACTTGGTGCCGAAATAAAAGATCTGCCCCACCTCGATGCCACGGCTGGTCTTGCGCCGCGCCTCGGGGATGGCGTTGAAAAGCGCCTCGTCGTGGGTCTCGTCGGTGCGCGCATAGGGCGTGGTCCACTCCTTGACGATCGCCGCGCAGTCGTCCCAACTGTTGTAATCCACGGCGCGCTCGCCAAGGCTCAGATCGGTGATCGCGCTGTCATAGAACACCTCGGATTCGCCGGTCTCGGCCAGCACCAGAAATTCATGCGTATCATCGCCGCCAATCGGGCCAGAATCGGCGCGCATCGGGATCGCCTGCAATCCCATCCGCTCGTAGGTGCGCAGATAGCTGACCATGTGCCGGTTATAGGCGTGCAACGCATCCTCTTTGGTCAGGTCAAAGTTATACCCGTCCTTCATGAAAAACTCGCGACCGCGCATCACACCAAAGCGCGGGCGCACCTCGTCGCGAAACTTCCACTGGATATGATAGAGCGTCAGCGGCAGGTCCTTGTAGCTGCCCACATGGGCGCGAAAGATATCGGTGATCAGCTCTTCGTTGGTCGGCCCATAAAGCATATCGCGGCCATGCCGGTCGGTGATCCGAAGCATTTCGGCACCGTAATCGTCATAGCGCCCGCTTTCGCGCCAGAGGTCGGCCGATTGCAGCGTCGGCATCAGCATCGGGATATGACCCGCGCGCACCTGTTCTTCGTGCACGATATTCTCAAGCTTGCGCAGGATCTTGAACCCCAGAGGCAGCCAGGAATAAATCCCGGCCGTCGCCTGCTTGATCATGCCCGCCCGCAACATCAGGCGGTGCGAGGCAATTTGCGCCTCTGACGGGGTTTCCTTGAGCACGGGCAGAAAATAACGGGACAGGCGCATGTTGGACCTCTGGCAAAGGATATTTGCCCCGGTTTATGGCTTTGCGGCGGTCCAGACAAGGGAGGATCACGCTTTCGCCCCCCGCCCCCTTGAAACCGCGCGCCGCATGGGCAATGTGAAGGGGTAAAAGCGACAAAAGGCGGAACGGATGGCATTGCCGGTCAAGGATCAGCTGAAATACTGGGGGCTCGCTTCGGCGGTCTTTCTGCTGATGCTGTGGTTTCTGGGCGATGTGATCCTGCCTTTTGTGATTGGCGGGGCGATTGCCTATTTCCTTGATCCTGTGGCCGACCGGCTTGAACGCATGGGGCTAAGCCGGGCGGCCTCGGTCGTGGTGATCACGCTGGTCGCGCTTTTGACATTTGTGATCATGGCGCTTCTGGTGGTGCCGACACTGGTGGAACAGGCGATTTCGCTGTTCAACACCGCCCCGCAACTGACGCGGAATTTGCAGGGGTTCCTGACCAACCATTTCCCCTCGATGTTCGAGCCGGATTCAACCCTTCACAAAACCCTGCTCTCACTTGGCGAGACGATCCGTGACCGTGGCGGTCAGGTGCTTAAGACCGCGCTCAACTCGGCGGCTTCGCTGCTCAATCTGGTGTTGCTCTTCGTGATCGTGCCGGTGGTGGCGTTTTACCTTCTTTATGACTGGGACCATATGGTTGAAAAGGTTGACGGGCTGTTGCCGCGCGATCATGCGCCGGTGATCCGTGACCTTGCCCGCCAGATCGACCAGACCCTCGCCAGCTTTATTCGCGGCATGGGCACGGTCTGTCTGGTGCTCGGCACCTATTACGCGATGGCCCTGATGCTTGTCGGCCTGCAATTCGGGCTTGTGGTCGGGGCCTTTGCCGGGTTGATCACCTTCATTCCCTATGTCGGCTCGATTGTCGGCGGGGTTCTGGCGGTCGGGCTGGCACTGTTTCAGTTCTGGGGCGACTGGCTTAGCGTCGGATTGGTTGCGGCGATCTTTGTCTCGGGTCAGGTGATCGAAGGCAATGTCCTCACCCCCAAGCTTGTCGGGTCTTCCGTGGGCCTGCATCCGGTCTGGCTTATCTTTGCACTGTCGGCCTTTGGCACGCTGTTTGGTTTTGTCGGCATGCTGGTGGCGGTGCCGGTTGCCGCCGCTCTCGGGGTGATCACGCGCTTTGCTCTGCGCCAATACAAGGACAGCCGTCTTTATCGCGGGCTGGACGCGCAGGATCCGGATTGATGGGCGAACAACTCAGCTTTGATCTGCCCGTGCGCGCCGCCCTCGGGCGAGAGGATTTTTATGTCGCCCCGGCCAATGCACAGGCCGTCGCGATGATCGAGGACTGGCAGGGCTGGCCCTCTCGCAAACTGGTGCTTGTCGGACCGCCGGGCGCCGGAAAGACCCACCTAACCCATGTCTGGGCAAACGTCACCGGTGCGGTGATCATCGCTGCGCGCGACCTTGCCGAGGCCGATATCGCGGCCCTTGCCAGCGGCCCTGTCGCGGTCGAGGACGCCGAAGAGATCGCGGGTGTCGCGCCCGGCGAAGAGGCGCTGTTTCACCTTCATAACCTGACCCTCGCCGAGGGGCATTCGCTTCTGCTCACCGCTGAAACCGCGCCGAATTTCTGGCCCCTCGCGCTGCCTGATCTTGCCAGCCGGATGCAGGCCACCACGCTGGCGCATCTGCGCGCGCCCGATGACACGCTTCTGGCGGCGCTGTTGATGAAGCTCTTCGCCGACCGGCAACTCTCGCCCAACCCCGAACTACTGCCCTATCTTGCGCGGCGCATGGACCGCTCGTTTGACGCCGCCCGTCGGCTCGTGGCGACGCTTGACGCAACCGCCCTTTCAACCGGGCGCCCGATCACCCGCGCCATGGCCGCAAAGGTGCTGGACAAAATGACCGAATAGCGCCACCCTGCGTCACCTTTCCGTTACACTGCAACGCCATAAGGCCGCCATGACAAACGCTGATTTCCTCAAATCCCCAATGCCCGAGCCGGTCGAGTTACCGGATCTCGACATCACCGGACCGGGGCGGTTTTACAACCGCGAGCTAAGCTGGCTTGGCTTTAACTGGCGGGTTCTGGAAGAGGCCAAGAACCCACGCGTACCGCTGCTTGAGCGGCTGCGTTTCCTGTCGATTTCGGCGACCAATCTTGACGAGTTCTACAACGTCCGCGTCGCCGGTCTGCGCGAGCTGGCACAGGCGGGCAATATGACTCCCGCCGCCGACGGGCTTACCCCTGCCGAACAGCTTGTGCTGATCAACGAAGACGCGCGCAAGCTTCTGGATGCGCAACAGGACACCTACGAGGTCCTGCGTCACGAGTTGGAACAGGAACAGATTTCTATCCTCGACAATGCAAGCCTTACCGAGGACGACAAGACGTTTCTGGCGGATGTATTCCTGCACAAGGTGTTCCCGGTTCTGTCGCCGCTTGCCATCGACCCGGCGCACCCGTTTCCGTTTATCCCGAACCTTGGCTATTCCCTCGCCCTCCAGATGGAGCGCAAATCGGACAAGCGCCCGCTTCAGGCGCTGTTGCCGATCCCGCAGCAGATCGACCGCTTTGTCACCCTGCCCGCGCCCGAAGGCACGTTTCGGGTTCTGCCGCTGGAAGAGCTGTTGCTCTTGCACCTGCACAGCCTGTTTCCGGGCTATAAATACAAGGGCCATTGCGCGTTTCGCGTGCTGCGTGACAGCGACCTTGAGGTCGAGGAAGAGGCCGAAGACCTCGTGCGCGAATTCGAGGTCGCCCTGAAACGGCGCCGCCGCGGCGAGGTGGTGCGCCTCAAGATTTCGGCCGATGCGCCCGCGGCGCTGCGCGAAGTGATCATGGAAGAATTGCACGTCACCCCCGAAGAGGTGGTCGAGGTGGAGGGCATGATCGGGCTTGCCGACCTCAAGGAACTGGTGCTTGATACGCGCACCGATCTGCTGTGGCCGCCCTTTGCGCCGCGCGTACCCGAACGCGTTCAGGATCACGACGGCGACATGTTTGCCGCGATCCGCCAGAAGGACATGCTGCTGCACCACCCCTATGAGACCTTCGACATGGTGGTGCGCTTTCTGGCGCAGGCGGCGCGTGACCCCGACGTGGTGGCAATCAAGCAGACGCTTTATCGCACCTCGCGCAACTCGCCCATCGTCGAGGCGCTCTGCGAGGCCGCGGAGGATGGCAAATCGGTCACCGCGCTTGTCGAGCTCAAGGCGCGGTTCGACGAGGCCGCCAATATCCGCCAGTCGCGTCGCCTTGAGCGGGCGGGCGCGCATGTGGTTTACGGCTTTCTTGACCTCAAGACCCACGCCAAGATCTCGATCGTGGTGCGCCGCGAGGGCGAGAACCTGGTGACCTATACCCATTTCGGAACCGGCAATTACCATCCGATCACCGCCAAGATTTACACCGATCTGTCGTTCTTTACCTGCGATGTCACCCTTGGGCGCGATGCCACCAAGGTGTTCAACTATCTCTCGGGTTATGCCCAGCCCGAAAGCCTTGAAAACCTTGCGATTTCGCCGATCACCCTCAAACCCCGCCTGCTTGAGATGATCGCCGCCGAGGCCGAGCATGTCGCCGCCGGCAGGCCCGGTGCGATCTGGGCCAAGATGAACGCGCTGATCGAGCCCGAAGTGATTGACGCGCTTTATCAGGCCAGCCAGCAGGGCGTACGCATCGACCTGGTGGTGCGTGGCATCTGCGGATTGCGGCCCGGCGTGACCGGGTTGAGCGAAAACATCCGCGTCAAATCAATCATCGGGCGGTTTCTGGAACATTCGCGCATCGTTTGTTTCGGCAATGGTCACGGCCTGCCGTCAAAAAAGGCGCGGGTCTATATAAGCTCGGCCGACTGGATGGGCCGTAACCTTGTGCGCCGGGTCGAGACCCTCGTCGAGATCGAGAACCCCACCGTCAAGGCCCAGATCGTGAGCCAAGTGATGGCCGCAAATATGGCCGATGTCGCCCAAAGCTGGGTCATGGCCGCCGACGGAAGCTTTGGCCGCACCGTCAAGCCCGAGGGCGAATTTGCCTTCAACTGTCATCGGTTCTTCATGGAAAACCCGTCTCTCTCGGGGCGCGGCTCGGCGGGGGCATCGGATGTGCCGAAACTTACCCATACGGATGATTGACCCAGAGCCCCCCCTGTCGCATAGAGGACAAGCACCACAACGGGGCGAAGATGGACGGTTTTAGCGATCCGATGGAACTTGACGGCGGCCCGTTTGGCCGACCCCTTTTTGACAAACCCTCTGCGCGCGCGCTGGCGCGTGTTGGCGTGGTCGATGTTGGCTCGAACTCGGTCCGCCTTGTGGTGTTTGACGGCGCGGCGCGCAGCCCGGCCTATTTCTACAACGAGAAAATCATGTGCGCCCTTGGGGCCGGCATGGCCGATACCGGGCGCCTTAACCCCGAGGGACGCGTGCGCGCGCTTGAGGCCCTCAAACGGTTTCAGCTTTTGGCCAAGGGCATGGGCACCGGCCCGCTTGTCACCGTTGCCACCGCCGCGGTGCGCGATGCCGAGGACGGGCCTGAATTCTGCGCCGAGGTGCTGGCCGCGACCGGCCTCAAACTCTGGGTGATTGACGGGCGCGAAGAGGCGCGGCTTTCGGCGCAGGGCGTGCTCTTGGGCTGGCCGGGCGCTTATGGCCTTGTCTGTGACATTGGCGGCTCGTCGATGGAGCTGGCCGAGATCGACGGCGGCACCGTGGGCGCGCGCGTTTCCTCGCCGCTTGGGCCGCTCAAGCTGCGCGATATCAAGGGCGGCAAAAAGGCCCGCAGGACGCATATCAAGGACACCCTCACCGCGATGCAGGCCGAGCTTGGCGAACAGCGCAACCGGCTTTTCCTTGTCGGCGGATCATGGCGGGCGATTGCCAAGATCGACATGGCGCGGCGCAATTATCCGTTGCATGTGCTGCACGAATACCGCATGACCCCCGCCGCCGTGCGCGCGACGATCAACTACATCGCGCAAAATGATCTTGAAACGCTGCGCGCGCAATCAGGCGTATCATCAGCGCGGATCGCACTTGTGCCGCATGCCGCCGAAGTGCTTCATGAAATCGTCAAGACATTTCGCCCGCGCGATATTGCGGTGTCAAGTTACGGCATCCGAGAAGGCATGCTTTACGAACAGATGCCCCAGCAATTGCGTGACCGCGACCCCCTGATCGAGGCCTGCCGCTTTGCCGAGCACAAGGACGCGCGCCTTCCCGGCTTTGGCAAGGTGATCTATCATTTCATCCAGCCGCTGTTCAAATCCTCGCCGCCAGAGCGCCGCCGCCTTGTTCGCGCCGCGTGCCTTTTGCATGACGTAAGCTGGCGGGCACATCCCGATTACCGCGCCGAAGTCTGCTTTGACAACGCCACCCGCTCCAACCTTGGCGGGCTGAAACATTCCGAACGGGTTTATCTGGGGCTGGCGCTTTTGCATCGCTATTCCAACAAACGCGAGGGCAGTCGCTTCGCCGATCTCGACCCCCTCTTGCCGGAACGCGACCGCCAAGAGGCCGAAGTGCTTGGCAAGGCGATGCGCTTTGCCGCGATGCTCTGGCTGACGAAAAACGCCAAACTTGGCGAACTGCGCTGGTTTCCAAAGAAAAAGCTGCTGGAATTGCGCCTCTCGCCCGAGGCGGCCCCGCTCTTTGGGGAAGTGGCGCGATCGCGATTTGACTCGCTGGCAGCGTCGCTTTCGGCAAGTGTCGTGATCAAGAACCCGCGCTAGAGCATCTTGCTCAAAAGTGGGACCCGGTTTTGAGCAACATGCGCTAAAGCTCTATCTCGCCCTCAGGTAATTGCTCGATCTCTTGCGGGGTCTTGCGGCGAATGATGATATCACCATTCGGCAGAACCTCGGGGGCATGATAGGCGCTCAGATCGCCGACCTTGCCCATCAAATCGCTCAGCGCCGGGCCCATTTCCTCGACAAACTGGCGCAGGGCCGGTTCCATCTCTTCGGTCATGCCGCGCAAATCCTCTAGCGCCGGACCCATTTCGCGCTTGATCCCCTCAAGGAATAAACGCGCGCCTTCTTCCATAAGTGATCTGCCCTGCTCCTCTTGAGCGTCCTGTGCCGCAAGCGGCAGTGCGCCAAGTGACGTGATAAACAGGGCGGTTATAAGGGGACGTATCTGTTTCATGACCTGCATATAAGCACCCCATTCACGGATTTTAAGATCAAAGATCAATATCCAGCGTCACCGGGAAATGATCCGAGGCCGTCAAAAGCGCGTTGCACAGATCCGGCAGATGCCAGCATTCGGGATCATCAAACGGATGCCATATGCGCCAGACCGGCCCCCGCGCCATAAGATCCGGCGAAATCAGGATGTAATCCAGCAGCGCCTGCAAATACCGCTTTTCATGCTTGAGGTAAAACCGCGACGTGCTATGCACCTCGCCAATTCGCCGGGTCAGGGCATTGCGGGCGTGCGGATCATAGAGCATCAACCCGGTCTCATCACCTTCGCCCATGATGATTTCAACCGATGAGCGGCCAAACAGATGCTCGTATTCATCAAGCCCCGGACCATCGTTGAGATCACCCAAGACGATCAAGGCATCGCATTTGCGCAAATGCGCCTCGATCCTCTGGCGAAGCCAGACCGCCTGGGCCAATTGCTTGCGCCGATTGGCAATCGACATGCGCATTGCCTCGTCGCGGCCCTGCGCCCCATGCGGCGCCTTGGATTTGAGATGCGCACCCATCATCCGAAGCCTCTGCCCACTTGCGGTGGTGACGGCCAATTCAAGCGGCGGCTTGGAAAAGCGCACCTGATCGGCGGTGTCGTCAATATCAAGGTCAATCCGAAACACACCGTCAAAGCGCGGGGCCTCTTGATCGCCCTTTTGCGGGATGATTCCGCCCTGCGGATCATGCCGGGCGCTCATGACATCGGGATCATATAAAAGCGCTATTTCCTGCTGGGTATCATTGCCAAACCCCACGATTGCCTTGCGCGCCCGAAGCTTCATAACGCTGGCAAAATTCTCAAGCGCGGTGAGCGTGGTGCGCCGCCCGTTATGGTCGGGGGCCTCGATCACCATCACCGCGTCGGCATCCATCGCGGTGAAAACAATACCAACCGCCGCCAATTGATCGGCGCGTGTCACGTTATAGCGCGCCGACCACTGGTCATCATCCAAGAGCTGCCCTGCATCATCAAACAGCGCGTTGAACCATTCCACGTTATAGGTGGCGATCCGCATCCATCCCCCCTTGGCTGACCTCGGCCTGAATGTCCTCCCAGGCGCGGTTGATGTCGACAAGCCGCTTTTCCGCAAGCTTGATCGCCTCTTGCGGCAAGCCGCGCGCCATCATCTTGTCGGGGTGGCTGTCGCGCACCATCTGGCGCCAGGCCTTGCGGATTTCGTCAAGCGGCATATCCCTGTTGACGCCCAAAACCGAATAGGGATCGGGGGGCGCCTCGGGCACAAATCGGGCGCGCAAGGTGCGAAAATCGCCGTCCTTGACGCCAAAAATGCCCGCCACCCGCGCGAGAAACGCATCCTCCTTGGGGTGATAGACCCCATCGGCCATGGCAATATGAAACAGCCCCTCAAGCAACACGCAAAGCGTGCCCGGCTCGCCTTGAAACATCCGCTGAATGCGGGCGGCATACTCCTCGAACCCCGCCACATCCTGACGGGCAAGATTGAAAACGCGCGCCGCGCCGGACTCGTCCTCGGCGGCAATCTGAAACACTTCGCGAAACGCGGTCACCTCGTCGCGGGTGACAAGACCGTCGGCCTTGGCCATCTTGGCCGAAAGCGCGATCACGGCAATGGTAAAGCCGACACTGCGCTCGGGCGGGGTGCGCAGGCGGTCAAAAACCGCGCTTAGCCCCTCGCCGCTGGCAAGGGCCGCCAGAGCCTCGGTGATGCGGGTCCAGATCGACATGCCCGCAGACTATCGGCTTTCCAAGGGCTTGTCAGCGCCGCAGTCACAGAAGTTTCTGCAAAAGCACAAGGTCCACCCAACGTCCGAATTTGCGCCCGACCTCAGGCAAATGCGCCACTTGACGAAAGCCAATGGCGGCATGAAAGGCAATCGCGCCTTCGTTCTCGCCGCTCACCCCGGCCACAAGCGCATGAATGCCCTGCCCCCGCGCGACCTCTTCAAGACGCGCCATCAAGGCCCGCCCCACGCCACGACCCCGCGCCGCTACGTCAAGAATGACCGTGTGCTCGGCCGTGTGGGCATAGCCCGGCCCGGGTCGAAACGCGCCAAAACTGGCAAATCCCAGGATCGCGCCCGCCTCTTCGGCCACCATAAACGCCGCGCCGCGCGCGGCAATCTCCGCGACCAAGGCCTCTGACGTCTTCTCACAGGTGGTAAAGGTCACCGATGTGTCGCGAATAAGCGGGTTCCAGATCGCAAGGATCGCCTCGATATCGCCGGGCCGGGCTTGACGGATAATCACCCCAAGACCTTGATCCCAGAGGGCGTGGAAATCTCGGCGCGCAACGCCGCTGGCCCGGTTTCAAACACAACCCTGGTCTCCGCAAGGACCGGGGCAAGCACCCGCACCAAAGTCTCGGCCAGCGGGTGAGTGACAATCAACCGCTCAAGTCGCGCACCCGAAGCGGGTAAAACTGCGCTTGGGTGTGCCCTGCCGTCCCATTCGATCAGCGCCGGAAACACGCCATCAAACGGCAACACCCCATCCCCGGGCACCGCCATCCGCCAGCACAAATCCCCCCGGGCAAGCGCCACGGGGCACCCCGCCTCGGGGTAACGCGCCACCAGCCCTGCCAGATCATCCACCTGGCAAATCCAGGTGCTCAATCTCGGCGCACCACTGAAGCAATCAAGATCAAACCAGCGCGGATAGGCCGGTGCCTCTGCACCCGGATCAATCGCGATGACCTCAAGATAAATTCCATCCTCAAGCCCCAGCAAAAGGTTATGAGTGCCAAAATACGCATGCCGTCCGCCGGGCTGAAGACGCAATCCAAGGCGATCCTCAACCCAGTCACACCCGCCCTCAAGGCTCTCTGCGGCCACCGCCAGATGATCAAGCTTCATGTTCCGCCCCTTTTCTTCTGGCCCAAAATATCCCGGGGGGTGCGGGGGGCTGGCCCCCCGCCGCTGTCACCTCAGGCGCGTGCCTCACGGATCAAACGCAGGATATCCTTGGCCGCCTCCGGGATATTGGTGCCGGGGCCGAAGATCGCCTTCACACCCGCATTTTTCAGGAAGTCGTAATCCTGCTGCGGAATGACGCCGCCGCAGATAACGATGATTTCACCCGCATCCTTTTCACGCAGGGCCGCAATAAGCTTGGGCGCCAGGGTCTTGTGCCCGGCCGCCTGAGAGCTGATGCCAACCACATGCACGTCGTTGTCGACCGCATCCTGCGCCGCCTCGTCCGGGGTCTGGAACAGCGGGCCAACATCGACGTCAAAGCCGATATCGGCAAAGGCGGTGGCAATCACCTTGGCACCGCGATCATGGCCGTCCTGCCCCATCTTGACCACAAGCATCCGAGGGCGTCGGCCCTCTTCCTCGGCAAAATCCTCGACCGATTTCTGAATCGCGGCAAAGCCTTCATCGCCCTCATAGGCCGCGCCATAAACGCCAGCCAGGGTCTTCACCTCGGCGCGGTGACGGCCGAATTCCTTTTCAAGGCTCATGCTGATCTCTCCTACGGTGGCGCGCGCGCGCGCGGCCTCGACGGCCCCTTCCAGAAGGTTGCCCCCCTCTTTGGCGCGGCGCGTCAATTCGTCAAGCGCCGCCTGACAGGCGGCCTCATCGCGGCTGTCGCGGATGTTCTTCAGGCGCACGATCTGGCTCTCGCGCACCGCGACGTTGTCCACATCCAGAATGTCGATCGGGTCTTCGCGGTCCTTGCGGTATTTGTTGACCCCGACGATCACCTCGGTGCCACGGTCGATCATCGCCTGCCGGGTGGCGGCGGTTTCCTCGATGCGCAGCTTGGGCATGCCGGATTCAACCGCCTTGGTCATGCCACCCATCGCCTCGACCTCTTCAATCAATTCCCAGGCCTTGTCAGCAAGATCAGCGGTCAGCTTTTCAACGTAATACGACCCGGCCAGCGGATCGACCACATTGGTGACGCCGGTTTCTTCCTGCAAGATCAACTGGGTATTGCGCGCAATCCGGGCGCTGAATTCGGTCGGAAGGGCAATCGCCTCGTCAAGCGCGTTGGTATGAAGGCTCTGCGTGCCGCCCAAAACCGCGCTCATCGCCTCA